>DDJS01000143.1:4022-14414 GCA_002339165.1 Cellvibrionales bacterium UBA2618 | reverse complement strand
GCCACCTTCGGCAGACCTGAGTGTTGAGCCACAAGCTGTGCCGGTGAGAGTTATCGGTTAGCTTCTGGATTTTAACTGGCTCAATGAAAAGCCCCGTAGCCAATCACTGCGGGGCTTTTTTTATTGAGTGAATACCTTTCACCCGCTGGTTTTCTGTAAATAACCTTTAAGCGTTAACATGTCTGGTAGTTCTGAGCGCACCGCCTTGATATCTGCATGATAACTCTTTTTATTTATCCAACGATCCATCATTGCCATGTCTTTGCTCTAGGCTTTTTCATGCCCTTGTCATGACATATGCAGCAAGTTTATGCGCTTTTGAGTAATGTCACAAAAAAGGGTCAGCATCTCTTTCATCGTATATTCATCACTGGCAATATCGAGGGACCGGCCTAAAGCAACCTATCCTTTGTTGCCCCGATGATCCCGATGATGCAAAGCTTTTGTCAGAGGAGCCTGACTTTGTTACTTAAAGTAAGCGTTGCTACTGTCGCTGTGGTCGGTCGCGTCCATAACGCCCTTTAACTCCGGTATTTTTTCCATCAAGGTCTTCTCAACGCCTTCTTTTAATGTCAAATCCACCGCGGCACATCCCTGGCAGCCGCCACCAAACTGCAATACCGCATGGCCATCGACAATCTTTTCCAGCGACACCTCACCGCCGTGCGCGGCGAGGCTCGGATTAATTTCGTTGTAGAGCAAATAATTGACTCGGTCTTCAACCGGACTGTCATCATTAACATTCGGCAAGCGCGAATTTGGCGCTCTAATTGTCAACTGTCCGCCAAATTTATCTTCCGCATAATCGACCTTGGCCTCATCCAGAAACGGGATACTGCGCTGCTCAAAATAGGCTTTAAACGCAGAGTATTCGACCACTAAGTCCTCTTCGTTATGCTCGCCCGGACGGCTATAAGCAATGCAGGTCTCAGCTTTTGGCGTACCCGGATCGCTGACAAACATACGAATTCCAATCCCTTCACAGTCCTGTTTTTCCAGCAGACCGGCCAAATAGCCCTGTGCCGATTCGGTGATGGTGACATTGTGCATAATTGGGCGCCTATTTGGATTGATCTAGAGTCGTATCAATGGGTACTCCGAGGAACAATTTCAACCTCTCTATAAGCATTAAAGTTTATCACATCCTTGGTATTTTATCGTAACCCGCTGGCCGCATCAGATGCTCAAGCATATATCTAAATATTTTGATACAATAGGGCCTTAATGACTGGGATACTCCGTATGACCACCCCTATAGATGTACAGAAGGACCTCCAAGCATCCGCGCATCAGCGCCTAAACGCCGCCGCACTGCGTAAAATCCTTGTCCTTGATGGCGCCATGGGCACCATGATTCAAGGCTATACGCTCGATGAGACTGATTTTCGCGGCCAGAGATTTAACGATTGGCAGTGTGATCTAAACGGCAACAACGACCTACTAAGCCTGACCCAGCCCGATATCATTAGTGCCATCCATCGCGCCTACCTAGATGCGGGATCGGATATTATCGAAACCAACACTTTTAACGCCACAGCCATCTCGCAAGCGGACTACGCAATGCAGGCCTACTCAGCAGAGATCAATTTGCGCTCGGCACAACTCGCGCGAAGCGCCTGCGATGCCGTCAGCACCAAAGAGCATCCACGTTTTGTAGCGGGCGTATTGGGCCCTACCAGTCGCACCGCATCGCTGTCTCCAGATGTCAATGATCCGGGCGCGCGCAATGTCACCTTTGACGAACTGGTCGGAGCCTATGACGAGTCGTGCACCAGCCTTATCGCCGGTGGCTGCGATCTTATAATGGTCGAAACCATTTTTGATACTCTGAACGCTAAAGCTGCGTTGTTTGCTATACGAAATGTTTATAATCGACTCGGCATCGAACTACCGATTATGATCTCTGGCACCATTACCGACGCCAGTGGACGCACGCTTTCCGGTCAAACCCCCGAGGCCTTCTGGAACTCCGTAAGACACAGTGCGCCGATCGCCGTGGGGTTGAACTGCGCGCTGGGGCCCAGTGAACTGCGCCCCCACCTGTTAGAGCTATCCAACTGCAGCGACTGTTGGGTTAGCGCCCACCCCAATGCTGGATTGCCCAATGAATTTGGCGGTTACGACTTAAATCCTGATGATATGGCTCGCACGATTGCCGAATTTGCCGCATCTGGCTTACTCAACATTGTCGGCGGATGCTGCGGCACCACACCCGAGCACATTTCAAAAATCGCTCAGGCGGTCGCCAATTTAGCACCACGAAAACCTCCAACGCTGCCCCCTGCCTGCAGGCTATCGGGTTTAGAGCCCTTTAATATCGATTCTAAGTCGCTGTTCGTCAACATTGGCGAACGTTGCAACGTCACCGGTTCTGCCGCTTTTAAACGGCTTATATTGGAAGAAAACTACGCTGCAGCGGTCGAGGTGGCGCGCAACCAAGTGCTCAATGGTGCGCAGGTCATCGATATTAATATGGATGAGGGTATGCTTGAGTCGCTGCCCGCGATGGTCACTTTTGTCAATTTATTGGCATCCGAACCCGACATTTCCAGAGTGCCGCTGATGCTCGACTCGTCAAAATGGTCGGTGATCGAGGCGGGTTTGAAGTGCGTGCAAGGTAAGCCAGTGGTCAACTCGATCAGTCTTAAAGAGGGCGAAGAAGAATTTTTAGAGCGCGCTCGACTATGCAAGCAATATGGCGCTGCCGTGGTGGTAATGGCCTTTGATGAGCTTGGGCAGGCAGATAATTTGCAGCGCCGCCAGCAAATCTGCCAGCGCAGCTATGATCTACTGATCGCTAAAGTTGGCTTTTCAGCAGAGGATATTATTTTCGATCCAAACGTGTTTGCCGTCGCCACCGGAATCGATGAGCACAACCGTTACGGCCTCGACTTTATCGAGGCTAGCGGCTGGATTAAGCGGCATCTACCGGATGCCTTGGTGTCCGGTGGCATTTCAAACGTGTCTTTTTCATTTCGCGGCAACAATCCAGTTCGCGAGGCGATTCATTCGGTATTTCTCTACCATGCGATTCGTCAGGGTCTCAGTATGGGCATTGTCAACGCCGGGCAACTGGCGGTGTACGACGATCTATCAACCGAACTGCGCGATGTGGTCGAGGACGTCGTTCTTTATCGAAACCTTCAAGCGACCGAGAAACTAGTGAATGTCGCAGAAAAATTTCGCAACGACGGCACCACCCAGACGGTGCGTCAAGACCTTAAATGGCGCTCGCGTCCAGTTCACCGACGCCTTGAGCACGCGCTGATCAAAGGCATCACTGAATTTATCGTGCAGGACACAGAGGAGGCTAGGCAGGGAGTCGAAAAACCACTTCAAGTGATCGAAGGCGCACTCATGGACGGTATGAATCGGGTCGGAGATCTATTCGGTGCCGGTAAAATGTTTTTACCGCAGGTAGTCAAATCCGCCCGCGTGATGAAACAGGCGGTGGCCTATTTACAGCCCTACATCGAGCAAGACAAGGATGCCCGCGCGCGCACTAACGGAAAAATACTGATGGCCACCGTCAAGGGCGATGTTCATGACATCGGTAAAAATATCGTCGGCGTGGTGCTGCAGTGTAACAACTATGAGGTCATAGACCTCGGGGTTATGGTACCCACAGAAAAAATTCTGCGTGAAGCTCGCGATCAGGATGTCGATATCATCGGACTCTCGGGACTGATAACTCCGTCGTTGGATGAAATGGTTCGGGTTGGCAGCGAGATGCAACGTCAGGGCTTTAACATTCCACTGCTGATTGGCGGAGCGACCACCTCAAAGGCCCATACTGCGGTCAAAATTGCCCCGCAATATGAGGACAATCAGGCAATCTACGTGGCCGACGCATCCCGAGCCGTTGGCGTCGCGGGTAAACTAATGGGTGAGGAAACTCGCAGCGAATTTATTGCTGGGATTCAAAAGGACTATGTGGCGGTACGCAAGCGCACCGCCAACCGCACTCGACGCGGCACCCTGTTCGCCTACAGCGACGCAATAGCACAAAAACCGCAAAGTAATTGGCAGGATTTCGAGGCCGATACCCCAAAACAACTCGGTAACCAAGTTCTCGTCGACTACCCGCTAAAAACCCTGCTTCCGTACATCGATTGGACCCCCTTTTTTATCACCTGGGATTTAATCGGCAAATACCCGAAAATTCTCTCCGATGATGTCATAGGGAACGCCGCAACAACGCTCTTCAAAGACGCTCAAACTATGCTCCATAAAATTGTCGAAGAACGATTACTCGAGGCCCGAGCGGTGTTCGGGCTATGGCCTGCAAACACTGTCAATGCTGACGATATTGAAATTTATAGCGAGACTGGCGCCAATCAACCGACGGCTGTACTGCATCACATCAGGCAGCAAATTCAAAAACCCGGTGCCAGCGAAGAACTGCGCTCATTAGCCGATTATGTAGCGCCCAAAGATAGTGGTCGCGACGATTATATAGGCGGTTTTGCGGTGACTGTTGGTATTGGTGCCGAGCACCTTGCCGCCGGCTATGAGCGCGACCTAGACGACTACAGCGCGATCATGGTCAAGGCGCTTGCCGACCGCTTGGCAGAGGCCTTTGCCGAGCATTTGCACCAACGCGTGCGTCGCGAATACTGGGGCTATGCTGACAATGAAAACCTCAACAATGATGCACTCATCGGTGAAAAATACCGCGGCATTCGTCCAGCACCCGGATACCCCGCGTGTCCCGACCACAGCGAAAAAGCCACGCTCTTTAAACTATTGAACGCCGAATCGGCAACCGGCATCGTGCTGACCGAGAGCTTTGCCATGTCGCCCGCAGCATCGGTCAGCGGGTGGTACCACGCGCATCCCGACGCAAAGTACTTTAACACTGGGAAAATCAGCCACGATCAAGTAGAGTCTTTGGCCGAGCGCAAAGGCATCAGTATCGAGCAAATGACGCGCTGGTTGACGCCAGTGCTTAACGACTGAGAAATTGGTATGGATATCGACAGAGACGAGAACAAAGAGCAGGGCAACACATGAGTCAAGATGATCAAAGCTTAGATACCGATTCACCATCCAAGCACGGCCTCGGCAGCGTGGTAAAGAGCGTGCTCTGGGCGGCGCTTGGGGTCAATTCAAACAAAAACCGCGAACACGATTTTGAACAGGGCAACCCACTGGCGTTTATTATAGGCGGCGTGGTTTTCACGTTTCTGTTTATTTGCACCATAGCACTAGTCGTCGGTTTCGTGCTTCGCGACACTGGTGCCTAAGCAGCACTAAGCGCAGAGTACCAAAAACGCTCGATAGAAAGTTGTAGCCAAAATCCACAGCTAGACGATGCAGATAGCCGAGTATTTGAAGTCAAGCTAGCTAACCGTTGTATTTTAGACTTGGCACCCGCGTGCGATCTGCTGCCAACCGCCGGTATTGCAAAACCCATCATAACGCTTGCAAGAATGGCTGGGCGCATCACGCGCAGTGGCATAGACTACGCAGACACAAACGCCCTTGCCTCTTAACAGCCGTATAGGAAGCCTAAAAAGCACCAATCTTGGTACCTTTTTCAGCGTCTGAACACCCTTGTGATGACTCAATGTCCTCGTACGCAGGCGACCTAATCAGCCGGTTTGAGTGTCAGTGGATAAACGCCATTAAGCACTCACAAGATCGCCGGCATCGATCAGGTCAAGACTTGCAGAACCATCGTAAACGGCCTGCAATAAGCCTTGATTGCGGGATAAAATCTGACTGCCAAAGAAACTAGCTGTGGCGATTTTTTGGCTGTAAAAGCGATCGGTAGCACCCTCATCAATACGCCTCTGGGCTGCGGCAGCCAGCACCACCAGCAACCAAAAACACAGCGCATTACCAAACAACATCAGATAACTATAGGCTACTGCAGGGGCATCATCGGGATTCGCTAACACCTGAGCCATGGCCGCACGGCAATCCGTGACGCTGCGCTCTAGAGCAGTGCGCAACCGCACAATGGCGGGACTTTTAGACGTTAAAGTAACGATGGTGCTGTCCATTTCCAAAAGCAGCAATGACAGCCCTTCACCGCCATCGCGAAGGCATTTTCGACCAATAAAGTCCAGTGATTGAATGCCGTTAGTGCCTTCGTATATGGGGAATATTCGCGCGTCGCGCATATGTTGAGCAGCGCCGGTTTCCTCGACAAAGCCCATACCGCCGTGCACTTGCACGCCGAGAGATGCGACTTCCATCGACACCTCAGAACACCACCCCTTGACCAGCGGCGTCAGCATTTCGACCCACAGTGCACCGCGCTCGCGCTGTTGAGCGTCACTGTGGTGATGGCTGCGATCCTCGGCGCCTACCGCATAGAACGACAACGCCCTTCCCCCCTCCGTGAGGGCGCGCATTTGCATAAGCATGCGTTTTACGTCTGGGTGATGGATGATTGGCGCACCTTGGGGCATGCCCGCCACTCGACCCTGAACTCGGTCGGCGGCAAAGGCCGCTGCCTGCTGATAAGCGCGCTCACCCAACCCAATGCCCTGATGGCCAACAGCCAATCGAGCGTTATTCATCATCGAAAACATACACATCAAACCACGGTTTTCTGGACCGACTAGGTAACCGATGGCACCACCATTGTCGCCAAACGCCATGGTGCACGTAGGGCTGGCGTGGATACCTAATTTATGTTCTATCCCAACAGCCCGAACATCGTTGGCACGACCGATGCTGCCATCCGTATTGGGCAAATACTTGGGCACCAAAAACAACGAAATACCGTTGTTGCCCTCCGGCGCACCGGAAATCCGCGCCAACACCAAGTGAATCACATTTTTGGCGAGCTCATGGTCTCCCCAGGTGATATAAATTTTTTGTCCACTAATGAGAAAGTGATCGCCATCTGGTGTCGCCTTGGTCTGCACTGCCGACAGATCTGTGCCCGCCTGGGGTTCGGTAAGATTCATGGTGCCCGACCAAACACCGGTAATAATATTTTCCAGATAGGTATTTTTTTGCTCGTCGGAACCATACAAATTCAAGGCATGAATCACTCCGCGGGATAACATCGGCAGCAGGCTCAAGGCACTGTTGGATGATTGCAACATCTCTTGGCTGGCCACATCAATAACGCCTGGCAGCCCTGCTCCACCGTACTCTGTGCTGCCGTTCAAGCAACACCAACCGCCGTCGATCATCTGTTGATAAACACCATCAAAAGCCGCCGCAGTTTGCACCACGCCATCGATTAATTGGGTACCCTGAGAGTCGGCGAGATAATTCGTGGGCGCGACCACGTCCTCAAAAAATTTTGCCGCCTCGGGCAAAATCGCATCAATCACGTCGCGGCTGGCATCTTCGAAACCCGGCATTTTGCAGTGTTCTTCATATCCCACGATCTCGTCGAGGATAAACGCAAATTCCTTTTGTGGAACTTTATAAACTGTCATTTAGTAATCTCCAAAGATACACCCGATCAAAGTGAAAGCGGCGCTCATGTTACCGAGGCAAAGAGTGTCGATAATTTAGTGGCCGCTGTAAACCGCTGAATGTGACTGGTGGGTTCGAGCCTCTGCGCCCTCTCTCATTATGCGTCAATCAACTGTAAATCGATCCTCGATCTCAGTGGCATTTTGCCTCGGACGTGGCGTAGCAAGCGTGCTGGCATAAACCCAATACAAAAAAACAAACTGCAGAACGAGACGTGCGTAGAGCGCAGCGAGATCCAGCTCAGGAAAAAGTTCTGGGTGCATGGCCATGTGCACATTGGCCGGATACACCGCCACCAAAAGCACCATAAGTCCAACGCCCGCAAAGCGTCGTGAGGCGTCAATAAGCAAGGCCATCCCGCCGAGAATCTCAAAGAGACCACTCAAATAGACCAGTTCGAGGTGGGCCGGCAGATAAGGCGGCATAATACCGACGTAAAAATTCGGTCGTATGAAATGGTCACAACCAATGGCGATAAAAAATACCGCCAGACCGAGCAATGATAGTACCCTCAGGGGTGTTTTCGGTAGTTGTAGAAATTGCATCATCAAAGCCATTTACAACCGCTGTTGTTCAGCGTACCCGCTGACTGCTACCCGACCGGTGATGGTCAAAATATGGCCACACTGCCATGCGCCTCGCGCAGTTCATCGGCGATACGCCGTTGTTCATAGACGATGTCATAATTCGCGCAGCGCCGGTCGTCCCAGGCCTGATAGCGCTCAATTTCTGGGTTTCCGACATTGATCAGAGATTCCCACGCAATGATGCATTTCTCTAACTCGCTAGCAACGTCGGTATTCGCGATCTTGAGTAACAATGAGTCCATGTCATCGCGCTCCGACTCGAGCCCTAGATCTCGATCTTTGTCCAGTCGTAAGAAATATCGCTGGTTCTGGGTATACTGCAACCAGTTACTCGATAAGCGCGTCGCTGGGTTCGAGGATCGAGCAAAGTCTCCCCAGACAGACATCATGGTTGCCTCCATCTGATCGCGCGCGATGCTCGGTGGATAAATGTAATCGCTGATTGGACCGTACTTGTAATCACCCGTCAAAAAACTAATTTCGATACCGTGGGAGGCTCCCATAAACGCCGGAAAGTCGGCAAACCACGACGATTGTTGATCGTCCCAATCAAAGCGATAAGCATACAGACTGTCGTATCCCGCCTTATGCAGAGCATCGAGCGCGTCATCGACACCCCGTAACTTCCAAGCGTGAGAACGAGTCTCGACCCAAAATTGATAAAGTTCGGGGTTTTTAACCCGTACTACTGCCGGTAACAGTCGCGTAAATGGATAGGATACCGACATAAAATAACGGTGCAATCCCAGCCAAAGCGTTAATTCATCTCGAGTACTGCCGGCTATCACCGGGACGCGCTTGGCATAGGTGGAATCGCCCAATGCCGCCCTCAATCCCTCGACAGGGATTACTACACCATCCGCGGTGGTCAGCGGCATGTAGTCATTTTCGGCGTTGTCGATGTAGACTTGGAAAAATTCTCGGGCGTCGGTAGAGATGAGTTTGTCCCGCAACACTGGCAGCGACCAATCTTCCTGACGAAGGACGTCTGAGCGCTCGCCACTGGTCAAAAGCAGAGCATCGACCATCTGCCATGAACCTCGTCGCACCATAGGATCGACACCATCTCGATTGATCGCACTGTCAACAGTGGCGCTTGTCAGGTAGCCAGACTGAGCTATGGCGCGGTGGTACAGACCGCTGCTCAAAGGGGAAGCCAGCAAGGCGAGGACGTTGTGCCCCCCCGCGGATTCACCAAAAATTGTTACGTTTTGTGGATCGCCACCAAAACTGGCGATATTTTTTTGTACCCACTTTAAGGCCTCAATGATATCCAGGGTGCCATAATTAGATGCCGTGTCTATGCCTTCTTGCAGCCCCTGAATGGCGGGATGGGTAAACCAACCGAGCGGCCCGAGGCGATAATTAATGGTCACTACCACGACATCTTCGGACGCCACTAGGCGTGAAAAGTCATAGTAATCTTTGACCCCAGAGACATTGGCACCGCCATGAATCCAAAACATCACAGGATTGCGTTTTGACGTCGCCCTGCTGGGGGCTCGGACGTCAAGATACAGGCAGTCTTCGCTACCTACCATTCCACGGCCGGGGACACCGCCGTAATCGCTGGCCTCCTGCACGCAGGCAGTCGTGTCTGGTGCAACAATCAAATCATCTGTCGCAGCCAATGGCCTCGGTGCCCGCCAACGAAGCTCTGCCACCGGTGGTTGAGCGTAGGGGATATCGAGCCACTCGACTATTTGCGACTCGTCGATATCCATCGATCGCCCTTGGGCGATGCCGCTCGACGTCAAAACTTGCTGCGCGGCATCAAAGCGATGCGGTACCTCGAGATAACTACAGGCCGATAGTGTGCCAACAGCCACTAAAATAGTGAACCACAGGATCGGTGTTTGAACGCGATTGAGCTGATGCATCGCTTTGATTCCTCTGTAACACTGCACATGATCTAAGTAAAAGACACGATACCTACGGACTGATCAGGCAACAAGACCGCCATCGAGCACAATACACTGTAGATAATTTAATTTGCCATCCGTATCGATAATCATTATCATTGCTATTATCAAAAAAAAGGGAGTGATCTTACACCATGCTACCACCTCATAAAGACCACAAAGGCCACCAAGACAAGCCCAAAGCTCTCGCTATATCACCCTATTGCGAACTCTGGAAGTGTGAGGACTGTGACATGGTGCATTTTATTCTCGGCGACATTTCGCTGCGCTTGAGTTGGTCGCATATTGTCGGTATTGCCAATACTCTGAACCTAGCTGTCTACGAAAGCGACACGACCTCGTTGCATAGCCCGACCAAAACGCTTTCAAAACGAATGATCAATTAATCGCTAAACCAGGGCTCTAATCTACACGGCAGCGCAATCAAAAGAACAAGG
>DDJS01000143.1:0-3632 GCA_002339165.1 Cellvibrionales bacterium UBA2618 | reverse complement strand
TTATCCATTTAAATCGAAAAAATCAGTCCGACCCGATTAGTCTAAGCCAATTGAAATAATCTAAATAAATCAATGTATTCCAACTGGCCGGGGGCCTCATAAATTATTTTTGAGTAACAAGCACTGCCAGTGCGAGCATCAAACCGACCGATGCAATCAAAAGGGGCCGAAGGGCCTTGACGCTTTGCAGTAATGTCTCCAGCAATTGCGACTGTTGCGCAAACAGCTCTGTTATCTTCGGCGGGTCATCTTTGGGTTCCAGCGTAAACCGGAACATATCACTGCACTGGGTCTCGCTGATCTGCGGAAAGTCGTAACCCTCATCGGCAGCCACAGGACTCGCCGACGGCAGCAGGTTGTCAAAGTGATCGCTTAGGGGTCGCCATGGCATTACCGACACGCTGGTGGTCAGCGAGTGATAACGTCCCGAATTAATGTCCTCGGTCAGGCTTTGCATCAACTGGCGATCAACCAGCACCCTTACCATCACGTAAAATTTGCCCTGCCAACCTGTCTTGACGCTGGCTGTAGCGTTTAATTCCTGGTCTTGAGCGTGACATATTTCCAAACTCACGGCGATATCATCGGGCAAGCCACATTTCAGCGTTCCATCCCATTCTCCAACGCCGTCGCCGTGCGCTTGAAACTCGTAGGATTGATCCGGAATATTGATATCAAATTTAGAAATTGAACCTAAATATTCACGCTGACGAGCAAAGTCCAATTGGTGGGCCATCGCAACGTAGGTCTTAGACCGGTCCTGATTTTGCCAATCCAAAAGATCTGTTTTAATCCTCAGTTGCTTGCCAAGAGCCTGAGGATTCCCCAGCTTGGCCCGCGAATAAAACTGTTCACTATCATCATCGCCGAGGCGCAAGAACTCCCAACTCTCAAAGATGCTCGCGTCGGGCTTAACTTCAAACCGATCAAGTGGTAATTGATTGATCGAGTCGATAAATTTATACACAATTGTCATTTTATGAATATACCTTATATGAACTACAAATAAGAGTACTAATGCACTCATATTTGACTGCATTTTTAAAAAAACCCCGAATAGAAATGTAACTTACTCTTTACAAGGGATAACGACACAACACTGAATTGGCAGACAACTTCGAACCACAGTTTCTAGTTTTTTTTGAAGAAGTAAGTAGCTCCAACTCAGTGGGTCGAGCGACAAATACTCAACAGCGTTGCCTTGGTACTTCGCCAAATACCCAGTTGTATCCGCCTTCTGACGAGCCCGTCATTCTGCCCAAGTGTCCAAAAAACTACCTATCAAGCCTTTTTTACTGGACTTATACATCACTAAAAACCAAAATCATGTACTGGGAGCAAAAACATGCTCATAAGATACAACAGCTCACTGGGGATATGTTTATGCGACTCCTTCTCTCCTTGTTACTCGTCGTCTCAAGCCATGTATTTGCAGACATGGCGGGACATTATTCCAGCCTGCGCCCCATGCTCGCGCACAACTTTGGCACAGACAATCGCTATACGGGGCGATTTGAGGCGCAGACCGTTGAGGGTATCTGGGAACAAGGGGCGAAGGTTTGCGAGCCGTTTAACGAAGCGAGTGTCAAAATATACGCCGGCAGTGGCCAGTGTTGCCTAGCCGTCAAGCAACTCGGCGATCGCTATATATTTTCTAAGATTTTATTTAGCGGCGACTACAAAACCAAGCTCTATGGACTATGCAGTCACGCAGTCTTAAAACGGCGAGTAGATTAGCGAGGACTGTCGTTAATCTAGCGCCTGAGAACCTCGCCAAAATCCTTACAAAAATCTGACGAAAAAAGCACTCTTAAACCGCGTAAATCGCACTCCAAACGACGGTTGCTCATCCGGCATAAGCATTTTACTGTCTCTTGACAACGTCTCTTCGCCACGAGCACTATCCGCCAGAGTAACGAAGTGCAATCACGAGATGACCCAAAAAGCGATGATCGGCTATATGCGTTCTAATTGCTGGCACTGATAGCGCCGATTGCGATCTTGCTGAGCTCCCTTGTAGCGATCCTTACTAGCCACCAGCGTAATCCGATTGACAATCATCGTCGCGTCGGGGCAACTCAGTTTGCTCTTACACTGATCTCTGGGTACTGCACGAATCTGGTATTGGTGCTCATTAACAATTAAATCACCAAAAGTACCGCCATTCCAGGTCATGGTATTGTTCGCGGTATTCACTGTAATAACTGTCTGCAAGAGGCTCGCGGTAGGTTGATCAATGCGCGCACACGACAGATGCACGAGACTTCCTTCGTCTGGAGATTCCATTGTTGCCAGTGTAGTGACCAGTGCCACGCCAAATAAAACCGCCAACACCGCCAAATATCTCTTTTTAAACATAATGTTGCGAATTCCCCCTAGAATAAATTAGCCCATGCAAATCAACTAACATTAACCACTCCCGTCAGTATCACCCCTAGGCGTACCGAATCGCCCTTGGTTAAAAGCACGTGCTTTAAAGCCAAATGTTGAGAGTTCGATGTTGAGAGTCCGAAATAAAAAGATAGCAGTAGACCCAGCGCTGTTCTATGAACAGCCTTCATATAATACTGTATATCGTCATATAGCTATAAAGAATTAGCTATAAATGCCTGTTATTTCGATTATTTATTTAATTAAAGAGGCTATTAAGACAAGTGACGGGCTCAATCGAGGCGGCGGCGTCTAGGGAATAACGGTAAACAAGGTACTTCAGAGTCAACCCACGCCGTTGCGACATCATCCCACCCGCATATGGCTCTGTGGTTAACCAAGCAAAAAACGCGCAAAGAAATCAGTATTTTAGCGACTATGCAGACAGTTTCTTCGAGATTACGGCCTAGAAACGCATGTTTAGATCGCGCTCAATACAATCTTTAAGAAGCGCCAGAACATCCATTCTCGACTTTGTTTTGGTACCGTAAAAAGCACCCATGTTGAGCTTTGAAAACGAATCTACGGTCTTCGCAATTTCGGCGTCGATCGTTTCTGGTGCTGCCACCGCGTCATAAAACCCAGCGAGCATCGCATTCTCGGGGTTAAACAATTCAGCATTGATCACACAGCGATTGAAATAACTTGCCGGCAACCGGTAGCGGGCCAACTCTATGCCAAAATGGTGCATCGTCATACCGATCAGCGTCTCGTTTAGGCCGGTTCGAAAACTGCCACTGAGGCCAATTCGATAATCGCAAGTCAGCATTAAAAAAGCGCCCATAGCAATACAATGCCCGGTCGATACGCCGATGACAGGCGTTGGGAAACACAAAATCCTGTGCGCCATCTCCGAACCTTTAGTAGTCAATTTTAGTGCGTTCTGCGGTCCTTTTGACATCTCACTGAGATCGAAACCGGCTGAAAATTTTCCTTCTCGACCTCGCAACACCACGATTGCGCGGCTCTCTTGTGCGCGGTCAAACGCGCGTTCTAGCGCGTCTAGCATCGCGTGCGACAGCACATTCACCTTGCCGTCATCTAAAGTGATCGTCGCGACATTGTCCTGCTGTTGGTAACTGACAATCTCATCCATTAAGCCACTCCCTCGTAATCAAACCTTACTATGATTTTAAATACGTCTATTAAGTGCATGAAAAAAATTATTTCTCAACATGGATTTATAAAAAGTGTTAAGTCGA
>DDJS01000075.1:84777-96841 GCA_002339165.1 Cellvibrionales bacterium UBA2618 | reverse complement strand
GAAGGTCGTTGGTTCAAATCCAGCTCCCGCTACCAATTACTAGAAGGTTGGCCCCTTTTTTGTGTCGATGGGGGCGTGTCACAAGCGTCGGCCTGAGTGCCGTGCAAGAATCGTCACAAGGCGTTTTTTGCTTGTAGTAAAACAAATGGGCCAATGGCCCATTTTTTGTTGGCAGTGTGTCGAGGAGGACCCTGTGTCAGTGGGTGATCGTGCGATACTAGAATTACTCCAGCCGGTGGTAACATCGCTGGGGTGTGAGCTTTGGGGTGTCGAGTTGCACTCGGGAACCAAGCGTAAACTGCTGCGTGTCTATATCGACCGTGAACCGGATGGGGTGGGGATCGAAGATTGTGAGCGCGTCAGTCGGCAGGCAGCAAGTTTGCTCGATGTGGAGGACCTCATCAGGGGTGAATATACCCTTGAGGTGTCGTCGCCGGGAATGGACAGGCCACTGTACAACTTGGCCCATTACGAGCGCTACATCGGCGAAGAAATCGCAGTTAAACTGCGCTTTCCGTATGAAAATAGAAAGAATTTTAAAGGTCGTTTGCAGGCAATAGCTGGCGACGAAATTATTATGTTGGTGGCAGATAACGAATATCTGTTTCCGGTTGAAGGCATAGAAAAAGCAAATTTGGTGCCTACATTTTAATACCTCTGAGGTTGTATTAATGAGCAAAGAAATTTTGATGGTTGCTGAAGCGGTCTCCAATGAAAAGGGCGTAGACCAAGAAATCATTTTTGAAGCGATCGAACAAGCATTGGCAATGGCAACCAAAAAACGCTTTGATGAAGGTGCCAATATTCGGGTGGTGATTGACCGTATAACCGGCGATTATGAATCCTTTCGCTGGTGGGACGTGGTCGGCGACGATGTGCTGGCGGAGTTGGGTACGCAATTTACCACCGAAGAAGCCCATGAAAAAGATCCCAGTCTAGCGGTTGGTGACACCTTTGAAGAACACGTCGACAACATAGCATTTGGGCGTATCGCGGCGCAGGCGGCCAAGCAAGTCATCGTGCAGCGAGTTAAAGATGCCGAGCGAGAATTGATCGTCAATCGGTTTAAAGACCGCGTTGGTGAATTGCTCAACGGCACCGTCAAAAAAGTGACTCGCGACCATATTGTGGTCGACTTTGGCGATAATGCTGAAGGGCTTCTGCCGCGAGAAGAATTGGTCGGACGTGAAATATTTAGAATCAACGATCGCACCCGTACCATCCTTATGGGCATTCGCGATGATACTCGCGGGCCGCAGTTGTTGGTGTCGAGAATTTCGCCAGATATGCTGATTCAGCTGTTCCGTATCGAAGTTCCAGAGATCGCCGAGGGCATCATTGAGATTAAGGGTGCGGCTAGAGACCCAGGCCAGCGCGCCAAGATCGCCGTCAAGAGCAAGGACGCACGGATTGATCCGGTGGGCGCTTGTGTCGGTATGCGTGGTGCACGCGTGCAAGCGGTCTCCAATGATCTCGATGACGAGCGCGTCGATATTGTGTTGTGGGATGACAATCCTGCGCAGTTGGTGATTAACGCAATGGCGCCGGCTGAAGTCGGCTCGATTGTGGTCGACGAGGACTCGCACTCGATGGATGTTGCGGTGGATGCCGACAACCTCGCTCAGGCGATTGGTAAAGGCGGACAGAACGTTCGTTTGGCTTCCGAGTTGACCGGTTGGACGATTAACGTAATGACGCTCGAAGATGCCGAAGAGAAACATCAGCAAGAGGCGTCGGGGATCGTAGAGAGCCTGATGGAAGGGCTGGATGTCGATGAAGATGTGGCGGTTGTGTTGGTTGAAGAAGGTTTCACGAGTATCGAAGAAGTGGCCTATGTGCCGCTCGAAGAAATGAGCGCTATCGAAGGGTTTGACGAAGATATCGCCGAAGAACTGCGCGCTCGCGCCAAAGATGCGCTGTTGACTATGGCACTGGTCAGCGAGGAACAGCTCACCAGCACTGAACCGGCCGAAGACCTTCTCGGTATGGAGGGGATGGATCAAACACTGGCCTACCAATTGGCGGCCAAGAATATCGTAACCATGGAAGATCTTGCCGAACAAGCAATCGACGACATCATGGACATTGACGATATGGATGAAGAGAGGGCAGCCGCGTTGATCATGACTGCTCGTGCACCCTGGTTTGAAGAGCAGGGTGAATAATTAATCGGGCAGTAATAGAGGATGACCGATGGCTGAAGTAACCGTTAGTGAACTGGCAAAAACCGTTGGCGCGTCCGTCGAGCGTTTGCTTGCGCAAATGAAAGAGGCGGGGCTATCACACACCAGCGCCGATGCGCAGGTATCTGATGGCGAGAAGCAGGTATTGCTGGGCTACCTCAAGGGCTTGCATGGTGCCAGTGCGCGCGAGCCGAGTAAGATTACGCTTCGGCGCAAGACCGTCACCACGCTAAAATCTGCCAACCGCAAGACCGTCAATATCGAGGTTCGAAAAAAACGCACCTACATTAAGCGCAGCGACGAAGAAGTAGTTGAACCTGTCGGGGTGGCTCCGCAGGCGATATTAGACGTTGCGCCATCATCGGCGTCGATGGCGACAGACGAAATTGAGGCCAAGCGCGTTGCCGCGATAGAGAATCGTCGGCGCGTCGACGAAGAAGCCAAGCTTAGCGCCGAGCGCGAGGAGCAGGCTAAAATAGAGGCTGAAGCGCTAGCGAGCGCCGAAGTTGCGTCTACCGTTGAAGATGACAGCAAGAAGCCAACGCGTGTAGCCAAGGTTGTGGCAGCACCGCCGGCACCGCCGACTGATCCGGTTCACGATAAAGGCCGTCGCACCAATAAGCCAAGCGGTGATGAAGACCCAATCAAGCGAGTTAAAAAGCCAGTTGGCAAGGGCGGCAAGAAAAAAGGGCGCTTGGTGCTCGATGAAGCGGGTGATGACGGTCGTAAGAAATCGCGATTGAAGTCAGCGCTTGGTGCGCCGTTAAAAGTTGATAACAAGCACACCTTTAAACGACCGACCGCGAAAAAGATTATCGAAGTGGCGGTACCTGAAACGATTCAAGTGTCGGATTTGGCGGTTAGCTTGTCGGTTAAGGCGACTCAGGTAGTTAGAACGTTGATGAAGCTGGGCGTTATGACGTCGGTGAATGAGCATATCGATCAGGAGACCGCTTTCCTGGTGGTCGAGGAACTTGGCCACACCGCTGTGGCTGCCGTTGACGATAGCGTTGAAACACAGTTGGCGGAGGAGTTTTCGGCACAATTTGGTGACGCCACTGAATTGCCGCGAGCGCCGGTTGTCACCGTCATGGGCCATGTCGATCACGGCAAGACATCATTGCTCGACTATATTCGAGAATCCCGTGTCGCCTCGGCTGAAGCCGGCGGAATCACGCAACACATTGGCGCCTACCATGTAGACACGCCCAAGGGCACAGTCACCTTTCTGGATACCCCTGGACACGCCGCCTTTACCGCCATGCGAGCCCGCGGGGCTCAGAGTACTGACGTGGTAGTCTTGGTGGTTGCGGCAGACGACGGCGTTATGCCGCAGACTGAAGAGGCGATTCAACACGCGCGTGCGGCGGGTGTACCCATCGTGGTGGCGATCAATAAAATTGACAAAGAGAGTGCCGATCCTGAGCGCGTCACCAGCGAGTTGGGTGCCAAGAATGTGATTCCTGAGGAATGGGGTGGCGATACGCAGTTTATCAAGGTGTCTGCGCAAACCGGCGAAGGCATTGACGATCTGTTGGATGCGATCTTGCTGCAATCGGAGTTGCTCGAATTGACCGCTGTGGTCGACGGCCCCGCGCGCGGCGTAATCGTTGAATCACGCATCGACAAAGGTCGCGGTGTGGTTGCGACCGCGCTAGTGCAACAGGGCACGCTGTGCAAAGGCGACTTTATGTTGGCCGGCGAGAGCGTTGGCAAGATCCGCGCGATGACCAATCAGGCAAAACAGCCGATCACCGAGGCGGGTCCATCGATTCCGCTGGAAATTCTCGGTCTCGACGAGCCGCCGAATGCTGGCGATGAGTTTTTTGTGGTGGCGGACGAACGCAAGGCTAAAGAGATTGCCGGTGCGCGACACGACAAAGCCCGATCCGAGCGGATGTCGCGGCAGCAGGCAGCCAAACTGGAAAACATGTTTACCAACATGGGTGAGCAGGCAATGCGCACTTTGCCCTTGGTGGTGAAAACCGATGTGCGCGGTTCGCTCGAGGCAATTGTCAGTGCCCTCAACGACTTTACCACTGATGAAGTCGGTGTAGAAATTGTAGCGTCAGGTGTCGGCGGTATCACCGAGTCGGATATCAACTTGGCGTTGACCACCGGGGCCATCGTTCTCGGCTTCAACGTTCGTGCCGCGGGCGGCGCCCGAACGCTTGCCGAAAGAGAAGAAATCGAGGTTCGTTACTACAGCGTAATATACAACTTACTGGATGAGGTGAAATTGTCACTCTCCGGCATGCTGGCACCCGAGTCCCGCGAGACGATTGTTGGTATTGCCGAAGTGCGCGATGTGTTCAGATCACCTAAATTTGGCGCTATTGCTGGATGCATGGTGACCGAGGGAACGGTTTATCGCAATAAGCCGATCCGTGTGCTGCGCGATGACGTGGTGATTTATCAGGGTGAATTGGAATCCTTACGACGCTTTAAGGACGATGCACAGGATGTTCGCAACGGCATGGAGTGCGGTATTGGAGTCAAGGATTACAATGATGTTCGCAGCGGCGACCTGATCGAAGTCTACGAGATTACCCAGGTTCAGCGCTCGCTCTAATCACTGTGAGGGAGGTGCAGCATGCCTAGAGAATTTACCCGAGCCGAACGGGTCGCCGACGCCATTCAGCGTGAGTTGGCGATCATGATTCGCGAGTCCGTGCGCGATCCAAGAGTTGGCATGGTCAGCATTACCGACATCGAGGTCAGTCGCGATCTGGCCTATTGCAAGGCATATGTGAGTTTTGTCGGTGATCGCAGCGATGATCAAATACAGGCGGCGATGTCAGCGCTGGACGGCGCGGCTGGCTATTTACGCAGTCTGTTGGCAACCCGCATTAAACTGCGTACTACACCTAAAATTAGCTTTATTTATGATGATACTGGGGTCAAAGGTCAGCGCATGTCTGCTCTAATCGATCGTGCGGTGTCCAGCGATGCGTCGCCCTCAGCAGAGCAGGACGTTTAAGCTTGGGGAGACGGCGTACGCGCGGTAGAGATCTTAGCGGCACGTTTTTACTCGACAAGCCTACCGGGATAACCTCGAACCATGCGTTGCAGCGCGTGCGGCGTCTGTTCGATGCCAACAAAGCCGGACACACCGGCAGTCTCGACCCGCTCGCCACCGGCGTCTTGCCGATCTGTTTGGGCGAGGCGACCAAATTTAGTCGTTACTTATTGGAGTCAGATAAGAGCTACCGCAGTACGTTTACTCTTGGCGTCCAGACTGATACCGGCGATTGCGACGGGCAGATCACCGGCAGCGCCGATGCCAGCGCTTTGACGATCGACCTCATCAGCGCTGCAATCGACACTTTTAAGGGCCCTATAGAGCAGGTTCCGTCGATGTATTCGGCCCTTAAACATCAGGGTCAGCCGCTGTATAAACTGGCCCGTCAGGGGATCGAGATAGAACGTAGTGCGCGTCCTGTGGAAATTTTTGATTATAAAATAGAGCACTTTACCGCGGGCCAGGCGGCACTGCTCGATGTCTATGTGCATTGCAGTAAGGGTACCTACGTGCGCAGTCTGGCCGAAGCTCTGGGCGCCATGTTGGGTTGTGGCGCGCATGTCAGTCGTTTACATCGCTGCTCGGCGGGTGCCTTTAACGAGAGCCAGTCGACGTCGCTTGAGGCGTTACAAACCTACCATGACGAAGGCGGGCCCACGTCGCTTGATCGGTTTTTGTTGCCGGTTGATGCGGCGATCGCCGATCGGCCGGCCGCGGTGTTAGACGACCGATCAGCTAGTCTGCTGCTATTGGGGCAGGCAGTATTATCGCCAGAGGGCTTTATCCCTGACCTAGAAGCGGATATAGTGCGCGTCTTTCGTGAAGACGAAACATTTTTGGGCGTGGCAAAATTGACCGATGACGGCTATCTTGCTCCCTCCAGACTGGTGGTGGCCTAACGGCTTCCGCGGATGTAACGTTGCTTTGATTAACTTTGGCAACCATTTAGAGATCTAGACAGATCACCCACTAGGCCCCCTGTAAGTATGCGCGGGTATGCCTGAATCACCTTAACCGCGTACTGGAGAAAGCGTTATGGCACTAAATGCAGAAGAGAAAGCGATCATCGTCAAAGAGCACGGCACTGCGGAAAATGACACCGGATCTCCCGAGGTCCAAGTTGCACTGCTGACCGCCAACATCAATAAATTACAAGGCCACTTTGGCGATCACAAGAAAGACCATCACTCACGTCGCGGGTTGATTCGCATGGTGAATCAACGACGAAAGTTGCTGGATTACCTCAAGGGTAAAGACTCCAGCCGATATGCGCAGCTCATCAAGAAGCTTGGTTTGCGGCGATAGGTGCAGTTGGGTCTGGGGCCAGTGGCACCAGACCTTAGGCAGCACCACATCCATGCCTTAGACGACCTGGGTCGGGACCATTCTGATCGAGTTACTGATATCTATTGTTGCAGTAGATATCAGTAACCCGAGCAGCACGGCACGGCGTAGGTTAAAGGGCGTTTTAACTCAGACTTACAAAGGCAACAAAATGAATCCTATAGTAAAGAAGTTTCAGTACGGCAGTCACACTGTCACCTTAGAGACCGGTCGAGTAGCTCGGCAAGCTACGGGCGCGGTGCTCTGCTCCATCGACAATACCACTGTTCTGTGTACCGTAGTTGGTGCCAGAGAGGCCAAGCCGGGCATGGATTTTTTCCCGCTTGGTGTGCACTATCAAGAGAAAGCTTACGCCGCGGGCAAGATTCCCGGTGGCTTTTTCAAGCGTGAAGGCCGACCCAGCGAGAAGGAAACACTGACCTCGCGATTGATCGATCGTCCGATTCGCCCACTGTTCCCCAACGGCTTTAAAAACGAAGTTCAGGTGGTTTGTACGGTGATTTCGGCGGAGAAGAACATCGATCCAGATATAGCCGCGATGATCGGTACCTCGGCGGCTTTGTCAATTTCTGGTATACCCTTTAATGGTCCGATCGGCGGCGCTCGCATTGGCTACACAGGCGATCAGGGCTACCTGTTGAATCCAACCTACAGCGATCTCGAAACTTCCGATTTGGACATGATTGTCGCGGGCACTAAAGACGCGGTGTTGATGGTCGAATCCGAAGCCAGTGAGCTGTCTGAAGACATCATGCTCGGTGGCGTTTTGTTTGCTCATCAAGAGATGCAAGCAGTGATCACTGTGATCGAACAGTTGGCTGCCGAGGTTGGCAAGCCACGCTGGGATTGGCAGGAAGAGGCGGTCAATCAAGACATGGCCAAGGCCCTCGATGCTCTGGCTAGCGCAGATTTAGACGCTGCCTACCAGACCGTTGATAAGCAGCAGCGTGTCGCAAGTATCAGTAGCATTAAAGACCGCGCGATGAGCACCTTGGTGGTCGATGGTAAAGTATCTGGGGACGAAGTTAAGGACGCGTTCAAAAAGCTCGAAAAGAAAATTGTTCGGGGGCGTATTATTCGTGGTGAACCACGGATCGATGGCCGTAATACCGATACCGTTCGAAGTATTAATGTCGAAGTGGGCATGCTGCCACGGGTCCACGGTTCTGCATTGTTCACCCGTGGTGAGACTCAGGCGATTGTTGCCGCAACGCTGGGTTCTACCCGCGACGCGCAGATGATTGACGCCCTCGAAGGACGCCGTGACGACCCCTTCATGTTGCATTACAACTTCCCTCCATACTCGGTGGGTGAATGCGGTCGCATCGGTTTTACTAGTCGCCGAGAAGTAGGTCACGGGCGCCTGGCGCGTCGCGGTATCGCGGCGGTATTGCCTTCGCAAGAGGAATTCCCCTACGCCATTCGGGTTGTTTCAGAAATCACCGAATCCAATGGCTCAAGCTCGATGGCCTCGGTCTGTGGATCCAGTTTGGCGCTGATGGATGCGGGTGTGCCACTCAAGTCACCGGTTGCCGGTATCGCCATGGGACTGGTCAAAGAAGCCGAAGGTTTTGCGGTATTGACAGATATTCTCGGTGACGAGGATCACCTCGGCGATATGGACTTTAAAGTGGCCGGTACGGCGCAGGGCATTACTGCGTTGCAAATGGACATTAAAATCGAGGGCATTACCGAGGAAATCATGGAAATTGCCTTGCAGCAAGCCATGCAAGCGCGCTTGCACATACTCGGTGAGATGAACCGAGTGTTGGCGACTGGTCGTGATGAGGTTGCTGAATCGGCGCCGCGCATGGGTGTGATGCAGATCGATTCGGACAAGATCCGCGACGTCATCGGCAAGGGTGGCGCGACGATTCGTGCGCTGTGCGACGAAACCAATTCGACCATCGATATTACCGATGACGGTTCGGTTAAGATTTACGCCGATGACAACGACGGTTTGCAGGCGGCGCTCGACGCCATCAGCGCCATTGTTGCCGACCCAGAACCAGGTACCATCTACGATGGGAAAGTGGTTCGCATCGTAGATTTTGGCGCCTTTGTTAACTTTATGCCGGGTACAGATGGTTTGGTGCATATCTCACAGATAGCGCAAGAGCGCGTTAACAAGGTCACCGATCACCTCAGCGAAGGGCAGGATGTGCGGGTTAAAGTCATCGAAATTGATAATCGCGGTCGGGTTAAATTGTCGATCAAAGAAGCGCTGTTAGAAGAAGGTGGTGCTGCTGCCGAGTCGCAGCCAGCGCCCGACGCCGAATAGCGGTGTCGTCGGGCGGTTGACGCGCCCAATTAAAAAACCCGGCACGCTGTTGCCGGGTTTTTTTTGGCGGTAGAAAGCGGCTCGGTAAACCGTCGAGCCTATGTAAAACGGTTACATCGGTTTTTTGGCGAGTTCTAGCATCTCCTGAGCGTGCAGTAATGTCTGTTCGGTAATCTCGGCACCGCCCAGCATACGCGCTAGTTCATCAGCGCGCTGTGCGGGCTCTAAGGCGCTCATCAGCGAGGCGGTATTACCCGATGCAATGACTTTTTCTGCCACATAATGGTGATGAGCGTGCGCTGCTACCTGCGGTTGGTGGGTTACGCTAATGACCTGACCCGCCGCACCGAGCGATTTGAGCAAGCGTCCGACCACGTCGGCGGTGGCGCCGCCAATACCGACGTCGACCTCATCAAATACCAGCGTCGGTATATTGGAATGCTTCGCGGCGACCACTTGAATCGCCAAGCTGACTCTGGAGAGTTCGCCGCCCGAGGCGATTTTTTGAAGTGCTTTGTGGGGTTGGCCGGGATTGGTAGAGATTACAAATTCGATCTCATCGAGCCCGCTGGCACGCCATTCACCCTCGCCATAGGCCGTTTGCGCCACGGTAAAATCAGCCCCCGGCATAGCCAGGGCGTGCAGTTGTCGATTGATTTCGACGGCCATTTTTTTCGCCGCTTTTGAACGGCTTGCACCGAGTTTTTTGGCAGCCGTCAAGTACGCTTCCGAGCATGCCTGCAATTGTTCGCCCAGTCCTTGTAGGTTTTTATCGCCGCCCTTTAGTCCGTCGAGTTCGAAGGCTAGATCGATCGCTTTAACATGTAGTTCTGAGGGTTTTACTCGATGTTTTCGTGCCAGTTGGAACATCGCCGAAAGCCTTTCGTTGACTTGCGTCAAGCGCTCTGGGTCGAGGTTGAAACCGTCCAGTGAGGCCTCTATTTCACGCGCCGCTTCCTCGACCTGAATAAGGCTGCTGCGGAGCATTTCTTCAACGCTGTCGAGGGCTTCCGGTCGGTGCGCCATGGCCGCTAAAATAGACAGCCCAAGATTGAGTGAATCGCGAATATTGCTTTGATCATCCTGTTCGCATAGGGATAACAATTGCCTGCTATCGCGGATGATTTGCTCGGCATTGGCAAGGCCGCGCTGCTCGCTTTCGAGTCGATCAAACTCGCCAGCTTGTATGTCTAGGTGGGCCAATTCGTCGATTTGAAATTGCAGCAGTTCGATCCGCGCAGAGGTATCGGCAGAGCTGGCTTGCAACGCGGCAATGGTCTGTTGCAACGCGCGCACCTCGCCGAATTGCTTGCTCACTTTGGCGGCCAGATTCTGCGCTGCGGCGTACTCATCGAGAAGGCGACGGTGGGTCTTTTTGCGCAGCAGCGATTGGTGCTCGTGCTGGCTATGAATATCGATGAGCATTTCGCCGAGCGTTTGCAGTTGCTGCATGGTACAGGATTGGCCATTGATGTAGCCGCGCGATCGACCTTCGACCGAGTAGAGGCGACGGAGTACGCAGTCACCGTCGCCGTCGAAATCTTGCGATAGTAGCCAATCGCGGGCCTCGCCAACCTCACTAAGATCAAAGTGCGCGCAGATTTCAGCGCGTGTTTGGCCATGGCGTATGGTCCCCGAATCTGCGCGCCCACCCAAGGCCATCGCCAGCGCATCGAGAACCAGCGACTTGCCTGCGCCGGTCTCGCCGCTGATTGCGGTCGTACCCTGAGCGAATTCGATCTCTAAGTGATCTACCAGGGTGTAATTGTTAATGTCGATTGATAAGAGCAATTTGCCAATGATCCACAGTTTTATGATCTTATACACCGACGCCTGCTGTTAGGCAATCGCTTGAAACTATTTAGTTCGTCCCCATATCCACATAAAGTAACCGTATATAAACAACAGACTTTAAGAACCGAGGAGGTTGGCGTGTCGCAAGAAACTGAAACTGGGAGTGAAGAGCCAGAAAACAAGGGTGCCGAGACCCCTTTGGAACCGGAGTTGGTGATTGACGAGGCAGAATCTGATAGCGAAAAGCTGCAGCGAGAATTGGCCGACGCAAACGAACAGGTGTTAAGGGTTCAGGCTGAAATACAAAATGTTCGTCGTCGCACCCAGCGTGACGTAGAAAATGCGCATAAATTTGCGCTCGACAAATTTGTTTCTGCGCTGCTTCCCGTGGTTGACAATTTGGAACGCGCTCTGAGTACTATCGATGGCGACGATGAAGGGCAAAAACCGGTCGCCGAGGGCCTTCAATTGACTTTAAAAAGCTTTGTTGATGCGCTGACTAATTTTAAAGTTGAACAGGTCGATCCTGCTGGGCAACCGTTCGACGCCGATCTGCATCAGGCTGTGAGTATGCTGCCGAGTGCAGATATCGAGGCGAACACCGTTATTGATGTGTTTCAAAAGGGATACACGCTCCATGGGCGGTTGGTGCGACCGGCTATGGTGACCGTTTCAAAAGCACCTTAAACCTTGAATTTAGAGAATTTGTACCCACATATACAATCTAGGATGGACGACGAGACACTAATTTTTAGCGAAGAGTTTTAAGCGAATAGAGGAGATTTAAGGCATGGGAAAAATTATCGGTATCGATCTAGGCACGACCAATTCTTGCGTTGCTGTGCTGGAGGGCGATAAGCCAAAAGTGATTGAAAACGCCGAGGGAGCGCGGACTACGCCATCGGTGGTTGCGTTTGCCCAGGACGGTGAGATACTGGTGGGTCAGTCCGCCAAACGTCAGGCGGTAACCAACCCAGTGAACACGGTCTACGCCGTCAAGCGACTGATTGGTCGTCGCTTTGAAGACGACGTCGTACAAAAAGACATCAAGATGGTGCCGTATAAAATTGTCAAGGCTGACAATGGCGACGCCTGGGTCGAGATCAAAGGCGACAGCAAAGCGGCGCCGCAGATCTCGGCTGAAGTGCTCAAGAAAATGAAGAAAACTGCCGAAGATTATTTGGGTGAGTCGG
Organism: Cellvibrionales bacterium UBA2618; assembly: GCA_002339165.1. Taxonomy (GTDB): domain Bacteria; phylum Pseudomonadota; class Gammaproteobacteria; order Pseudomonadales; family Porticoccaceae; genus TMED48. The sequence goes on along the minus strand of DDJS01000075.1, from coordinate 85,024 downwards.
TGAGTGAAGCGGTGATTACAGTTCCGGCGTACTTCAATGATTCGCAGCGACAGGCTACCAAGGATGCTGGTCGGATTGCCGGATTGGATGTTAAGCGCATCATTAATGAGCCAACTGCTGCGGCTTTGGCCTACGGTATTGACAAGGTGGCTGGTGATCGCGTGGTCGCAGTTTACGACCTTGGCGGTGGTACATTTGATATATCGATCATCGAAATTGCCGATGTCGATGGCGAAAAACAATTTGA
>DDJS01000075.1:63934-84491 GCA_002339165.1 Cellvibrionales bacterium UBA2618 | reverse complement strand
GAAATTGCCGATGTCGATGGCGAAAAACAATTTGAGGTGTTGGCTACCAATGGCGATACCTTCCTCGGCGGCGAAGACTTTGACATGCGCCTTATCGAGTACTTGTCGTCTGAGTTTAAGCAGGATAGCAGCATTGATCTACACGGCGATCCGCTGGCGATGCAGCGTTTAAAAGAGGCTGCAGAAAAAGCTAAAATCGAGCTTTCGTCTAGCCAGCAAACTGAGGTTAATCTGCCCTATATTACGGCTGATGCGACTGGGCCCAAGCACTTGGTAGTAAAGCTGACCCGCAGCAAACTCGAGGCCTTGGTCGAACAACTTGTAGATCGCTCGTTGGAGCCGCTCAAGATCGCTCTGACGGATGCTGGCAAATCCGCATCTGAGATAGACGAAATTATTCTTGTCGGCGGACAGACACGCATGCCGCTGGTACAGGAAAAGGTCACCGCGTTTTTTGGTAAAGAACCGCGCAAGGATGTTAATCCCGACGAGGCCGTTGCCGTGGGTGCGGCGTTACAAGGAGCCGTTTTATCCGGCGATGTGACCGACGTACTGTTACTGGATGTGACGCCTTTGAGCCTCGGTATCGAGACCATGGGCAGCGTGGCCACGCCAGTGATTGAAAAGAACACCACCATCCCGACTAAAAAGTCGCAAATCTTTTCGACTGCTGACGACAATCAGACCGCTGTGACCATTCACGTGGTTCAGGGTGAGCGCAAACAGGCGGCGCAGAATAAGTCGCTCGGTCGATTTGATCTGGCGGACATTCCTGCCGCTCCGCGCGGGATGCCGCAGATCGAAGTGACCTTTGATATCGATGCCAATGGGATCTTGAATGTTGGCGCCAAAGACAAGGCCACCGGCAAAGAACAGTCGATCATTATCAAGGCATCGTCGGGCTTGTCGGACGATGAGATCGAAGCGATGGTGCGCGATGCGGAAGCCAACGCCGAGGAAGATAAGCGCTTTGAAGAGTTGGTGCAGGCGCGAAATGCCGCCGATGGTCTTGCCCATGCTGCCGCCAAAACGCTCGAAGAGGCAGGTGATAAGGCCAGTGACGATGAGAAAACTGCTATCCAGAGCGCTATAAAAGCGGTTGAAGAAGCGGTTCAAGGCGACGATAAGGACGCCATCGACACCGCTGCTCAGGCGCTCTCTGAGGCGTCGTCAGCGCTGGCGCAAAAGCTCTATTCTGAGCAGCAGGGCCAGCAGGGTCAGCCGGATCAGGCGGCAGATGCAACCAGCGACGGTGCCGAGGATGTTATGGATGCCGAATTCGAAGAGGTTAAAGAAGACGGTAAATGATGTTGGTGAGTTAACCAGTCGATAGGGAGCAAGGCGCGGACTTAGGTTCGCGCCTATTTGTTGGGGGTTTCGTGTCATAGAACCCCATTTATAATGACGCTGATGAGCGGGAAAGAGTGTATGGCAAAGCGCGATTATTACGATGTCTTGGGCGTTGACAGGGGAGCCTCTGCGAGCGAGATAAAAAAGGCATTCCGCCGTGTTGCGATGAAGCACCATCCCGACCGAAATCCCGACAATAAGGAGTCCGAGGACAAGTTTAAAGAGGCCCAAGAGGCCTATGAGGTACTCAGCGACGATGATAAAAAAGCCAATTTTGATCGCTTTGGACACGCCTCGCCCAATCAGGGTGGTGGCGGTGGCGGTGGCGGAGCTGGTTTTGGCGATATATTTGGCGACGTTTTCGGTGATATTTTCGGAGGTTCGGGCACCTCTGGTGGGCGCGGTGGTCCGGCGCGCGGTTCCGATCTGCGCTACGATTTACAGCTCAAACTAGAGGATGCGGTAAAGGGTAAGACCGTCGAGATAGAGATTCCGACGTTGGACCCCTGTTCGACCTGCAATGGTTCAGGCGCGCGGGCCGGATCCTCGCCTCGCACCTGTAATTCCTGTCAAGGCGCGGGCCAAGTGCGCATGCAGCAGGGTTTCTTTTCAGTGCAGCAGACCTGCCCCAAATGCCGCGGTCGCGGCCAGATGATTACCGATCCCTGCGGTGGCTGCCACGGGCAGGGAGTGGTAGAAAAGCGCAAAACACTGTCGGTTAAAATTCCTGCTGGGGTCGATACCGGCGATCGAATTCGCCTCGCCGGCAAAGGTGAAGCCGGGCCTCAGGGCGGACCCAATGGTGATTTATACGTGCAGATGAATGTCGCCGAACACAGTCTGTTTGTGCGCGATGGCGCTAACCTGCACTGCGAAGTGCCGATCAGTTTTAGTCAGGCGGCACTCGGCGGCGAGTTGGAAGTTCCGACCTTGTCGGGTAAGGTCAAACTCAAGGTGCCGCTGGAAACGCAGAGCGGCAAGCTGTTTCGATTGCGTGGCAAGGGTGTGACCCAGGTCCGCGGTGGCGGTCCTGGCGATTTATTGTGTCGGGTAGTGGTCGAGACGCCGATCAATTTATCCGCCAAGCAGGCCAAGTTGTTGAAGAGCTTTGATGCGAGCCTGTCCGGCAGCAGTAAACACTCGCCACGCAGTTCCAGTTGGTTTAGTGGTGTGAAGAGCTTTTTTGATAACCTGACCGGCTAGAGTCGTGAGTTTATTTCGAGCCATAGTAGATCGAGCGAAAGGGGTATTGAAGTGAGAAAGATCGCTATTACGGGCGCCGCAGGACGCATGGGTAGATCGTTGATCGAGGCCCTATTTGAGGCCCCTGATGCTGAATTGGGCGGTGCCATCGAATCCCCGCAAAGCTCTTTGATGGGCGTCGATGCTGGCGAGTTGGCGGGTCTGGGGAGCAATGCAATCTGCCTGGTTGGCTCGGTCGATGAACTGACCGAGGAGGTCGATTTACTGATCGATTTTTCTACTGCTGCGGCGTCCGCTGCCAACGTTGCCGCTTGTGCACGGCGGGGATTGCCGGTGGTGCTTGGTACCACCGGCTTAGACGTTGTGCAATTGGCGGCGGTAACGCAAGCCGCGTCGCAGATTCCGCTGTGTATGGCTTCTAATTTTTCGACTGGGGTCAATCTGTGCTTTAAATTGGCAGCGTTGGCCGCCGAGGTGCTCGGCGACGAGGTCGATGTGGAAATCATCGAGGCCCATCACCGCCACAAAGTCGATGCGCCCTCTGGCACAGCATTGTCGCTTGGCAGCGCCGTGAGCACTGCGCTCGGACGCGATTTGGAGAGCGTGGCAGTCTATGGACGAGAGGGCCAAACCGGCGTGCGGCAACGCCAAACGATTGGTTTTTCAACCATTCGAGGAGGCGATATTGTTGGCGATCACATGGTTTTGTTTGCTGGAGATGGCGAGCGAGTAGAGATTACTCATCGCTCATCGAGCCGTATGGCGTTTGCTCGCGGCGCGCTGCGAGCGGCTGATTGGCTGTTACAACAGCCACCGGGGCTTTACAACATGCAGGATGTTCTCGGGCTCGACTGACTGATGGCGCGGTCCCCGCGCGGGTGAATTAATCGCACAAGCTGTTGGACAAAAATCGGTAGTTTGCATAGAATAGACGTCTAAAGTTGGCGCCAGCAGCCGGTTCGGTAGCGAGGGGTAAAGACGCAAGTGAATAGGTTTATAAACGAGATGAGACGACTAGTTTCATCTCGTTTTTTTACACTGGGCGGTGTGTTTTCAGCCGCTAAAGCGGGACTCAAACCGTTCAATCTTGCGCAAGTGGCAGCGCGTCCATTCAATCGCCAGGAGGTTGTGTGAATTCCCAGACCCGTAAGGGGGCGATTCTCGCCCTGGCCGATGGAACGATTTTTTCGGGCAAAGCGATTGGCGCAGAGGGTCATAGCGTGGGTGAGGTGGTATTCAACACCGCGCTTACCGGTTATCAAGAGATCCTGACCGACCCCTCCTACGCTCGGCAGATTGTGACGCTCACCTATCCACATATTGGTAATGTGGGGGTCAACCCCGACGATCGAGAGTCTGATAACATCTGGGCCGCCGGCTTGGTGATTCGCGACCTACCGCTATTGGCGTCAAATTTCCGCAGTCAACAGACTCTAGATGATTACTTGCGCGACCACAATATTCTTGGCATTGCCGACATAGATACCCGCGCTTTAACACGACGGTTGCGGCAGTCGGGTGCTCAGAGCGGGTGTATTATGGCCGGCGATGTGGATCCCCAGCTTGCGCTTGAAAAGGCGTGCGCGTTTCCTGGTCTGCAGGGGTTGGACTTGGCGAAAGACGTTTCGATCGCCAAAGCGTCAACATGGGATAGCGGTAGTTGGAGCCTTGAGGGTGGCTATAGCCAGGGCCAAGCACCGCGCTACAAAGTGGTGGCTTACGATTTTGGCGCCAAGCACAATATCTTACGAATGTTGGTCGACAGGTCTTGCGAGTTGTGGGTGGTACCAGCACAAACGCCAGCCACTGAGGTGTTGGCGATGCAGCCAGACGGTGTTTTTCTGTCGAATGGCCCCGGCGATCCCGAACCGTGCGACTATGCCATCGATGCCATCCGCGAGATTTTAACCGCTGGGACTCCGATTTTTGGGATCTGTCTTGGATATCAATTGCTGGCCCTAGCGTCGGGTGCGAGAACCATAAAAATGAAATTTGGTCATCACGGGGCCAATCATCCGGTCGAGGATATCGCCGCTCAGCGGGTGATGATTACGAGTCAGAATCATGGCTTTGCGGTTGATGAAGAGAGTTTGCCGGCCAATCTGGCGGTGACCCATAGGTCGTTATTTGACGGCTCCTTACAGGGTCTAGAGCGCACCGATAAGCCAGCGTTTGGTTTTCAGGGGCATCCGGAGGCGAGCCCTGGCCCGCACGATGCGGCGGCACTTTTCGACCGCTTTATCGCTATGATGGCAGAACGTGGATAGTGATAATCCTGTTGCCGGTACCAGTATAAAATCCAAGCAGACACCCTAGACAGCGTTTCGCGGAGCAAGCATGCCAAAAAGAACGGACATTAAGAGTATTTTAATCATCGGCGCTGGGCCGATCATTATTGGTCAGGCGTGCGAGTTTGACTACTCTGGTGCCCAGGCCTGTAAGGCGCTTCGCGAAGAGGGATTTAGAGTGGTTCTGGTCAACTCCAATCCAGCGACCATTATGACCGACCCGTCGATGGCTGATGCGACCTATATCGAGCCGGTAGAGTGGCGCACTGTAGCCAACATTATTGCTCAGGAAAGGCCCGATGCGCTATTGCCGACCATGGGCGGGCAGACGGCGTTGAACTGTGCACTTGATCTTGCCAAACATGGCGTGCTGGAAAAATATGGCGTCGAGATGATCGGCGCCAATGCCGACGCGATCGATAAAGCCGAAGACCGTGAACGGTTTGACAAAGCGATGCGAGCTATCGGTTTGAAAACGCCCAATTCGGGAATTGCCCATAGTCTTGAAGAGGCCGAACAAATTGCCGATCGATTCGGTTTTCCGTGCATCATTCGACCGTCTTTCACGATGGGCGGTTCGGGGGGCGGCATCGCTTACAACCGCGAAGAATTTGAGCAAATTTGTCGTCGTGGATTGGATTTGTCCCCGACCAATGAACTGTTGATTGATGAATCCCTGATCGGCTGGAAAGAATTTGAAATGGAGGTGGTACGCGACCGCCGCGATAACTGCATCGTCGTCTGTTCGATTGAAAATTTTGATCCTATGGGAATTCACACCGGTGACTCGATCACTGTTGCCCCGGCGCAAACCTTAACCGATAAAGAGTTTCAGTTGATGCGCAACGCGTCGATAAAGGTATTGCGTGAAATCGGTATAGAAACCGGCGGCTCGAATGTTCAGTTCGCGGTGAACCCTGCGGATGGTGAGCTAGTGGTGATTGAAATGAACCCGCGGGTATCGCGGTCATCAGCATTGGCATCCAAGGCCACTGGATTTCCGATTGCTAAAATAGCTGCGAAACTCGCAATTGGCTACACCCTCGATGAACTGCAAAACGAAATTACCGGTGGTGCGACCCCGGCCTCGTTCGAGCCGAGCATCGATTACGTGGTCACCAAGGTGCCGAGATTTGCCTTTGAGAAGTTTGATCAGGCGAGTCCAGTGCTAACCACACAGATGAAATCTGTCGGTGAGGTTATGGCGATCGGCCGAACGTTCCAGGAGTCTATGCAAAAAGCGCTGCGCGGTCTCGAGGTGGATGTGGCTGGGTTCGATCCAATTTTGATCGACGACGACAGCGCCAGTAGCCTGTTGCGCAATCAACTTGCCGAGGCGACGCCGGAACGTATTTGGTATATAGGCGACGCGTTTCGTCGTGGTATGAGCTGCCAGCAAGTGCATGATATCACCCGTATTGATCCTTGGTTTTTGGTGCAGATTGAAGACTTAATCGCAGAAGAACAGCGCATAGATGATCTTCAAAACCTCGATCGGGAGACGCTTTATCGGCTCAAGCGCAAGGGTTTTGCCGACCGCAGACTCGCCGATATCATCGGTTGTTCCGAAGCTGATGTTCGCCAGCGACGTTATGACTTCGATCTTCACCCGGTGTACAAACGGGTGGATACCTGTGCCGCTGAATTTGCCACCGATACCGCCTATATGTACTCGACCTATGAGGAAGAGTGCGAGGCGCGACCCAGCGACAAGAAAAAAATTGTCGTTTTGGGTGGTGGCCCGAATCGCATTGGCCAGGGTATTGAGTTTGATTATTGCTGCGTGCATGCGGCCTTGGCACTGCGAGAAGATGATTATCAGACGATCATAGTCAACTGTAATCCCGAGACGGTATCCACCGATTACGACACCTCAGATCGGCTGTATTTCGAGCCAGTGACGCTAGAGGATGTGCTGGAGATTGTTCGTATTGAAAATCCGGATGGCGTCATCGTTCAGTTTGGTGGTCAGACTCCGCTCAAATTGGCGCGCGCACTCGAAGCTCACGGAGTGCCCATTATCGGCACCACACCGGATGCAATTGATTGTGCTGAGGATCGTGAGCGCTTTCAGAAAATGATCGAAAAGCTGGGCTTATTGCAACCACGCAACGCCACCGCTAGGAGTGTTGAGGAGGCGGTTGGGCTAGCTGAAAATATTGGCTACCCACTGGTGGTAAGACCGTCTTACGTGCTCGGCGGACGGGCCATGGAAATTGTCTACAAAGAAGACGAACTGCGACACTATATGCAAAGTGCGGTGACCGTTTGCGAAGATTCTCCGGTGTTGCTGGATTTTTTCCTGCCCAACGCGATCGAGGTAGATGTCGATGCGGTGAGCGATGGCGAGGATGTGGTGATCGGGGCAATTATGGAGCATATAGAGCAGGCCGGAATTCACTCTGGCGATTCGGCCTGTTCTCTGCCGCCGTACAGCCTGAGTAGCGAGGTTCAGGACGAAATGCGCGACATTTGCAAAACAATGGCCCGTGAGCTCGGTGTCGTTGGCTTGATGAATGTGCAATTGGCGCTTCAGGATGGCGCTATTTACGTGATCGAAGTCAATCCGCGCGCGGCACGCACAGTGCCCTTTGTGTCTAAGTGTATCGGTGTGTCGTTGGCCAAGATTGCCGCTCGTTGCATGGTGGGGCAGTCGTTGCAGTCTCAGGGTTTTACCGCTGAAATCGTGCCGCCCTATTTCAGCGTTAAGGAAGCGGTTTTTCCATTCAATAAATTCCCTGGTATCGATCCAATTCTCGGTCCAGAGATGAAATCTACCGGTGAAGTGATGGGCCTCGGCGCGACATTTGCCGAGGCGTATGGTAAGGCCGAATTGGGTTCTGGCGATGAAATACCTCAGTCGGGCACTGCATTTATCAGCGTCCGGCAGCGTGATAAAGACCAGTTGCCAGAGATTGCTGGTGCCCTTCAAGGGCTTGGCTTTCAGCTGATTGCAACCGCTGGAACCGCTGCTGTGATCGAGCGGGCCGGTATTCCTGTGACGCAGGTCAACAAAGTTCAAGAGGGACGTCCGCACATCGTTGATATGATCAAGAGCGACCGTATTGATCTGATTATCAATACCACCGAGGGGCGTCAAGCGATTGCGGATTCCTCTACGATTCGCTCCAACGCAGAACAGCACAGAGTCTATTACACGACCACTATGGCTGGTGGCAGAGCCGTCTGTGAAGCGCTTAAATTCGCTGGCGACGTCACTGTACGCAGCTTACAAAAATTGCACGGGGAGATTGATTTATGCAAAAAAATCCTATGACCGTCGAGGGTGAACGGGCGCTACGAGATGAGTTGGAAATACTTAAAAAGGTCAAGCGACCGGCGATTATTCAGTCTATAGCCACGGCCCGTGAGCACGGCGATCTCAAAGAAAATGCCGAGTACCATGCGGCGCGCGAGCAACAGAGTTTTGCAGAGGGCCGGATTCAAGATATCGAGGGCAAGCTGTCCCATGCCCAGGTCATCGACATCGCCAAGATCGCGCCCGGTGAGCGTGTAGTTTTTGGGGTCACCGTGGCGATTATTAATGTCGATACCGACGAGGCCTTTAGTTACCAGATTGTTGGCGACGACGAGGCCGATGTAAAGTTGGGCAAGATCTCTTATCAATCGCCGATTGCTAGGGCCCTTATCGGCAAAGAAATTGGTGATTCAGTGGTTGTACAAACCCCCGGTGGCGAGATTGAATACGAGATCGACGCGGTTCGCTATGGCGACGTTTAGGCCTTATTGAGTAGCAGCAACATTAGCGCCTTTTGCGCGTGGAGGCGATTTTCTGCCTCGTCCCAAACTACCGATATCTGGCTGTCCTCGAGTAATTCTGCGGAGACCTCTTCGCCTCTATGCGCCGGAAGGCAGTGCATAAAAAGCGCATTGTTGGCGGCATGTGACATCAGCGTATGATCGACTTGAAAGCCGTTAAATTTTTCTAAACGCAGCTGTTGTTCGGCCTCCTGCCCCATCGATGCAAAGACATCGGTGGTGACGAGATCGACGCCATCGACCGCAAGCGCTGGTTGGCGATGCAGCGTAACCCTCGCGCCGGCGCGCTCGAGCAGCTCTGGATTTGGTTCATAGCCCTCTGGGCAGGCGATATTGAGCTTGAAATCGAGAAGCATGGCGGCATTGATCCACGACTGGCACATATTGTTGCCATCGCCAATCCAGGCGACGGTTTTGCCGGTGATTGACCCGCGGTGTTCGCTAAAGGTTTGCAGATCTGCCAGCAATTGGCAGGGATGATAGTCGTCGCTTAACGCATTGATGACCGGCACCGATGAATGTTTCGCGAAGAGTTCGATATCGGCCTGGCGAAAGGTCCGAATCATGACGATATCGACCATGCTCGAGATCACTCTGGCCGAGTCTTGTATCGGTTCGCCACGACCCAATTGGGTATCGTTGGGCGAAAGGAACAGCGCCGAGCCGCCAAGTTGAGCCATGCCCGCTTCGAAGGAAACGCGAGTTCGGGTGGAGGACTTCTCAAAAATCATCGCCAGCACCGCACCGGTCAGAGAAGTATTCTGATGTCCTTGACGGTGCGCGCGCTTAAGCGCGCTGGCAGATTGCAGTAGTGCGTTGAGTTCTTCGGCCGTGAGATCTACAAGGCTAAGAAAGTGTCGAGGTTGCATGATGGCTATTAATCCTCTTTAAAATCGGCAATCAGCGGCACTAGCGTGTTCACCAATAGATCGGCTTCGCTGTCGCTCATGGTCAATGCCGGCAACAATCTGATCACGCAGTCGGCGGTTACATTAATCACTAGGCCATTGCGCATGGCAACGGAGAATAGCGATTTGCAGGGTCTATTCAGTTGTATGCCGATCATACAGCCGCGGCCACGAATGTCGACGACGCTGTCTACCGATGCCAGACCGCGCCGCAAGCCGAGTATAATTCGCTCGCCGACAGACGCCGCTCGAGCGGTTAGCTGGTGTTGCTCTATGCAGTCAAATACTGCCAGTGCGGCGGCGCAGGACAGCGGGTTGCCGCCAAAGGTCGAGCCGTGATTACCCGGTTGCATAAGGTTGGCGGCTAACCCCTGAGCTAGGCATGCGCCAATGGGAACGCCATTACCCAACCCTTTAGAGGTGGTGACTACGTCGGGGATTACGCGGCTGTGTTGATAGCAAAAGTAGCGGCCGGTGCGACCGTTACCGGTCTGCACTTCGTCGGCCATAAGCAGCCACTGCCTGCGCTCGCAGACAGCTTTTAAATTCTCTAGATAGTCGTCGGCGGGCAGGTTGATTCCGCCTTCCCCCTGAATGGGCTCGACTAAAACTGCGCAGATGTTGGCATTGTTCTCGGCGATGCGCTCGATCGCTGCGATATCGTTGTATGGTGCGCGCACAAACCCACTGACCAAGGGTTCAAAACCGGCTTGGACTTTACGTCCACCCGAGGCGCTTAGCGTGGCCAGAGTACGGCCGTGAAAAGCGTTGTCCATGACCAACACGGTGGGTGTTTTAATGCCCCGTTGATGACCGTAGAGTCGGGCAATTTTTATCGCTGCTTCGTTGGCTTCGGCGCCCGAATTACCAAAAAAGACTTTACTCATGCCCGACGCCGCACAGAGCTTTTTGGCTAATTCGAGCTGTTTGGGGATACCAAAAAAATTGGAACAATGGGTCAGAGTGGCAGCCTGTTCTGAGATCGCAGAGACCACCGCTGGGTGCGCGTGGCCGAGACCACAGACCGCAATACCGGATAGGCCGTCGAGATATTTTTTGCCGCTGTCATCCCACAGCCAACAGCCATCGCCGCGCACCAAAGTGGCTGCGCGCACGCCGTAGGTATTCATCAGAGCATCAGTTGTCATATCGCTTTCCCGAGCGCATCCTTGGATCACCGTCGTGACACTAAAACACAACAATAAAAAAAGGCAGCCTCGCTGCCTCTCTATTGACAAATAATACCGTGGTTTGCTATCCGAGGCAATTTTCCTGGGTCACTTTTCTTGCCATAGCGCCCAGTACTAAGGCTCAATCCGCCATTATTGATAGGCCACGCACGCCGCAGTCAATCGATAGCAGTGTCGCGAATAGGGCGTTCCCAAGGTCTAGTGGGTATCTCAATTAATCCTTCCGATTGAGCTCTGCGGGCTGTCCGATTGGACTTTAAAAGGGTACCATTGCGGCCTACTTAACCTTGATCTAAAGGCGAAGAACGACATGGACATAATGGACAGTATCCGCGAGCAAGTGGAGAACAATACGGTTATCTTGTATATGAAGGGCTCGCCCAATCAACCGCAATGTGGCTTTTCCGCGAAGACCGTGCAGGCAGTGATTGGCTGTGGGCAAAAATTTGCCTACGTCGATGTGCTTTCAAACCCGGAGATACGTGCCAATTTACCAACCTATGGCAACTGGCCGACGTTTCCACAGTTATGGGTAGGTGGGGAATTGTTGGGAGGTTGCGATATTATCACCGAAATGCACGACAACGGTGAGTTAAAGCCGATTATAGACGAGGCTGTTGAGGCGTCCAGCGCCGATCAATAACGACCTCTGGCGAGTTTTAACGCCGTCTGTTGGTAACCGGCGGCTAGGGTCGTATTTTGAGCTGCCGCCTAGCCATTTCGAGCGCTTTTCCAAGGTTTCTGAATCTGGTCGCGTTTAACGCTGAACTGCCCACTTTTTCGATCCTCAAAAAAGTACATCAAGGCTTTTTCAACCACTGGAAATGCCAGTTCGCCCCACGGGATTTGGCTTTCAGAAAACAGCGCCACTTCGGACGACTCAGAGCTCACTGCGTATTCCGGCCGCTCCATTCTAGCCCGATAGAAAACGTATACTTGATGTATTTGAGGTATATCGAATAGTGCATAGAGTTCGGCGTCTACGACGGTCGCGTAGGATTCTTCGTAGCACTCGCGAAGGGCACCGTCTAGCGTAGATTCGCCATTCTCTAAAAACCCCGCTGGCAGTGTCCACAAGCCTAATCGCGGTTCGATAGCGCGTCGGCAAAGCAGTATTTTGTCCTCATAAACAGGTAAGACACCGACGATCACCCGAGGATTTTGGTAATGCACAAGCTCGCACGAATGGCACGTAAAGCGCGGGCGGTTGTCGCCGACAGGGATTTCGCTAACGACGCGATCGCCGCAATTGGAGCAGTACTTCATGGTATCTTCAACCCGACCTAAACCCAGAGTATAATGCACTAATGCTTGAAACACTTATGCAAAATTTAAAAATTTTTCCGCTCACTAGGCCGCGTCCAGATCCTAGCAGCGACGTCGCGCACGCGGCGGTATTACTGCTCCTTTACGGGCCAGCGGAGGATCCTTCGATTCTGTTGACGCAGCGCTCTAACCAAGTCAATCACCACCCCGGCGAAGTGGCCTTCCCCGGCGGGATGTGGGAAGCCGACGATGGCGATTTGTTGGTTACGGCTCTGCGCGAGGCGGAGGAAGAAATCGGTGTCGAGGTCGGCGCTGTCGACCCGCTTGCGACGTTGCCAGACGCTTCACCGATGCGCCGCAGCATCACCGTCACGCCATTTGTCGGGTTGATGCACAGCGACAGTGTATTAATTCCAGCACCGGCTGAAATTGCGGCAATTTTTCGCATTCCAGTGCGCTATTTGTTGGAGCCCAAAAACTACGGGTATTTTACCCTCGAACACCGTGCTATAAACTATACATTACCGCATCTAGATTTCGCCGGGTACCGAGTTTGGGGCTTTACGTTAAAGGTATTAGTGGATATGTTAAATGCTAGTATGTCTGCCGCTATCGACTTAGACTACCCAAAGCTACCCATTTAAGCTGGGACAAATAAAGCAGATAGGCAAACGATAAAATGATTTATACATTTGGCGACGACTGCCCGAGTATTGATGATAGCGCGTTTATCGCGGCGAGTGCCGATATTATCGGCGCGGTGATCATAAAGGCGCAGGCAAGCGTCTGGTTCAATGCGGTGATTAGGGGGGATTGCGATCTGATCGAACTGGGGGCGCGCTCAAACATTCAAGACGGTACTGTGGTGCATGCGGATGTTGGACAACCGATGAGTATCGGTGAAGATGTCACCATCGGGCACAATGCTATGTTGCATGGGCGCTCTATTGGTGACCGTACATTGATCGGCATTAACGCGGTTGTTTTAGACGGTGCGCGGATAGGCAGTGATTGTTTGATTGGCGCCAACACGCTGATTAAAGCGGGTTCCGATATACCCAATGGATCGATGGTGGTCGGTTCTCCGGGCAAAATTATTCGTCAAGTTGATGCGCAGACGCGGACATTTTTACTGCATTCTGCGCGTCATTATGTCGACAATGCGGCATCGATGAAGGTCGGTTGCCGGGAGGTGGTTCGGTGATAAACGAGCAGCCGGTGGTCTCACCCTGTTCGGGGATTTGTACCTTGAATGCGGACAATATTTGCGTCGGCTGTTTTAGAACGAGCCATGAAATCTTTCAGTGGCGGGGCCTCGATAATGCCGGTCGGCGGGAGGTGTTGGCGCTGTGCAGCGAACGCGAAGTGCGCGACCGCCAATCGCTCTAGGCTCTATTGCGCGCTGCTGGTGCGAACCGGCCGATTAAAAATTCTCTCTCGTAGCGAGGCTGCGGCCTGATCCAGTGGGTGTTTGCGTACCTTTTATGGCTCTTCGGTCTCCTCGACCTCGAGGCAGACGCCGACAAACTTGGTAATCATGACGGTATTGTATTCCTCGGTTTCGAATCGATAGCGGTCGACCCGAAAACTCACATTGCCGTCTGGCATCCGTTCCAACTGTTCTAGCGCCAGTCCGTTGAGCGTCTTCGGTCCGTCGGTGGGTAGGCTCCAACCCGTCGACTTATTGATGTCGCGGATGGTTGCAGCGCCGTCTATTAGGTAGCCCCCATCGCGATGCACGACGATATCATGGTCTTGATTGGCGGCGTGGCTGGTGAAATCACCGACGATTTCCTCAAGAATATCTTCCAGCGTGACCAAACCCTGAACCTCGCCGTATTCGTCGACAACAATTGCGAACCGGCGGTGGGTTTTTTGAAAATTGAGCAGTTGCGTGGTCAGGCTAGTGCTCTCCGGAATAAAATAGGGCTCCTCTGAAAAGCGTTTAATGGCATTGTGCGTTAGCGTCTCTGATCGCAGCAGGTGGTGACCCTTGCGCACCTGAAATAATCCAACGACATTGTTAATGTCGCCGTCATAGACGGGCAAGCGGCTGTACTCAGATGCAAATATCTGCGACATTAAGTCGTCTATCGGACTCTCCAGATCGAGTCCGACGACTTCGGTACGCGGTATCATTATATCCTCGACGGTGACGTTTTCTAAATCTAAAATGCCCTTCAACATCCGCTGATGGTTGTCCGATATCTTATGACCGGAGCTGTCGACTAACGACTTTAATTCTTCGGTATCCAGTCCATCGTCGCGGTTCTTGTTGGGGTCAAATCCGAGAAGACTGATCAGGCTGTTGGTCAGTTGGTTGATCATCCATACTAGCGGTGATAGCACTTGCAACATCGGCTTCAAAAGATGACTGGCTTTAAATGCAAACCACTCAGGGTTCTGCGCGGCAATGCTCTTCGGGGTCACCTCTGAAAACACCAGGACCAAGATCGTTAAGGTGGCGGTTGCTACCCAGGGTGCGGCGGCGGGACCGACGTAGAGAACCGCCAGCATATTGGCAATGATAGCGGCGAGGATATTGACTGCGTTGTTGCCGATTAGGATCAGGCCAATCAGTTTGTCCGGTTTGGCAAGCAGTTTAGCGGCTCTTCGAGCGCCGGCGCTTTTTTTACTCTGATGGCGGAGTCGATAGCGATTGAGCGACATCATGCCGGTTTCTGAGCCGGAAAAGAATGCTGAAATCAGCAAAAGTATGACCAGTGTTGTCCAAAGGACCCAAGGGTTGGCAGCGTCCAAGTATGCGTGGCCTGTAAATTTTAGGCCCACCATGGTGTATCAGTTGATGTCTTTTGGCAATAGACTTTTTTAAAGGGTTAAGCTGACTGGCTGTGTGAGGATAAATTCGAGTACAAATTTGGAGCCAATAAAGCCCATTAAAACGCTTAGAAAACCAGCCCATGTCAGCCTTGTTGCGGTACGACCGCGCCAACCCCAAAAGTGTCTGCCGCACAGTAAAAGTGCATAAAATAGCCACGCAATGACGCTGAAAACTACTTTATGTAGGAGCTTTTGTGCAAAAAAGTCATCGAAAAAAATAAATCCTGAAATCAGAGAAAGCGTTAAGAAGATCTCTCCGACCCAAATAATTTCAAACAGTAGGTGCTCCATTGTTTGCAGGGGCGGCAATGTTTTTATCAGCGCATTTTGACGCTTGTTTTTTAGCAGCCAATCTTGAAAACCTATGAGTAATGCCTGTAGAGCGGCGATTGCCAGTAGGCTATAGGCCAGTATCGACACGATGACGTGTGCTTGCATACCATGTGATAGCGTCATCACGGGTTTACTGCTTGGATAGAGGGTGGTAAACAATAGGGTGGTTGCGGCAATGGGAAATAGTAGTAGATAGAGGCTGTGTTGAATCTTGGTCAGACCACTGACGAATACCATGGTATTGATTGCCAACGAAATCAGCGCAAAGACCTTTAATAAGCCAAGATCGAGTCCCCCGGGCTGTAGCAAAAAATTCAGCACGGCGAGCGTATGTGCTACCAGCGCTAGTGCGGTGACAATTTGCAGTCGCAGGGCATTGAAATGTGGATCCCTACGCACCTGCAGCAAGTGGTATCCAAAACCACCGCTGTAAAGTGCAATCGCCATTAGGCCGGGAATCAAAGTCGTCATGTCGTGCCACTACCGCTGCTAGGTTTTGAGTGTGGCATATTCCGTAGTCTGGGTGAAGTGCATGACAAAATTTTGAGTATAATGATAGATAATTCGAATCGGAGGTAAGTCGTCGTGGCGATGTTTGAGAATTTAAGTGAACGCTTGGCCGCAAGTTTGAAAAAAATATCCGGCAAGGCCAGTCTCAGCGAAAGCAATATTCAGGAGACTCTGCGTGCTGTGCGCATGGCGCTGCTGGAGGCCGATGTCGCGCTGCCGGTGGTCAAGAGCTTTGTCGAACAGGTGCGCCTGCGTGCGCTGGGTCAGGAGGTCAAGAGCAGCCTCAACCCGGGACAGCAGTTCCTAAAAATTGTTCAGGCCGAATTGGTGGCCGTAATGGGCGAGGAAAACCAATCGCTCGATCTTGCCGCGCAACCGCCCGCGGTGATCTTGGTTGCCGGTTTGCAAGGTGCGGGTAAGACGACCTCGGTCGCGAAATTGGCTCGCTATCTCCAAGAACGCGAAAAAAAGAAAGTCATGTTGGTGTCAGCGGATGTCTATCGCCCTGCAGCTATTACCCAGTTGCAGGTGTTGGCAGCGGATGTTGGTGCATTGTTTCACCCCAGTGAGGCGAGTGAAAAGCCCGAGCGTATCGTAGCCGGTGCGATGCAGGCAGCTAAGACTCAATTTGCCGATGTGTTAATCATCGATACCGCCGGGAGGTTGCACATCGATGATCAGTTGATGGCGGAAATTATTTCTATTCACGCGGTGGCTAAACCAGTGGAGACGCTGTTCGTGATCGATGCGATGATCGGTCAGGATGCGGTGGTGACCGCTCAGGCGTTTGATCGTGCGCTGCCCTTGACCGGTGTAATTCTGACCAAGGTCGACGGTGATGCCCGCGGGGGTGCCGCGCTGTCGGTGCGCCAGGTGACCGGAAAACCGATCAAGTTTATCGGTGTCGGTGAAAAGACTGATGCGCTTGAGCCGTTCTATCCGGAGCGAATAGCCTCGCGGATTTTGGGCATGGGTGACATGCTCTCGTTGATCGAAGAGGTTGAGCGCAAAGTCGACAAGAAAAAGGCCCAAAAGTTGGCCAGTAAAGTCGCTCGAGGCAAAGGGTTTGATCTCGAAGACCTGCGCGATCAGCTCAGGCAGATGCAAGATATGGGCGGCATGAGCGGTTTGATGGACAAGTTGCCGGGGATGGGCAACATGGCGCAACTGGCGCAGCAGTCGAATGTGACCAGTCAATTTGGTCGTATGGAAGTCATTATAGATTCCATGACGGCAGCCGAACGGCGCAACCCAGATATTCTCAATGGTTCGCGCAAGCGGCGCATTACGCTCGGCTCTGGCACCAGCATCCAGGATCTTAATCGCCTGTTAAAGCAACACAAACAGATGGGTAAGATGATGAAAAAAATGAAGGGCAAGGGGATGCAGAATATGATGCGCGGTCTGTCGGGCATGGGCGCTCCCGGAGGGGGCTTACCGTCGGGTGGGCTGCCAAAGTTCTAAACGCTATAGCCGGCTACTCAAGAGTTTTTTGCGGGTTGGGTGGTCTTGGTTTGGTGGTGAGATAAGGGTTTCTTTTTGTTGTGGTTTGGCGTAATATACCGCGCTTTTCGCGATCTATGCGTAACGAGTTTAAAAGGTGTCAACCGACATCGATAAATGCTCTGAAAGCGGATCATGGCCCGTTAAAATACAGGATTTTAGTAGATGGTAACAATAAGATTGGCTCGCGGCGGCGCTAAAAAGCGTCCATTTTATCATGTCACAGTGTCGGATTCTCGCAATGCGCGAGACGCTCGTTATATTGAGCGTATCGGATTCTTTAACCCGGTTGCCAGAGGCGCGGAAGTTCGTTTGCGCGTTGACCTAGAGCGCGCGGCATACTGGCGTGGCCAGGGCGCACAGGTTAGTGATCGCGTCTCTGCGTTACTCAAAGAGGCAGCAAAACTCGCCGCTTAGAGCGCTAGACTATGGTCGACGGTGATCCACTGAAACCCAGTCTAGTCGTGGGGAGGATAACCTCGGTTCACGGCATCCGCGGTTGGTTAAAAGTGCGTTCGTACACTGAACATATCGACACCTTGATCGAATACCGACCTTGGTGGGTAGAGCTGGGTGGTCAGTGGGTAGAACTTCAAGTTGACGACTGGAAATGCGTCATCCATAGAGGACTGAACGGGTTAATAGTTCACCTAGAAGGTCTCGACGACAGAGATCAGGCGCGCCAGTGGTGCGGTTTGGATATCAGCGTATCTGCAGACAGTTTGCCAGAACTCGATGCCAGTGAGAATTATTGGCATGAGTTGATAGGTCTTCAGGTGACCAGTCACTTCCAAGGGGTCGAGACGTTGCTCGGTTTGGTGGTGTCGGTATTGGCAACCGGAGCCAACGATGTTTTGGTGGTGCGCGGAGATGGCGCCGACTCCGATCGACGAGAGCGGTTGATCCCCTACGCTGCTGCTTATGTCTCGACGGTCGATGTTGAGAAGCGAACAATAGAAGTACAGTGGGATCCAGATTTTTAGTGGTGTTTTTTGCAGCTTGGTAGCGACCTATGAAGATTGCAGTGATTACGCTCTTCCCAGGCATGCTCGAGGCACTGACGGGTTTTGGGGTCAGTGGTAGGGCAGTAAAGCAGGGAATGGTGTCGCTTGAGGCGTTTAATCCGC
This sequence comes from Cellvibrionales bacterium UBA2618, assembly GCA_002339165.1. Lineage (GTDB taxonomy): Bacteria > Pseudomonadota > Gammaproteobacteria > Pseudomonadales > Porticoccaceae > TMED48. The sequence continues at coordinate 66,192 of DDJS01000075.1, read as the reverse complement.
GCGATTACACCACCGACAAACACCGCACGGTGGACGCGCGGCCCTACGGCGGCGGGCCTGGTATGTTGATGATGGTCGAGCCGCTGCGGCAGGCTTTGGAAGCTGCTCGAGCGTGGATGGGGGAAGACCAGCACCGTGTGATTTACCTGTCACCCCAGGGGCAATTGTTGCAGCAAGAGGCGGTTAATCGCTGCGTTGAGCGCGGCGGAATAATTTTTATCGCGGGCCGCTATGAGGGTATTGATGAACGCTTTATTCGCCTCGAAGTCGACGAGGAATGGTCGATAGGGGACTACGTATTAAGCGGCGGTGAACTCCCAGCTATGGTGGTTGCAGACGCGCTTATCAGGCAGATACCTGGAGTATTAGGGCGCGTTGAATCGGCACAGCAGGATTCTTTTTCGCAGGGTTTGCTGGATTGCCCGCACTATACTCGTCCGGAGGAAGTGGCTGGCGTCAAAGTGCCGCCAGTGCTTCTGTCGGGTGATCACGCAGCGATAAGGCGTTGGCGTTTGCGCCAATCACTGCTGCGTACCACGGCCCGACGGCCGGATTTGATGATGTCGCTGATTCTAGATAGTGAACAGCAAGCGCTTATGGATGAGATTGATAATGAGTTGGCAGATGATGCGTAGCAGTATGCTCATCCTCTCTGACCAGCGCTCTAAAACCGGTGGTATGCCACCAACCAATGAGAATTGAGGAGCAACAAATGAGTAACAAAGTCCCGCTGATCGCCGAGATCGAGCAAGAGCAAATGAGTAAAGAGATTCCGCCGTTTAGTCCGGGCGATACGGTCGTCGTTCAGGTGAAAGTCAAAGAGGGTACCCGAGAGCGATTGCAGGCATTTGAGGGTGTGGTGCTCGGCAAACGCAATCGTGGGCTCAACTCGGCGTTTACGGTGCGTAAAATTTCGAATGGCATTGGCGTAGAGAGGACCTTCCAAACCTATAGCCCACTAGTGGATAGTATCGAAGTCAAGCGTCGCGGCGCGGTTCGACGCGCTAAACTTTATTACCTCCGCGAACGCTCCGGACGGTCCGCGAGAATTAAGGAAAAGCTCGGGTAGGCAGCAGTTGCGGTCGATGGATCCAATCCATCAGATTTTTGTACAAATGCAGGGCCGAGGATCGACTCGGCCATCCTCGACGAAGTCCAAAAGTATTTTATTTACTTTTGGACTTTTTTTAATATTCGAAAAAGGTTTATACTAGCGTTATATTATTAAGTTTTTAAAAGTACACGATCGATTGGAAGCGTAACATCTAGTGCGCAACGCATGGATGAATGCACAAGGAGAAAAAGATGCATGCCCTAATAGTGGATGACCACGACTTTGTTTGCGAAGGATTAAAGACCACCTTATTGATCCATTACAGTGAAATAAATATATCTACAGCTAGCTCGGGCGATTCTGCTCAAAAAATTCTTACCTCTGAAAATATCGACATCGCCATTTTAGACCTATTTATGCCCGGTGCTGGTGGGGGTTTCAATTTTATCGAGTCGGTTTGCGACAGCTTCCCGCAATTGCCAGTCGTGGTGTTATCGGCGTCTGAAAGCCACGCGCACATCCGCAAATGTTTGGATCTTGGGGTGTTGGGCTTTGTCACAAAGTCGTCACCAAAAGGTACGCTGTTTGAGGCGATCGATCGCGCTCTGTTGGGGAAAGTGTCATCTCCCGAGCGATTGACCCAGTCGATTCCAGAGGTATCAAAATTGATCGACGACGTCGATGCCGGCGCCGATATCGAGTCAATTAAAGATATTATGACGCCCCGTCAGCGCGATATTCTCGCTTGCATTACCCAAGGTCGATCGAATAAACAGGTCGCTCGACAACTGAACCTGTCGGAAAATACCGTCAAGGTGCACGTCAGTGCATTGCTTCGGGGTCTGGGCTTAAACAACCGTACTCAGGCTGCCATACTCGGCCAAAAACTCGGGCTCTAACCGCCCGTGAGGCGCCGCTAAGAGCGGTCTTTTTTTCGCCAGTTTAAAGGCTACCAAGTGAAATTCTGTGTGCGACTGGAATAGCACAATAGCCTCCTTCTAGGCCGAATAATCGACCTTGCTGCCAAGGGTAATATGGCCCATGCGGCACGCGGCTAATGTCTTCTACCTCCACTCCAGCATCCGCCCAGTCAGAATCGTTGGAGCCATATTGTGAACTTTCGAGCGGATTAACTCTATGGCCCTCGAGAGTCGCTAGCGCCGGCAATTGAATCAGGTTTGTTGGGTGCCAATTCGCAGCAGTC
>DDJS01000075.1:27626-63558 GCA_002339165.1 Cellvibrionales bacterium UBA2618 | reverse complement strand
GTGATCGTGATCGTTGGATATTACTTTTGATTAAGGCTTTTTGCGCAGGCCGGGCCATCGTGTCGAGGTCAAGCGCGCTAGTACTGATCTCCTATAGGCCACGTTAGAAGCCTTTTGTGATCTCGCAATAACAGGGAAGTGATGTGAAAAAGCCACGCTATCATTTTTTTACTGTGCACTATGAAATATTGGTTCACTCGGTGATTCCAGCCATGCTGTTGGCGGTTATGGTCGGCTATGCGACCTACCTTATAAGTTACAACTCGATGCTCGAGCATTTTAAGCGAGACAACGAGTGGCTCATTACACACTTCGCCGAACACGCAGCCACCCACCTCCATTCGGACGATTTTACCGTCGAGGATTTTACGCGTCAGGTCATCTCGGGGCACGTCACAACGGAGGGCTTTTTAATTCGCTTCGGGGATGGCGATGAGCCGCTTGTGATTGGCGATATTGAACCTGAGATGCTTGACTTACACGACGCAGAATCGCCCGAAGGGTCGGTTTATAGAAGCCATAGTTGGTATTTTTATGCGCCCGTTAATGCTGCGGTGACGCTGCCCGGAGAACGCATACCCAATTGGGTCGTAATGAGAACAAGTGACGAAACGCTGAAGCAAAGCCGGATGGCGATCATGCGTAAATATGTGCTGATCGTGTTTGGCATTATTGCATTGTATCTGCTGTTGTTGCAACGACTCCTAGAACGTGTGCTCGGACCGATTCGCAGCCTTTTGTACTACTTAAAGGATATTGAAAGCGGCCCCCTCGACAGTTTGGCGGTGGAGCGCGGACCTGAGGAAATTCGCAGTTTGGCGGTGGCCATCAACCGACTCGCGATCAGCGTACGGGAATCGAATTTGCTGATGCAAAGCGAGGTCGCACGCGCCACCGCAAAGCTCCAGATCACCCTCGTTGAACTGGAGGAGGCAATGGAGGCCAAAGACCAATTTTTGGCTAATATGAGTCACGAATTACGCACGCCGTTGACCGCGGTTATGGGGTTTTCGCGCCTGTTAGTGGATGAAGACGAGGAGGAGGTGAGGCGCGAGCACCAGCGGGTGATCGAAGTTTCGTCGAACATGCTGTTGACCATGATCGACGACCTCCTCGAATTCTCTAAAGCCCACTCGGGGCAATACAAGCTCGAGGAAATTAATTTTGAGCTGGTTGTTGCGCTCAGAACTTTGCAGAGTATCCATCAACCGAATGCCAAGTCCAAGGGCTTGACCCTGAGTTTCGAAATTGCTGATGATCTGCCGGAGTATTTCCGCGCCGACCCCGTGCGGTTGGCGCAGTTGATCAGCAATTTGATCAACAATGCGATCAAATTTACCGACTCTGGGTTTGTTGTCCTGGCGCTTTCATGCGACCCAATTTCCGCTGATCGATTACTGTTAAAGGGCTCTGTGAAAGATTCTGGGAAGGGCATTGCCGCGAGTAAGATTCCGTTGTTGTTCGCGCCTTTTTCGCAGGAAGATACCTCGATTAATCGACGCTTCGGCGGCGCGGGCCTGGGCCTTTCAATCTGTAAACAATTGGTCGAAATGATGGGCGGCACGATATCGATCGAGAGTGCCCTCGATGTCGGTACTGAAGTCAGTTTCACCTGCGAGGTTTTGCGCGGCGATAAAAGTAAGGCGCATAGACGCAACTCTAGCGTGGAGCGTTCCAGCGAAACGCTGGCCGGGTTGACAATATTGGTCGCGGAGGACAACCCGTTCAACCAAACCCTACTAGTTAAGTTGTTGAGCTTGTATGGTGCGAAATGCGTGGTCGCTAACAACGGTCTGGAGGCCATTGAAAGCACTCGAAAAATACCATTGGATTTGGTTCTAATGGATATTCATATGCCCATTATTGATGGTATTACCGCCTGTGAAACTATTGTTCGAGAGTCTTCTTCTGCGCCGCCCATTATCGGCTTGACGGCAGACATTACGGCCCTAGAAAAAGAGCGTCTGTTCACCGCCGGCGCCGCGGATGTGCAACTCAAACCGGTTGACGAAAGCGCGTTAATCACAAGTATACTCAAGGCTGTCAAGCGCAATTCAGCAACGGTGATTGAAGGCTCTGAGAACTTATTGTCAGTCGCCATGGATGTCGACGACTTGAAGCGCAATCTCGATCTCGCGTTGGACGCTCTGGAAGCCGAGGTCGATAGCCAAGATAAGGATATCCTGCGTAATCTGACTCACGATTTAATGGGTCTGGGCGGGCTCTACGGCATGCACCAATTGTCTGATTTGGTGTCCGATTACCGCAGCGTTTATTGGCAGATTAACCGCCAGGAAAAACTAACATTGTTAAACGAATTACGCAGCTACCTCGAGCACCATTTTAAGCGTGACTTCAGCGACAACTGATATTAACGATCGCTGACAGATGACATTTATTGTGCAATAAATTATGCGTTTTAGGCCTTGTTGCGGGTGCCACAGGCGATTATATTTTTTGTTTACGCTTGGCATTATGGGGGTTATTCAAACCCTAGCGCACATCCACTGTGCAGGGCCAAAAAGAAACCCTTTTACACAACGCTTGGATGGGCATAGACTGAACCAATCTGTTTCATTGAGCCGGCGCGGTTAAACACTTGATCGGCCCAGCTCTCCTCCTACCCAGCCCTAGAAAGTAATGACATGCCAAAAAAAAACCCTTCCAGCGATCCGTTTGCCGCGCGTGAGGCGAAAAAATACTCGTCCCCGGTACCCAGTCGCGAATTTATACTTGATTACCTGAGCAGCAGTGTCGGACCGCTGACCCACGGGCAAATTTGTACCGATCTTGATTTGTCTAATGCCGACCAGATCGAGGGTATGCGCCGGCGCCTAGCGGCCATGGAGCGCGACGGGCAGTTGGCCTGCAATCGCCGCGGCGGTTACGGTACGCTGGACAAACTCAACCTAACCAAGGGGCGGGTGATTGGTCATCCAGAGGGCTATGGTTTCGTTGCCCCGAGTGGTGGCGGTCAGGACATCTATCTTTCAAGCGCTCAGATGAGACGCGTGTTCGATGGCGATATCGTGCTCGTGCGGATTTCTGGATGGGATCGACGGGGTCGCCCTGAAGGAACCTTGGTGGATGTCGTTGAACGGCCGACGGTGCAGATTGTCGGACGCTATTTTCGCGAGAGCGAGATCAGTTTTGTGCGCCCTGACAATCCACGTATCAGTCAGGATATTGTCGTGCCTACAGGCTATGTATGTGGTGCAGAGGCTGGGCAAATCGTACTTTTAGATATCGTCGAGCCGCCATCGCGGAACAGTCCGCCAGTCGGTCATATTGTCGAGGTGCTCGGCGATCATCTCGATCCTGGGCTCGAGATTGAAATGGCGATCCGCAACTATGGTATTCCTCATCAGTGGAGCGATGATGTTGCATCGCAAGCCGATGCCATCGACGCAACCGTAGAGCATGCGGCGCATCGAGAGGATTTACGTAGCACACCCCTTATCACCATCGATGGCGAGGATGCCCGCGACTTTGATGATGCCGTCTACTGCGAGCCCAAGCCACGCGGAGGTTGGCGATTAATTGTGGCTATCGCTGACGTATCGCACTATGTGGAGATCGGTTCGGCGCTTGATAGGGAGGCATCGGAACGCGGTAATTCGGTCTACTTTCCCAATCATGTGGTACCTATGTTACCGGAAAAGCTCTCCAATGGGCTCTGTTCATTGGTACCCAAGCAAGATCGTCTGTGCATGGTCTGTGAGATGCACATCGATCCCGCGGGCGATATTCAGCGCTACCAGTTTTACGAGGCGACCATGCACTCGCACGCGCGTATGACCTACACTCAGGTCGCGCAGATTATCGCTGAAACCGATAATGCTGAATCCCAGGTTATGCGCCGGCAGTTCGCCAGCATCGTGCCGCAGGTCGATGCCTTGAACCATCTTTATCAGCGGCTCAACGAACGGCGGAGCCAGCGTGGCGCAATCGATTTTGAATCACAGGAAACGCGTATCCTGTTTGATGCCCAGCGCAAAATAAGCCAGATTGTACCGGTCGACCGAACGGCTGCTCACCGTTTGATCGAGGAGTGTATGCTGTGCGCCAACGTGTGCGCCGCACAGCTATTGGAAAAGGCTAAAGTACCGGCGCTGTTTCGGGTTCATGGCGGTCCCAGTGAAGAGCGACTGACTGGGTTACGCGAGTTTCTTGGTGAGTTGGGTATTGGGTTGGGCGGCGGCGAGGCACCGCAACCAGAGGATTACCAGCGTGTCTTGAAGTCGGTGGTGGGGCGAGATGACGCTTCGGTGATTCAGTCGGTGCTGTTGCGCTCGATGAGTCAGGCGGTCTACCAGGCGGATAACCAAGGCCACTTCGGGCTCGCTTATGACGCATACACGCATTTCACCTCGCCCATTCGACGCTATGCTGACCTGCTGGTTCATCGCGCTTTAAAGGGCTTGATTAGGGGGCCCAAAAAGATCGCTCAGGTGCGTCGCATCGAGCATGATGAGCTGGCTTTATCGGCCGATATCTACCCCTACGGGCAGCAGCAATTGACCGATGTCGGAGCTAATTTGTCGATCACTGAGCGGCGTGCCGACGAGGCCACGCGGGATGTGGTCAACTGGTTAAAATGCGAATATTTACTCGATCGTGTCGGGGAAGAATATACCGGTGTGGTGAGTGCGGTCACCGGCTTCGGGTTGTTTGTGATGCTCGACGATCTATACGTTGAGGGTTTGATTCACGTCACCGGATTGCCTAAGGATTACTACTATCATGAGGCCGCGCAACAGCGCATGATCGGCGAACGAACGGGACGTGTGTTCCGCTTGGGCCAGCGCCTTCGCGTGATAGTGGCGCGGGTTAACCTCGATGAGCGTAAAATTGATTTTGAACTGGTGTCATCCGACGCGTCCGGTACCGATGGAAAAAAAGCGTCCCATTCACGCGCTGGAGGGGCTGCCAATAACGACCGTCAAAAGCCGTCAAAGTCACGGCGAAAATCGTCCAAAAAACGCGCTACAAGCGCTACCCAAAAACCCTCTTCGCGCCGCGGTAAACAGGGTTAATGGCCGGTCGTGCCGCTGTCGTTTAAAAATCGCTCGATGACGTGGTTGAGGACGTTGCCGAGATAACTGAGAAACAGGGTGCCGGTTTCTGAGGTGTAATGGTTCGCGTCGCGATGCCCCACCGAGAGTACCGCCAGCGGCCGCTTGTGTTGAATAACAACCGCGGCGATGGAGCCGATAGCGCTGCCCTGCTCACCAAATAGAAAAGCACGTTCTCGATCGCGCACTACGCCGCACAAAACCTTGGCTTTCAAGATCGATGCAATCTCGCGTTTAGCCGCGGCTTGGCTCGCGCAGCGAGCCGACGATGGGCCAATCTTTTTTGCCGTTGCCAAAAGGGTTAGACTGCAAAATTCGACCGAAAAATCGCGATTCATCCGCTCGTAAAGAACGTCTACCATCTGCTCGAGGCTTTGCGTATCGAGTACCGCCATAATCAATGACTGCGTCTTTTTAAGTAATTGTTGGTTTTCGTTAGCCTGGCCGCTGAGCACATCGAGTCGTGTGCGCAGCTCTTCATTGCGCTCGCGCAAGCGCCCAACCTGGCGCTCTACCAATGAAATGGCAGACCCAGTGGCATGCGGCAGGTAAAGTTCCTCGAGAATCTCTGGATGATCATACAAATAGGTTGGGTTTTCGCGCAAAAAATCGCTCACGGTTTGACTCATGTCGATTTGTTCATTGTTCTTCATATTTTTATATACCCGTTGAATACGTTGACGGCCGGCCCGGTCATACTAAGGGAGTGGCCCTCTCCCGACCACTCTATGGTTAGAGCGCCGCCGGGTAGCGAGACACGCACCGACGATTCTAACAGTTGTTGTTGGATTCCCGCTACCACTGCAGCACAAGCACCTGTGCCGCAGGCTTTGGTTTCGCCGGCACCGCGCTCATGAACGCGCAAATTTATGTGCTGGCGGCTTTCGATTTGCATAAACCCCACATTGACCCGATTACAAAATCGCGGATGCTGTTCTAACTTTGGGCCGAGTGCAGCGACTTCAGCGTTGGCGACACAGGGCACCTTTAGAACTGCGTGGGGGTTGCCCATTGAGACCACGCCAATCTGATAATGGTCGCCATCCACCTCGATCGGGTATAGCACCGATCGCTGAACCGCGGAAAATGGCACCTGTGCTGGCTCCAGTTCGGGTTGACCCATATTGGCGGTGATCGAATTATCGTCATTGATGTCTACAGCCATGACGCCGGTTGCGGTCTGCAACTGTAGCGAGCGTTTGCCAGTGAATTTTTTATCAAACACGTAGCGAGCAGCGCAGCGCAGTCCGTTGCCACACTGCTCGGCTTCACTACCGTCAGCATTAAAATAGCGCACACTGAAGTCGCATGCGCCATCGCCAGGTGGGGCAATTACCAGTAATTGATCGCAGCCAATCCCAGTATGACGGTCGGAGATTTTACGCACCATGGTCGGGTTGATGTGGATATTTTGCGTCAGCGATTCGAGCACTACAAAATCGTTACCCAAACCGTGCATCTTTGAAAATGGCGCCATCATCGGTTTTTTTGCTCCGGCAATAAGTGTTCCCCTCGGGTCAGGTCAGCGAGGCTCTCGCGTGCCCTGATTAGATGAACCTCACTGCCGTGCACCATTACTTCTGCTGGCCGTGGTCGGCTGTTGTAATTTGAACTCATACTAAAGCCGTAGGCGCCGGCATCGCAGATGCAGAGCAGATCGCCGGCGCCGATAGCCAGTGATCGGTTGCGACCCAAAACGTCGGTAGATTCGCAGACCGGGCCGACAATGTCATATTCAATTGCCGCCGCAGTGGCATTGGTTTCTACCGGTTTGATATCCATCCAAGCCTCATAGAGTGCGGGCCGAAGAATATCATTCATCGCAGCATCGATCATGGCAAAATGTTTTTCGCCATTATTTTTAAGGTATTGAACTCGCGTGATGAGCACGCCGGCATCGGCAGTAATCGAGCGACCTGGCTCGAGAATAAGGGTTTCTGAACGGGATTTAAACTGCGCGAGTATCGGCTGCAGATAGTCCTCGATGGAGGGTGGGCACTCGTCGCGATAGCGCACGCCCAATCCGCCCCCGATATCGATATGCTCTAGCTCGATACCCGTCAGTGCGAGCCGATCCACCAGTGCGATAAGGTGTTCTAAAGCTTCAATAAAGGGCGCAACCTCGGTAATTTGAGAGCCTATGTGACAGTCGATCCCAAGTACGCGTATATGGGTCATCGCCGCGGCGCGGGCATAGGTATCTTCAGCGCAGTCGATGTTGATACCAAATTTACTTTCTTTGAGCCCGGTGGCTATGTAGGGGTGCGTGCCAGCATCGACGTCGGGATTGATGCGCATCGATACCGGAGCGACTAGACCCATGTCGTCGGCTGTTTGATCGAGCAGGCAAAGCTCAGCTTCAGATTCTACATTGAAGCAGTGAATGCCAACTTCGAGCGCGCGGCGCATTTCGTCGGCGGTTTTTCCGACGCCCGAGAACACCACCTTTTCGGCTTTACCTCCGGCGATTAAAACGCGTTCCAATTCACCCATAGAAACTATGTCGAAACCGGCGCCCAAGCGGGCGAGGGTTTGTAAAATGGCAATGTTAGAATTGGCCTTAACCGCAAAGCAAATCAGGTGTGGTTGGTTGTTAAGGACGTTTTGGTAATCGCCAAAATTTTTCTCTATAACGTTTTGACTGTAGGCATAGCAAGGGGTCGAGTACTGCTGTGCAATGTCACACAGAGGGACAGCGTCAAGCCAAAGCTGTTGATTTACCTGTTTGAGTCCGGTCATTCTTGCAGCTCCGCATTGCTGGGATAAAATGTCTCGGCCGATTCCTCGGGCAGGTACAGGTCGCCTTTATTGCCACAGCCATAAAGTACGGCAGTTAGTGCGACCAGAAGTAGCGTAAGCGTCGGTCTTCGCAGCATATATTTCCACCTTGTGAAGCCCGCAAGTATAGCCGCACTGGCGCAACACTCTCAAACTATTATACTGTCGATACAGTCACTGGAAAAATAATATGAACGAAACAGAGTACCGCCAACGAGTTGATGACCTAATGGAGCGCATCGAATACCAAATCGATGATTCTGGAGTTGATGTGGATTATGAAAATACCGGCGGTTTATTGACCATTACGGTCGAGAGTAACGCCAGTCAAATCATTTTATCTCGCCAGGCGGCAACCCGCGAAGTGTGGTTGGCCGATCGGTCGGGCGGCTTCCATTTTATCTGGCAGCACGACGCTTGGCACGATACCCAAAGTGGTGACCTGCTCTCTGACATGCTCAGTCGGGCGTTTCTGGCGCAGGCGGATGAATCGGTGGTCTTTTCCCTGTAGTTTTGACCGTTATGACTGTCTGAGGTTTCTGCCATCGTGACGTCATAAAATTTATTCATTGTTTGCTGTTTGGTCAACTAAAATAGTGCTGAGTAGGCTGCCGATGTGGAGATGTTCTATTGCGCTAGTGGCAGACACCAATCGGCAAATTTAGTAGAATCTTATGGCGATAGATACGCTTGCTGTTTGGCATCAAATTGCTAGGGATCGTGACGTTGCGGGTCTTAATGGGTTGCTGGCCGATCACTGCGTGTTTCATTCGCCAGTGCTGCATACACCGCTGGTGGGCAAGGCCCTGACCACCCAGTATCTAGCGGCGGCCTTGCAGGTTTTTTTAATGAAAGCTTTGTCTACACGCGTGAATTGACCAGCGACGGTCATGCCATATTAGAGTTTCAGGTGAAAATTAATGGTATTACCGTGAATGGCGTGGACATGCTGACGTGGGACTACAGCGGTCAAATCATTGACTTTAAGGTGATGGTACGTCCACTCAAGGCGGTGCGTCTGATCCATGAAAATATGGGCAAAATGCTGGCTGCGCAACAACACAAAAATCCGTCGTCGTAGTGCAAGTAATGGCTTGGCTGGCTCTGTCACAACGCGTCGGACGCAGCGCTCTGTGCTAAGTCTTGGCAACTGCGATCTGCTAGTTAGGGCGCAAAAGCATCGATACGGATTAGCGGCACGAGCATGATATGCGCCGCGTGGTCTTACTGATGCCCAATACCCGCTGAGGGTCGCAGTGACGGCTGTGCACAGCGCTTAATGGCCGTCCGTTCACAACGCTCGAATTCACAGCAGTCGAAGATCAACTGCCCCGGCGGATTTTCTCGGCGGGCACAAAATTTGTGCCATCCTCTTCGCCGCGGCTAACCCGCAGAAAACTCTCGTCTAGCGATTTTCAAGCCGCGCCAGTGCCCTCAGCGTCGCCGCTGCGACCGCACTGGGCGCAGTACCTCCGTGATGTGAGCGCGCTGCGACAGAGCCCTCGAGTGTCAGAACGTCAAACACATCGGCATTGATTTCAGGGGCGAACTGGCGCAGCTCTGCCAGCGACATATCCGACAGATCGATGGCTTTATGAATGCCATATGCAACCGATTTACCGACGATTTCATGAGCGTCGCGAAAGGCAATTCCGCGACCGACTAGGTAGTCAGCAAGATCAGTAGCGGTCGAAAAGCCAGCCTTGGCAGCGCTGTACATCGCGTCTTTGTTGGCAACAATGGCCGGCACCATGTCGGCGAATGCGCGCAGGCAGTCGGCGACGGTATCGACGCTATCGAACAGTGGTTCTTTATCTTCTTGGTTGTCCTTGTTGTAGGCCAATGGCTGGGATTTCATCAGCGTCAGTAGGGCGATAAGATTGCCGTTGACGCGGCCGGTTTTACCGCGCACCAACTCTGGCACGTCGGGGTTTTTCTTTTGCGGCATGATCGAAGAGCCGGTACAAAAACGATCGGGTAGGTGAATAAAGTTGAACTGCGCTGAGGTCCATAGAATTAACTCCTCGGAAATACGCGACAAATGGGTCATCAAAATGCTCGCGGCGGCACAGAATTCAATCGCGAAATCACGATCGCTGACCGAGTCGAGAGAATTTTCGCTGGGCTTGGCAAAGCCGAGTTTTGCGGCGCTCGACTGGCGATCGATCGGGTAGGTTGTTCCAGCCAGGGCCGCGGCGCCGAGGGGGCATTGGTTGAGGCGTTCACGGCAATCGATGAGGCGACTGTAGTCGCGCTCTAGCATCTCGTTCCAGGCCAGTAAATGATGCCCAAAGGTCACCGGTTGGGCGGTTTGCAAGTGGGTAAAGCCGGGCATGATAGTGTCGCTGTGCCGACCTGCTAAATCGATGATGCCGCGCTGCAGTAAACCTACTAGCGTGGTTAAATCGTCGATCTGATGGCGCAACCAGAGCCGGATATCGGTGGCAACTTGGTCGTTGCGCGAGCGCCCGGTGTGAAGTTTTTTGCCGACGCTGCCGATGCGCTCGGTCAGCGCCGCTTCGATATTCATATGGACGTCTTCGCGGGCTACTGACCAAGTAAAGTTACCGGCGGCGATGTCCTCCGCGATGTGCTCTAAGCCGGAGATGATTTGATCGCGTTCCTCGCCGCTCAACACGTCAACTTCGCAAAGCATCTGCGCATGTGCAATAGAACCCTGTATATCTTCGCGATAGAGCCTGCGGTCGAATTGCACCGAGGCGGTAAAGCGCGCTACAAAGTCATCCACCGGCTCGTCAAATCGCCCTCCCCAAGCTTGATTGGCGGCAGTTTTTGGCGCGGATGTGGTTTTTTTATCTCGGCTGTCAGTCATTGAAGGCGTTACCTGTTGATCGTTTCAGGTGCGGAGTATAGCGAATTGATCTGCAGATCAATAACTCCCGTGTACTGCTATCGAAAAATAATCTTTGCTGTCGATCGGCGCGGCTGTCCATTTCGATTGCCGATCTCGACGGTCTAGCCCAATAACCCATCGCAATTGTCGCGCGCAGAAAATACGCCTGTATCTCTGACAACGACGTCCAAATCGTCGATAATGCGTGCCAGATCACCAAACTGGAGTGGCTACTTGATCGATATAATCCGCATTGCAACGCGCAAGAGTCCTCTGGCTCTTTGGCAAGCCGAGTATGTGCAAGCCCAATTGCTCGCCGACAACCCAGACTTAGTGGTCGAATTGGTTGCACTGAGCACCCGCGGCGATAAATTACTGGATACGGCGTTATCTAAAATTGGCGGTAAAGGTTTATTCGTCAAAGAACTGGAAATCGCACTGTTTGAGCAGCGCGCTGATATTGCGGTGCACTCGTTAAAAGATGTGCCGATGGAATTGCCCGAGGGGCTGCAATTGGGGGCGATTTGTCGGCGGGCAGACCCCTGCGATGGCTTGATTTCCAATCGCTATACCTCGCTGGATCAGCTGCCCCGGGGTGCGATAGTTGGAACCTCGAGTTTGCGACGCCGATGCCAATTACTCTCGACCTATCCCCATTTAAAGATTCGCGAATTGCGCGGCAATGTGAATACCCGTCTGGCGAAATTGGACAGCGGCGAGTACCAGGCACTGATACTTGCCTGCGCTGGCCTCGACCGCCTCGGTCTCGCGAGCAGGATTTCTGCTCGATTGGATCCGCAAGTGATTCTGCCGGCCGCTGGGCAAGGTGCACTGGCGATTGAATGCCGCGTCGATGATCCGGCGGTAGAATCACTGTTGGCGTTGCTTCACGATCGCGATACGGCAGACTGCGTGACTGCCGAAAGGGCATTAAATCGACGGCTTGAGGGCGGTTGTCAGGTACCTATCGCCGCCTACGCGGAGCTCGATGAGCCGTCTGCCCATTTGCGATTGCGTGCCCTGGTGGGCAGTTTGGATGGTGCCACGCTATTGACGGCTGAACACCGAGCGCCACGCGATCAGGCAGGTTTACTCGGAGACCGCGTCGCCGAAGAGTTACTTGCCGCCGGTGCTGGTGAAATTTTGGCCGAGGTCTATGGCAGTTCGCTGTGATGGCTGCTGAGAGCAATGAGGGTGCCGTGGGCAGTCGCGTTCTGGTGGTCCGTGCACGGCGCGACGCCGACGAGTTTTTGGCGCTGTTGCAGGGCGCTGGGCTAAGGGTTCAATATCTACCGATTATGACCGTCGATGCGCTCGACGAGAGCCCGCACATCAAACGGGCAGTCATTGATTTTGACCTCTACGACTGTGCCGTTTTTATCAGCGTACACGCTGCGCGCCTGGCGCTGGGTTGGCTCGATCAGTACTGGCCAATGCTGCCGTCGGGTATGGCTTATTTTGCGGTCGGCGACCAAACTGCGGAAGTATTGCGTGCCTCCGGTTGTCAGGTGGCGACTCCGAGTACAGAATTTACCAGCGAGGGATTGCTGGCGCTGCCCGAATTACAGCACTTAGAGGATCGACGCGCGCTAATTTTTTGCGGTGTCGGCGGGCGTCAAACGCTCGCCGATGAGTTGGCGCGCCGCGGCGCCCGCGTCGACCGTTGCCCGCTGTATCGACGAAATATCGACGCGGCAAAGGTGAGTTTGGCGCGCAGGCAATTGTCATCCACAGATTGTTTGGTGGTGCACAGTGGTGAGTTGTTGCAATCGCTCGCGGTACCGCCACCGTCGATCGCCGCAAGCGTGCCGATCGTGGTGCCCAGTCAGCGTCTCGGTGAGATGGCCGATGCGCTTGGCTATTGCCATGTGGAGATAGCCGAGAGTGCATCGCCGAAAGCCATGTGCGAGACTACATGTGCCGTTTTGGAGCGCACCAACGGTATTTAATATAACCGCCGTTGCGGTGCAGATTTATTTTTTGAATAGAAATTTTCGGTAGGGAGGTGGCAGTTGACCCAGTTGAGTGATGCGGATTCAGCACCCCGGCGCAGGGGTAAATTAATCGGACGCTTTGTCTTTGGCCTCGTCGTTATTGTATTGATTGGCTCGGCCGCGCTGGCGCTGTGGTTTGGCAACCAACAGTGGCAAGAGTATCGCGGCTTGAGCGATCAAAGACGAGCACAACTCGAGGATCTCGATCGCCAAGATAAAGCTGCTACCCAGAGCCGCGCCGCATTCGATCAACGTTTGCAGAGTCAGCAAGACGGTCGTGCATTGCTGTTAGAACGCTTCGATGGGTTGCAATTGCGCGTCGATGCGCAGGCGTCGCGGCTTGCTGAACTTGGCAGTACCTCGCGCACCGATTGGCTGCTGGCCGAGGCGGCCTATCTGGCACGGCTGGCTAATCAGCGCTTATATGCCGAGCGCAGCACCGCCAATCCGCTGGCATTACTTGCGAGTATCGACAGTATTTTTCGCGACTTGGACAACCCACAGTTTTTATCAGTTCGGGCTGCGCTGGTGCAGGACATGGCGTCCCTCAAGCGGTTTGGCGATGTCGATATCGACGGTCTCTATTTACAACTGGACAGCTTGGGTCGGCAACTGCAAACGCTGGATACTTGGCCGCTGGCGAAGCGGTCACAAACAGCACCAACGGCGGCTGCCCAGCGGCAGATTGAGCCCGTCGTCGCGGATGCATCCGCTTGGCAAACCGTGGTTGAGCGATTTTCTGGCTTACTCAGGGTGGAGCGGCGCAACTTACCGATCGTGCCGCTACTGGATGACCGACAAGAGGGGCAGCTCAAGGTGACCCTTGGCCGCCTCGTTGCGCAGGCTCAGGCCGCCTTGCTGTCGCAGCGTCCGAATGTTTTTCGACTAAGTTTGAGCGAGGCGCGGAGGATTCTGCAGGCACACTTTCCCGACCACTCAGATAGCCGATTGTTGGCGCAACAATTGAGTCTGTTGGCGGATCGACCGATCGTTCAACCGTTGTCAACGATCGATGGTTCGCTGCGCGCAATCGATGCTGCGCTCGCGCTGCGTCGCCAGCATCTCGAGCTGGCGGAGTCGGTGGAGTGAGGACCTACCTGCTGGCTCTGGTGTTGGCGCTAATGTTGGGTGCGCTACTAATGTGGCTGATGCAGGCGGGCAGTGGCTATGTGCTTGTCAGTCTGGGTCAGACCGCGGTGGAGATGAGTTTTTGGAGCGCCGGTATACTGCTGCTTATGTTAGTTGTTGGATTGTATTGTACGATCGCGCTGGCCGGGTGGTTGGCCCGCATGGGTGGGCTGTCGAATTGGTGGCGTCAGCGCCGGCACAGCGATCGGCAACAGCGCTCTCAAGTTGGCTTGCGCGCCTATGCTCTGGGCCTTTGGGATATGGCGGCAGAACAATTGCAAAGTGCTTCGGACGTCTCCTCGACGGCTAGTGTGCAATTGTTACTTGCCGCAAGAGCACAGGCCAAAATAGGCAATTTTGAAGGTGCCAGAGCGGCAGTGGAGCGCTATAAAACGGTCTTTCCGAACGCCGCGGCAGACGCTGATTTAATTCTCGCTGACATCCTTATCGATGAGCAAAAATTCGCTGAGGCCAAAGCGCTTGTAGCCGCCATAAAGAGCTCTGATGATGCCGACCCAGCGCGTTTATCAGCATTGATCAAAGCCCATATTCGCTGCAATCAATGGCCCCAAGCGGCGGCGTTACTGCCAACGCTGGGCGCGGCTAGAGGCGTTTGCAAAGCGTCACTTGCGACCATTGAATTGCACGTTTATCGGGGACAGTTGAGCGATTTTTCCGCACTTAGCGAGGAGGCTGCGTCCAGTTCGCAGCTTCGACGCGAGCGTTTGGATGAACTTTGGAAGCGCATCCCTCGGGGATTGAAAAAGCGCCACGAACTGGTGGCACCCTATGCCGCATGCCTCGATAGCCTTGGCGCTGGGGCGGAGGCCAAAACGCTGTTAATCAAAACGCTGAAGACCGGCTGGCAATCGGAGCTTGCCGGCTTATTCGGTAGCATCCAGCAACCGACCACCGATAAGCATTTGGCCTGCGCAGAAAACT
Organism: Cellvibrionales bacterium UBA2618; assembly: GCA_002339165.1. Taxonomy (GTDB): domain Bacteria; phylum Pseudomonadota; class Gammaproteobacteria; order Pseudomonadales; family Porticoccaceae; genus TMED48. The sequence goes on along the minus strand of DDJS01000075.1, from coordinate 48,787 downwards.
GGCTGGTGGCGCACCCAAAGGATGCGCATTTACTGATTGCTCTCGGCCAGATTTGTCGGCGCTTGCGCTTCTTTGTCAAGGCGATAGATTATTTACAGCGCGCGCATGGGCTGTCACCTAGCCCACGCGTACTGTCTGAATTGGCTGCGGTCAAAGCCGATATGGGCGATGCTGCTGGCAGCGCTCGGCTCTACCGCGAGGGTCTTCTTGCAGCACTATCCAGTCGATCGGATACCGATTGAATCCACGGTTTTCGGTGCAGTCATATTATCGCTGACGGCGTTTTAGATCACGGATTAAAAAGCGTGCCGGATGCATAGCCAGACGCAGTGTTCTCTCCAGCGGAGGTAGTTCGTTGGCGATCTCGCAGGCCAGTAACTCGGCGGCGAGTGGCGCATAACCGAGACCGCGAGAACCGAGGCCACAGTGAATATAGAGATTCGGTAGGTAACTGCCGGCGGCGCTTATTGGGCTGCGGGCATCGTGGCGCAACGCAGAAAAATCCCGACTCATGCGTTCGACGTCTGGGACGCCGCCGACGATCGGCAGATAATCCTTGGTGGTGCAGCGAAAATTGGCTCGGCCATCGAGTTCGTCAATCTCGCTAGATGCGAACAGTTTGCCCAGTTGCGCGTCTGTGTCGATCAATTGGCGGATGTTTTCCCGATGGTCGCGCTTGCGAACGTCGCTGCAGTCTAACTCTGGATTATAGGTCGCGCCAAAGCTGTGCTGGCCGCCGCTGGCCGGAGTGAAATAGCCCTTTCCGCAGAGTACCGTGCGCAAACTTTGACTCTCGGAGTTCACCGCTAGGTGGCTAATTTGACCGCGAACCTTGGCCACCGGTAAAAAATCTGTCTGGGCGAACTGCCGGCAGCCAAAGGCGCTGGCAACGACAGCGATCGGCGCTTCGGCAATAGCTTTATCGGCGCCGTCGAGAAACGACCAGCGTTTGTCTCGATCGCAATAAACTAGGCGCTCCACCTGACCACGCAGCAGCTGTATTTTCGGATGTCGCAGCAATTCGCCGCATATGTCGACTGGGGGAAGCCAGCCGAGTTGCGGGAAAAACAAGCCGCACTCGGCGGTGTGTTGCAGGCCACTAATGTCAGCAAGTTGGCGACCCTGGAGTAATCGAACCCAGTTCTCACTGGCTTTTAGGCGCGCGCTTATTTGCCGCTGTTCGGCGGCGACTTTTTCGTTGTGCGGTAGCACCAGCACCCCGCATTGGGCACCAAACCCAGCTTTCCAAAAGGGTCTGTAGTAGCGGCTGGCGAAAAGCATGGCGGCCAAGTTGATGCGCGGAAGAAGCTCGTCGCGAAGCGAGAGCTTGGGGTAGACAATCGCCTGGCGATTGCCCGAGCCCTCGCAGGCAGCTGCGGGGTGTCGGTCGACTACCGTGACCTCATAGCCGCGTGTCGCCAGTGCCCTGGCAGTGCAGCAGCCAGCGATACCTGCGCCTAAAACCAACGCCTGCTGCGGTGGGCATTGGGCCGCCGCTTGGCGATTGATATGCCAGTAGAGTTGGCGCGCGGGTTGCGTTGCTAACGAAGTTGCTGTTAACGGTGCGGCGGCGTATTGACCAGACAGCATGCCATCGGTTGGTTCGTTAGTGGTGCCCGATAAAAATCCGCAAGCAGCCAACTGCTCGGCGATTGCATTGCGTTGCGATAGTGCGGCAAAACTGGTGCCGTTCGATGACAGCGCTGCGGCGCTAACGCCGAGGCCCTCACCAATATACGCGGAACAGGGCATAAACCAAGCGTCTACGCGAGGCGCTGGGGGCTTTTTTTGCTGCGGTGCCGCGCCTAGTGCGATTTGTTCGAACAACTCGGCGGCATCTCCGAACAGTAGCGTCAGGTTGATTTTTCCGTTACCCAGAACCAGTCGGTGCACGCCTTTTACCGTGGCTGGGTAGTGCGCAAGCAGTTCCGCCAAGAGCGGCGTCGCCGATTGATTTGGCGCGAGGTATCGAGCGTTCGCCAGCCGTAATTCAATTCGCGTCAGGGGTGCTGGGTGCGCCGCAACGTAGTGCAGGCGGGCACTGCTGGGCGCGCTTGCGAGCCATAGAGCGGCGCTGTGTAAAAAATTACTGCCGCAGCCAAAGTGCGTTTCACCGAGCGTAAACAGCGCCGATTGAATTCCGAGGTTGCTCCAGCGGCATTCCAATTCATTCGGTTTGATGAACCATTTTAGGCTGTCAGAATAGCTAAAATGCTGGTCTGCGGGTGCTCCAATGCCATCCGTCTGTGTCCGTTCAGCGCCAACAATACGCCGACTCACAAACCAAACTCATCGACTACCTGCCGACACCAAAGAAGGATAAAGCTGTCGCTAATGTCGAGTTGGTTTTCATCGTCGAGCGCCAGTCCAACAAAGTGGGTTCCGGCGGTGTTTAAGGCTTTAGAGCGGTCGAAGTCGTAGCCTTGATTGGGCCAGGCTCCGACCGTTTCAGCGCCTTGCTGGACGACTTTTTGCCACAGGTAACCGAGCGCATCTTGGAACCACTCGGGGTAGCCTACTTGATCGCCGAGTCCATACAGCGCAATCTTTTTGGAACTCAGTTGGAGTTCGTCGAGTTGCGGCCAGTTAAGTTCCCAATCTTCCTGCAATTCGCCGTAATCCCAGGTCGGAATTCCGAGGATTAAATAGTCATAATTGGCCATTAGATGCAGCGAGTCGAACGCTACATTGTGCATTGTCACCGCACCGCTGCCGAGTATCAGGTCGATGGCGTCGCGAATCTTTTCGCCTGCCATTTCGGTGTAACAGGTGGTGCTGCCATAAAACAAGCCAATTTTTTTCTTCATCGCGTGTTTTCCAGCGCTATACATAAAGCTCGAGGCTCGATTATGGGAATATCGGGCGGGTTGTCAGGTTGTTAAATGCGTTTTATAACCTTACATCTGCGCGCCAGAAAAATCCAGCTGACGCCAGGCTTCATAGGTTACGATCGCGACCGTGTTAGACAGGTTCAAGCTGCGGCTTGCGGCTTGCATCGGCAGTTTCAGTACTTGTTGCTGACCAATTTCACGGCGAATGTCATCCGGCAGTCCACGGGTTTCAGGCCCAAAGATTAGCGCATCGCCGGCTCGGTAATCTACGCTCGAAAAGCACCGACTGCCCTTGGTGCTAAAGGCGTATAAATTTTTACTGGTTGTCGACCCGCGGTATTCCTGCCAGTTGGCGTAGAGCTTAAGCGCTTGAAATTCTCGGTAATCGAGTCCGGCGCGACGGAGCTTTTTATCCTCCAACTCAAACCCAAGAGGTTCGATCAAGTGCAACCGAAACCCAGTATTGGCGCAGAGGCGAATAATATTTCCGGTATTTGGGGGTATTTCCGGCTGATAGAGCACGATATCGAGCATAGTTTAGTCTTTTGACTGGATCTCCATCATTAGGTCGTCCGACAGGCTCTCCAGTAGTTCGGTGAATCGAGTTCGCGACATTCCCTCGGGGAGTTTTATCGTCGCGTGGGCGTGGAAAATGTTTCCGGCGGCCATCGGTGCGCTCTCACAAAAGCTGTCGAGTGACTCTAAGTTCATCGCGTGCGCCGCTAACAAGCGGGCAATTTCGCCGACGATACCCTGCCGATCATTGGCGACAATGCTAATTTCAACGGTGCGTGGACAGGGGGTCTGAGGGCCGACGACGCTATCGTTTGGCTGACTCTCGTCTACCAAAATACGAATTGCATCTGGTTTCTGGTCGAGGCTTTCCAGAGCCTCTACTAATGCGCGCTTGCGCGACGCGTCGATATCGACCAAGAGGAGGCCGGCAAACTTGCCGCCAAGACGGGTCATGCTGGAGCGGGTCCAACTGCCGTCATGCGTGGTAACAGCTTGAGCAACGCGCTCGACGATGCCGGGGCGGTCGTCGGCGAGTATGGTTAATACCAAATGATGGCTGATCGCTATGGACACGGATTTTTCCAGATGATTCGTGGCCCGCATTATGCCATCATTCATAGCGTCAGACACGGCAATGCTGACGAACTTGGGTGCTGCATCAACTAGCCATCAGCGGATTCATCGGTTGGTATCGATCGTAGCGGGTATTTGATCCTTTAAATATAGGTGTTGCTATGTTGTTTGGGGGCGCTGTTATCACCAATAATTTGACTTCGATAGCGCGCCACGGAGGCGTCTAGTCATCGACAGTCGCGAGGACTGCAGATGTTGGAGGCGTTATATCTCATAGAAGATTTATGTTAAATGGAGAAATTATGTCTAAAAAAACTTGTGCATTGCTAGTCTGGGTATTGATTATTGGCGGCTGTGGCTCGATGGATCCGACTGAGTCGGTCAAGCCAAAACCGGTTGTCTCTATGTCAACGGCCATGCAAGAGGCTTTGGGTGGCGTCCATCGTCAAGCCGGTCACGCCGAGCGTGATCGCTTTCGCCATCCGGCGGCGACCCTAGCGTTCATGGGTATCGAGCCCAAGATGAATGTCGTCGAGATCAGCCCGGGCGGTGGTTGGTATACCGATATACTGGCGCCCTATCTCGAGGGCACGCTGTATGCGGCCCACGCTAATCCGGTGAACGCGCGACCCTATGTGCTTCGCCAACGTCAGGGATTTATCGATCAGAGCACCGCCTATCCAGAGGTCTATGAGGGGGTAAAGTTAGTGACTTTTGACTCAGCCGACGGACGACTCGATGTTCCGAATGCCTCACTGGACGCGGTCTTGACCTTCAGAAATGTTCACAGTTGGGTGAACTCCGACAGTGAGTCCGCTGCATTCGAGCTATTTTATCAGGCCTTGGTACCTGGCGGCGTTCTCGGCGTGGTCGAGCACCGTGGTGCCAGTGATATGACTCGCGAGGCGACGAAAAAAAGTGGTTATATGTCGCAGCAGCATGTGATGGACTTAGCTAGTCGTGCGGGATTTGTCTTTCAGGCAAGATCCGAGGTCAATGCCAACCCGCTGGATAGCGCAGATCATCCGCGCGGCGTGTGGAGCTTACCGCCGAGTTTGGCGCTGGGGAAGGAGGATCGTCAGCGCTACTTATCGATTGGCGAGAGCGACCGCATGACGCTACGATTTGTTAAGCCCGACCGTTGATTCTGGTTCCCTATCAGCGACTCGGTGGCGACACCTTGCGCGCCGTTATTGAAGAGTTTGTGTTGCGCGAGGGTACCGATTACGGCGTTGAAGATTGCTCCATGGACGACAAGGTGGCTCAGGTAGAGCGCCAGCTAGCGCGCGGTGATGTGGTGATTACCTTCGATGAGGTGGCCGAGACCTGCACTCTGATGCTCGATCGAGAGTACTCTGAGCAGCTACGTCAGATGCCCAATGAGTGACGCGCCAACGTTGACCGCAGCCACTGTTTTCGCTGACAGCGCTGCAGCGCTGCATGATTTTCCGCAGCTGTTGGTGGGCTACAGCGGCGGGTTGGATTCGACCGTGCTGCTGCATTTGGCGGTTCAATATTGGACCAGTGAACGGATCCGAGCGGTGCATGTTAATCATGGTCTGAGTCGCTCGGCGGACGCTTGGCAGGAACATGCGCAAGACAATTGCGCGGCTTTGTCGGTGGCCTTCAGTGCCCATCGAGTCGACTGCCGACAATCTGGCAACCAAGAGGCTGCCGCTCGCTCTGAGCGTTACGCCGCCTTCCGACGAGAACTGATCGACGGAGGTATGTTGTTGCTTGGTCATCATGCCGACGATCAGGTGGAAACAGTGCTCTATCACCTGCTGCGAGGTTCTGGTAGTCGCGGGTTGGCCGGTATTCCGGCCAACCGCAAGCTTGGACCCGGCTATCTGGCAAGGCCTCTTTTGAGGCTGACCCGAGCCGACTTGCTGGCCTACGGACGGCACCATGGATTGCGCTGGATCGATGACCACAGCAATGCCAACGTTAATTTTGACCGCAACTTTTTGCGCCACCGAGTGGTGCCCGCGATCGCCGAGCGCTGGCCCGATCATGCGTCGCGAATTGCCTCTTCGGCGGCCCGTAGTCGAGAGGCCAATACGCTTGCCAGTTCAGTTTTTCGGACTGATTTAGAGCGTTTGGACAGGCGTGATGAGAGATCGGGGTTGTCGATTGGAATCTCACAGTTGTCTCTATTGGACAGTCCTCGACAGCGCAATATTATTCGTCACATGCCGAGTGAATTGGGCTTGCAACCGCCGAGTTTAAAAGCGGTTGAAGAGGTCCTTAAAAGCTGTGTGAGTGCGCGTGCTGGCGCTCTTCCGATGGTTGTTTGCGGTAATTATCAATACCGTCGATATCGAGACAAGCTATACGTTGTTCGCGCTTTAAACGAACACGCTGATTGCGCTGAAAAATTAATAGGGTGGCAGTTAGACGGTCCATTGACGCTGCCCGGAGGCGGCGTACTGATGGCGTCAGAGGAACAGTCTCTGGGCTTGCGATTGGCCGCCTCGACTACTGTGGAGGTCGGTTTTAGGCGCGGTGGCGAGCGTTGCCGACCAGTGGGTCGAGGGCATTCGCAATGGCTTAAAAAACTCTTCCAAGAATATGGTTTAGAGCCCTGGTGGCGATCCTCGATACCGCTAATATATGCGGCCGGAAAGTTGGTCGCGGTGGGCGATCTTTGGATTTGTGAAGGTTGGCAAGTAGGCGTCGGCGAGCGCGGTTTAAAAATACACTGGCGCAGCAACTCTGTGTAGATCCACGGGCACAATTCTGTTAGCCTGTAGACCCATCTTACTTGGGATGGGTCGGCGCTGCCAATCGGGCGCAACGCGCTTTTTCCTACGATTTTTCTGACTGACTAGCTGGTTGCTAACTAGGGCTTAATATGGCGCGTTTTATTTTTGTAACTGGTGGTGTGGTTTCTTCTTTGGGCAAGGGCATTGCTTCCGCATCGCTTGGCGCGCTGCTCGAGGCGCGCGGTCTGAACGTGACGATCTTAAAATTGGATCCCTACCTAAACGTCGACCCTGGAACCATGAGTCCCTATCAGCATGGAGAAGTCTACGTCACCGAAGACGGGGCGGAAACCGACCTGGACTTAGGGCACTACGAGCGTTTTTTACGTTCGAAAATGACCCAAAAAAATAATTTCACCAGTGGCCAAATATACGAGACGATCCTCCGCCGAGAGCGCCGCGGAGATTACCTCGGCGGCACGGTGCAGGTGATTCCCCACTTAACCGATGAAATCAAACGGCGGGTCTATGCTGGTGCGGGCGAGGCAGATATCGTCGTGGTTGAAATTGGTGGTACCGTCGGTGATATTGAATCGCAACCGTTTTTGGAGGCAGTCCGACAGTTAAAAGGCGAGTTGGGGCATCAGCGCGCGTTGCTATTGCACTTGACATTGGTTCCCTACATTGCATCGGCGGGTGAAACCAAAACCAAACCCACACAGCACTCGGTCAAAGAGATGCGGTCTATTGGCTTGCAACCCGATATGTTGTTATGTCGATCAGAGGTCGAGATCGAAGAATCGCAACGCCAAAAGATTTCGTTGTTCACCAATGTCGAAGAGCGCGCAGTGATTCCAGTGATGGATGCGCCGACCATTTATCGCGTGCCGCGGATGCTCCATGAGTGGGGGCTCGATCAATATGTACTCGACAGATTTAACATCGATCTGCCGGCGGCTGACCTGAGTGAATGGGATATGGTGGTTGAGAACCAGTTAAACGCCGAGGGCGAGATCTGTATCGCCATGGTGGGTAAGTACATGGAGTTACTCGATGCTTACAAGTCGTTGACCGAAGCGTTAATCCACGCCGGTATCCAGAATAAGACAAAAATTAAAATCCGCTATTTGGATTCAGACAATTTAGAGACAGATCCGTCGTTAATCGATGGAGCTGACGCGATTTTGGTACCGGGTGGTTTTGGTACGCGCGGCACAGAGGGTAAAATTTTTGCGGTAAAGACCGCGCGAGAAGGCGGCATCCCCTACCTAGGTATCTGTTTGGGCATGCAGATTGCGGTGATCGAGTACGCGCGCAATATTTGCGGTTTGGCGGCGGCCAACAGTTCCGAATTTGATCCCGATACAGCCCATCCAGTAATCGGACTGATTGCCGAATGGTTGGCGTCCGACGGTAGCGTCGAACAGCGCGACAGCGAATCCGATCTCGGCGGTACGATGCGCCTCGGTGCGCAGTTATGCCACTTGAGCCCCGGCTCAAAAGCGCGCGCTATCTACGGCTCTGATACCATCAAAGAGCGTCATCGTCATCGCTACGAGGTCAACAACAATTACTTGCCACAATTGCGTGATGCGGGTTTAGTGGTTGGTGCTCTGTCTGAGGATAAGAATTTGGTCGAGGCCATTGAGTTGCCCGATCACCCATGGTTTTTCGCTAGCCAGTTTCACCCTGAATTTACCTCGACGCCCCGCGATGGACACCCGCTGTTCACCGCTTTTGTCAAGGCGGCTATGGCTTACTCAGAGCGCCGTCAAGGGTGAGCGCTCGGGCGTCTGTCGACATCGACATCTGTGACCTGAGGGTCGGTAATGATCGGCCGATGGCGCTGTTCGGTGGTATGAACGTTTTAGAATCCAGAGACATGGCGATGCGAGTCGCGGAGGCCTACGTCGCGGCCACCACGAAACTGGGTATTCCGTATATTTTTAAAGCCTCTTTCGACAAGGCCAATCGCTCTTCTATGGACTCTTTTAGGGGGCCGGGCCTAGACGCCGGACTGAGAATTCTGGCGGATATCAAAGCCACTTTTGGCTGCCCAGTGATCAGCGACGTGCATGAAGTAGAGCAAGTGGCGGCCGCGGCAGAGGTTTGTGATGTGCTTCAGTTACCGGCGTTTTTGGCACGTCAAACCGATTTGGTACGCGCTATGGCGGAGTCGGGCGTTGTTATTAATATTAAAAAACCACAGTTTTTGAGCCCCGGTCAGATGGTTAATATTGTCGATAAGTTTCGCCAGTGTGGCAACCATCGGTTGATGCTCTGCGAACGAGGAACCTGTCTGGGTTACGATAATCTGGTGGTCGATATGCTCGGTTTTGCAACCATGAAGAACATCAGCGGCGGGTTGCCATTGATCTTTGATGTGACCCATGCCCTGCAATGCCGAGATCCACTCGGAGCTGCTTCAGGCGGTCGGCGCGGTCAGGTCGCCGAGTTAGGCAGAGCTGGAGTCGCTGTGGGTATTGCGGGGCTGTTTCTCGAAGCCCATCCAGATCCTGATAATGCTAAGTGTGACGGTCCCAGTGCCCTACCGCTCGGTGAATTGGAAGGCTTTTTACAGCAGATGCGTGATGTCGACCGGCTGGTAAAGAGTTTTTCACAGTTGCATATTGGTTAAATACTGAACCTCAACGAGGTCTTAAGACATTGCCACAGCGCCAACAGGAGAACAGTTAGTATGACCCAGATCGCAGATATTTGTGCTTATGAGGTACTTGATTCGAGGGGAAATCCCACGGTACAGGCAGAGGTGATATTAGCCGATGGGGTGGTGGGTTCTGCTATGGCTCCGTCGGGCGCGTCGACCGGTTCACGCGAAGCACTGGAGCTTCGCGACGGCGACAAAAGCCGCTATTTGGGTCGCGGCGTGTTGTCGGCGGTGGCCAATATTAATAATCAAATTAAAGCGTTATTGGTCGGTAGTGACGCCGCTGACCAACGGGCTATCGATGACGCTATGATTGCCGCGGACGGCACCGACAACAAGGCAGTGTTCGGCGCTAACGCCATATTGGCCGTCTCTCTCGCGGCGGCTCGAGCAGCGGCGGTTTCAAAGGGTATACCGCTGTACGCGCACATCGCCGAATTGAATGGCAGCGCAGGTGAATACAGCATGCCGGTGCCGATGATGAATATTCTTAATGGTGGCGAGCACGCTGACAACAATGTCGACATCCAAGAATTTATGGTACAACCGGTAGCGGCTAACAGCTTCGCCGAGGCGTTGCAGATTGGGGCGGAAATTTTTCATAGTTTGAAGATGGTTCTTGCGACGCGCGGGTTGAGCACGGCCGTGGGCGATGAGGGCGGTTTTGCGCCGAATTTGGCGTCTAACTCGGCGGCTCTAGCGGTGATCGCCGAAGCGGTTGAGGCCGCTGGCTATGAGCTTGGTAGTGACATCACGCTGGCGCTCGATTGCGCGGCTTCAGAGTTCTACCGCAACGACCAGTACGATCTCAGTGGCGAGGGGAAAATATACACGGCATCGGGGTTTAGCGATTTTTTGGCCGAGCTCTGCGACCAGTACCCGATACTTTCGATTGAAGATGGTCAGGATGAGTCGGACTGGGATGGCTGGAAATATCAGACTGAAAAGCTCGGTGAGCGGGTGCAGTTGGTTGGTGACGATTTGTTTGTCACCAATACACGCATACTCGGACGCGGTATTGAAGAGGGTGTGGCCAACGCAATCTTGATCAAGTTTAACCAAATCGGTACTCTGAGCGAGACTTTAGACGCGATCGCCATGGCTAAACGCGCTGGCTACAACGTGGTTATTTCTCACCGATCTGGAGAGACCGAGGACACCACGATCGCCGATCTTGCGGTGGGTACCTCGGCTGGACAAATTAAAACCGGCTCGCTGTGTCGATCGGATCGCGTCGCCAAGTACAATCGCTTGTTGCGTATTGAAGCTGAATTGGGCAGCGAATTGGCACCCTACCGAGGGCGCGCAGAATTTAATCATTAACTGGCGCCTATGATTGCTGTGGTCGGTTGCTGGAGGGAACTTTTACGATGTTAAAAGTGTTACTGGCTCTCTTGGTGTTACTGTTGTTGTCGCTACAGGGTCAACTCTGGTTCGGCGATGGCAGCCTTGCCCACAAGGCGGAATTGGACGCGTTGTTGGTTGAAAAAAATAACGAAAATCAACGCCTCCAGCAGCGCAATGACAACATTGCCAAACAGGTTGCCAACTTGAAAGATGGCCTTGAAACGATCGAGGAAAAAGCCCGAGAAGACTTGGGTATGGTCAAGCGCGGAGAAGTTTTTTATCTGGTGATCGACAAGGCCAGTGAAGGACTGGATGATGAACCCTGATACCAGAGATGTTGCGCCCTCAGACGTCGACCTAAGGCACTGGATGATTGTTCCGGCGGCAGGCACAGGACGACGTTTTTCGGATTTGAAAGCCAAACAATTCTTCGACTTATGCGGCGAGACGGTGGCGCAGCGCTGTCTCCATCGCCTGTTACAAGTGCCCGATATTGCGCGTCTGATTGTGCCCTGCGATCTACAGCAGGCGATATGGAGTGAAATCCCAGCATCTTCGGATCCGCGCGTGGAACTGATATCGGGTGGCCCGACCCGCGCTGATTCGGTGGCCAATGGGTTGCGCGCGATACACGCCTGTGCCGACCCTATGGACTGGGTTCTGGTTCACGACATCGCACGGCCGTGCATTACTCTCGAATCGATTGCCAAACTTAGGCATGAGGTTGATCAGCACCCAGTCGGAGGAATATTGGTTGCGCCTATTGCAGATACGCTCAAAGCGGTCAGTGTCGAGGGTGCCATTTTGCATACCGCCGATCGAGTTGACTTCAGGCTCGCGCAGACACCGCAGATGTTTCGCTATGGCGAACTTACGGTGGCATTGGCGGCGGCCGCAGCGCGCGCTGTGGTGCCCACCGATGAGGCATCTGCGCTCGAATACGCAGCGCGGCCGGTGTTAGCAGTCGAGGGTCGACGAGACAATATAAAAATCACCTGCAGCGAGGACTTGATAATGGCAGCAGCGATATTGACCGCACAGGAGAATGCGCGATGCGTATAGGACACGGTTATGATGTGCACGCTTTTGGTCCGGGCGATGAGTTACTCCTAGGGGGTGTCGCTATCCCCTATACGCATTCTTTGGTCGCGCACTCCGACGGCGATGTCGTCATTCATGCGCTGATGGATGGGCTTTTGGGCGCTCTCTGTTTGGGTGATATAGGCAAGCACTTTCCCGACACCGACGACGCCTACTACAACAGCAACAGTCGCGATCTTCTGGTTGAAGTGGTGACCATGCTAACGGCGCGCGGTTACCGGTTGGTCAACGCCGATATAACCATTGTTGCGCAAGGCCCGAAAATGGCACCTTATCTAGCAGCCATGCGCGCGTGTTTAGTCGCTGATTTAAACGCCTCGCTGGATCAAATTAACATTAAGGCAACCACCACCGAATGGTTGGGGTTTGTCGGCCGTGGTGAGGGTATCGCCTGCCACGCAGTGGTTCTTATCGAACCAGTATGAGCGATTAGATCTGGGTTTTGAGTATGCATGAAAGTGAGTTTGGGTTCGATTTTCACCGCCTGCCGCGTGTGTTTAAGCCGCTTGGCCGCGCACAGATACGCAGTTGCACGGCTGACTTTCAGGTCGATGAAATACTCGGTTTTGAACCGTCTGGGGACGGTGAACACCTATTTTTACAGGTTCGAAAAGTCGACCAAAATAGCCTTTGGGTAGCTGGGATTTTGGCTGAACTAGCCGGTATTGATCGACGCGATGTCGGTCTTTGCGGACTCAAGGACCGCGCTGCCGTGACCACACAGTGGTTCAGTCTACACCTGCCTGGTCGCGCGCTTTCCGTCGCCAAGTTAGCTCACCCCGACTACACTATTTTGACCGCCGCACGGCACAATAAAAAATTACGTCGGGGCGCGCACAGCGGCAATGTTTTTAACATTGTATTGCGTCAGGTCAGCGCTGATATCGCTGCCCTTGAACGTCGTTTCGATGATATTGGTCGACATGGCGTGCCGAATTATTTTGCCGAGCAGCGCTTCGGCCACGCTGGAGGTAATTTACACGAGGCGCAGCGCTTAATCGACAGCGGTCGATTGCGCGGTAATCGTCGCGGTACCGGGATGTATCTATCCGCGGCGCGGGCCTGGTTATTTAATCTGGTATTGGCGAAATATATAGCCAATCACCTCGCGGGCGATGCATTCCCCGAAGCTGAAACAGGCCCTCTATGGGGGCGTGGCCGATCGAGTGCACAGGGCAGCGCGCGGCAAATCGAGGATCAAGTGCTGGTTGATTGGGGGGAGTGGCGTCATGCGCTCGAGCACGCAGGGCTAACCCAAGAGCGGCGCAATCTGCGGTTATTACCGAGCGATTTAAATTTCAAATATCTAGGGGAGGACCAAATTCGACTTCAATTTGAATTACCAAAAGGCTGCTTTGCGACTGCGGTACTGCGCGAAATGGGCGAATTATTTCGCCATCAGATGGCCCCGCTGTGATATATTTAGAGCCGCAAAAAATGCTCATATGCAAGGCTACATCTAGGGTGTGGTGGGCGTTTAAAAATTGGGAGGAACAGTGAACTCGATCGACTTTGCAGGCGTGGGTATGACGTCTCAGCGAACCCGTGAACGGTTAATTTTGCGTTTGCAGGAGCAGGGTATTGTCAATCAATCGGTGTTGGATACGATTAGAATGACGCCGCGCCATCTATTTCTGGATGAGGCGCTGGCGCATCGAGCCTACGAGGATACAGCGTTGCCGATAGGTTTTTCGCAAACTTTATCACAACCCTATATCGTCGCGCGCATGACCGAGCTGCTGCTGGCTGACGGGCCGCTCGACCGAGTGCTAGAGATCGGCACTGGGTCGGGCTATCAGACCACCATACTGGCACAACTGGTCGATCAGGTTTACACCGTGGAGCGAATAGAGCCACTCCTCATAAAAGCCAAGGCGCGCTTCCGAAAGCTGGGCCTTCGCGGCATTACTTCGGCGCTCTCCGACGGTAGCTTTGGTTGGCAGGAGCAAGCCCCCTTCAATGGTATTATTACCACCGCTGCGCCCCAGCAGGTGCCTGACGATCTACTGCGGCAATTGGCCCCCAATGGTATCTTGGTGATTCCAGTCGGCAATGGTCGCGAACAAGAATTGCGGGTGTTGAAGCGGGATGGAGACTCTTATGAATTTGATGAAGAGATTGTCGAGCCGGTCAAATTTGTACCGCTCTTGGGGGGACTGTCCCGTTAGCTGGACGGTCGTGTTAAACAGTTGATACGGTTTTCTTCGACCGCTCTGTTTGCCAAGGGTATGGCCATGGGTGTTGCCGATTTGGTGCCGGGTGTGTCGGGTGGTACCGTAGCGCTAATCACCGGCATCTATGGTGAGTTGCTCGAGAGCATTAAATCCATCGATGGCAACGCCCTAAAAACCCTCAGGCGAGACGGTATCAGCGCGGCATGGTGCGCCATCAACGGCAGTTGGTTGACCACCCTGTTAGCGGGTATGCTAACAAGTGCGGTATTGCTGGCTGGATTGATCGACTATCTTCTCAATGCCTACGGACTGCAGCTATGGTCTTTTTTTAGCGGCGTGATCGGCGCATCTGCGGTCCTGCTGCTGCGCCGATACCGACCCACTTATTGGCATCATTGGTTTCTCCTAATTTTTGGAGTCCACGCTGCTCTCGCGCTGTCTACGTTGCCGCCCATGGCGTTACAGGGCGGTTACACAAGTTTGTTTTTTGCCGGATCGGTGGCCTGTTGTGCGATGATTTTACCGGGGTTGTCGGGAACCTTGATTTTGGTCGCGCTGGGTCTTTATCCAACGATTATTGCCGCCATTGCGCATTTTCAATTGGATATCCTTGCGGTGTTTGGCGCCGGAGGAATACTTGGGCTGTTACTTTTCAGCCGCTTATTATCCTGGTTGATGCGGGTGCACCAAACTGCCTTGATGGCGACGATGTGCGGCTTTCTCATCGGCAGCCTGAATCTCGTTTGGCCGTGGCGGTACCGCCCAGAATTTGCTGATGAACCTTCCTCACCAGTCGGCATGATCAACCTACTACCGAAGCAATACACAGAGTTGGCACAGATTGATCCGGCCACGACAGAATGTCTTGCGTTTGCCCTTTTGGGTTTGCTTTTGGTTGCGGGTTTCGACTATGTTAGTCTTCGATCGGAGGGTTAAGCCAACTAGGATGGTCAAGGTGCACGTTTTATTGAAGATGTTTCCAGTGATCTTTTTGACCGCTTTGGTTGGCTGTAGCCAGCAACCTGCGTCACTATCTAGTCTTGAGGTGCCGCGCTTGCAAGTCATCGATACCCACCCAGTGGTGCGTGGTGAAACTCTGTATTCAATCGCCTGGAAATACGATTTGAACGTCGTGACTCTGGCGCGGGTTAATGGGATTTCGACCACTGCTACGATTCATCCTGGGCAGGTTTTAAACTTAGATTCTAGCTCCGGTGCTGTGCCAAAAACCGCTCGCGTGACCAGCAAAGTTACTCCAGATAAAGCCGGCAAGACTACTAAAACGGTCGCCGATAGCCCTGCACGCGCGCCCACCGGCCGTCCTGCGCGGCGAGCTACCTTGGTGACCAAAGTACCCCAGCCAATAACGGCTCGACGTGCCGCAGCGCCAGTTACCGACAGCGACGTGGCCGTCAATTCACAGCGCCAATGGCGGTGGCCGGTTCGCGGCAAAGTGGTCGAGGCTTTTAATATCGCCAAGTTGCACAAGGGAATCAAAATTAAAGCGCTGGCCAGAGCCGCTGTGCGCTCGTCCGCGCCAGGAGAAATAGTCTATGCAGGAAATGGATTGAGAGGTTACGGAAAATTGGTTATCATTAAACACTCGGAGTTGTTGCTTAGCGCCTACGCGCACAACTATGAGATACTGGTCAGGGAGGGCCAGCGAGTCGATACTATGCAGATAATAACGAAGTTGGGGTCGTCGGGAACGTTATATTTTGAAATTAGAAAGGATGGGAAACCGGTGGATCCGGCGTCTTATCTGAATCAGTAAGCGGCGCGGAGTCGTCGTTGCGGGTTGCCAGGAAGGCGACTTTAGATGGATTTAAATGCAAAGGAGATGCATTCAGATATGGAAAATCTATCCGATAAAGATACAACAAAAAAAGCAATCAAAAAAGCCACGACCGCTCGAGCCACTGGTTCGGTCAGTCTCGACAGCACGGCCCTGTACCTCAAAGAAATCGGTCGAGCACCGCTGTTGACTGCGGACGAAGAAGTCGCCTGTGCACGACGCTGTCGCGAGGGCGACAAGGCTGCGAAAAACAAGCTGATCGAGAGTAATTTACGCTTGGTGGTTAAAATAGCGCGGCGCTACATGAATCGTGGGCTCGATTTATTGGATTTGATCGAAGAGGGCAACCTTGGGTTACTGCGCGCTGTGGAAAAATTTGACCCCGAGTTGGGCTATCGTTTTTCCACCTACGGCACCTGGTGGATTAGACAGATGATCGAGCGAAGTTTGATGAATCAATCGCGCACCATTCGCATGCCAGTGCACGTCGTAAAGGAACTGAACCATTGCCTAAGAGCATCGCGTGAGTTGTTTCAGTCCGGTGAAAAGGAACCTACGGCAGCCGAAATTGCCGCCGTGGTCGACAAGCCTGAGGCCGATGTATGCGATCTATTGGCTGTCAGTCACCGCGTTTCGCCGGTGAACTTAGACGTTGAAGATGCGTTAAAATACGAAACTCATAGCGTGGGTGCGACGCCACACAACAATCCTGCAAAGTGCGCTGAAGACGATAATTTTCTGAAGATGTTAAACGCGTTGCTGTTGGATTTGCCAGAGAAGCAAAAACAGGTGTTGGTGCGTCGCTTCGGATTGCTCAATCATCGTGAAGAGACATTGCAGCAGGTTGGCTCCGAAGTTGGCTTGACCTGTGAGCGCGTTCGGCAGATACAAAAAGATGCTTTACACCGTCTTAGAACACTGATCAGAGATCACGGGCTCAATTGCGAGATGCTCTTGAGCCCCCAATAGTCTCGAACTGCGAAATTAGCCCGCGGTGTAGCGATCGCGCGATGCGATAATTTCTGCGCGTGCGGCCGTTGCGTCTTCCCAGCCATCGACTTTGACCCACTTGCCAGGTTCCAGCGCCTTATAATTTTCGAAGTAGTGAGCAATTTGTTTGATCAGCAGGTCTGGGAGATCGGAATACTCCACAACATGGTCATAAAGTTTGGTTAGCTTAGTGTGCGGAACGGCAAGCAGTTTCGCGTCAATTCCCGATTCGTCACTCATTTTGAGGACGCCTACAACGCGACTGCGGATGACGGATCCAGGCATGACCGGGTAGGGTGACACTACCAGGACATCGAGCGGGTCGCCATCTTCTGACAGCGTCTGTGGCACGTAGCCGTAATTGGCTGGATAGAACATCGGCGTGGCAACAAATCGATCGACAAAAATAGCATCGCTGTCCTTGTCAACTTCGTACTTGATGGGGTCGTGATTGGCGGGTATTTCAATGACTACGTTGATGTCATTGGGGAGATCTTTGCCGGCAGGTATGTCGTTGTAACTCATGGTGATAGGTCTCTTTGATTAAGAAGTCAGGAGGTTATCTGAGGACTGAATTATACCTATTGGTGATCTTATAGGCCAGTTAAGGCGTAGCTGTTTTGTTATTTTTCTGCGCCTCTTTCAGCATCTTTCGGAAATCTTTTGGTGGTAATTAGCGGTCGCGGTGGAGTGTATCTTTGGGCTTGCACAAGGTCTTCATCGTCGCCATTGGTTTTATTTAGCTGTTATACTTCAGCATGGCGAGGGCATTTTTAATCAGCGGTGCCACACGTCCATTCAAGCATTATTGTGCTTCACGATAGGTGTATTCTTTTGGCGATGCAAGACCCGCGAGGCTTCGGTTGAACCGTAATATCCGTCAGGCAGTGGTAATGGCGTTGGTGGTCGCGCTGTGGTTGTCCAGCGCCCTATGGTGGCCCGACGATCCAGTCCCGGTGGTCGATGCGTCGCCGCAGTCAAAATTGACGCAAATTCAGGCTCGCTGGTATCAACGTCAACTGCATTACCCAGTCTATTCGGTGTCGGCAAAAACACAGCCCAATCGACGCGTTGATATCAAGGCGCAAGCAGCCGGAATGATTTCCAAGGTAGCGGTGTTGCGTGGCGCTAGCGTGGCAACCGACGACTTGATCTGTATGCTTGACGATCAGGGTAGACAAGCGGCTTTGCGCGCTGCTCAGGCGGCGGTTGAGCGGGCCGACTTAGAGCATCGAGGTGTCGTCAGTTTAAAAAAGGGGGGCTTCCAATCGGATTTGGCAATCGCCAGAGCGCTGGCTGGTTTACAGGCTGCGCGCTCGGAGCTGGCGGTTGCACAGAACACAGTTGATCATCTACGGATGGTGGCGCCGTTTGCCGGAATTGTCGAAGAGCGTGCCTTAGAGCTAGGCGACTATGTGCGACCGGGCCAGCTCTGCGCAACCCTCGTCGAACTTGACCCGCTGCGGGTTGTGGCTCAGGTGGCAGCGGCCAATATCAATCAGTTGAGGATTGGCCAGAGCGCTCAGTTTGGGCTTTCTAGTGGCGACAAATATCCGGCGATTATTACATACCTGGCGCATACAGCCGATGCCATCACCCGAACTTACCGAGTCGAAGCTCAGGTCGTTAATCCGACCCGAGCGTTGCGCGCGGGTTTGGCTGGCGAGTTGCAGGTAGGCTTGCCGAGCGTTGCCGCGCAGTTAATTCCAGCGGCGGTGTTGCAGCTCGACGACGCCGGTGAGAGCATGGTCAAAGTGCTTGCCGAGGACGACCGAGTGGTCGATATCAATGTACAGATCATTGCTGGCAATTCATCTGGCGTTTGGGTGCAGGGTTTGCCGCCGCGGGTCGCGCTGATTACCGTAGGTCAAAATTATGTGATTGCAGGCGAGCGGGTGGATGCGGTATTCAGTGATCCACTGGAGCGCTGACACGCTGTGCTGATGTGACTATGAATTTAATTAATCGCCTGATTAATACGCCCCGCGTAACGCTGTCGATTATGCTGCTAGTGTTGTTCGCCGGAGTAATGGCGCGCAGCAGTTTACCGGTAGAAACCGAACCCAATATACAGGTGCCGTTGGCGATGATTGCCGTGCGCCACGATGGCATCTCTCCCGAGGACGGCGTTCGCCTGTTGATCAGGCCAATCGAAAAAGAGTTAAAAACGTTGGCGGGCTTGGACAGCGTCAACGCCACTGCGCGCGAGGGCGCGGTGTACTTATTGGTTGAATTTGATATAGAGCGCGATGTAAAGCAAGCGATCTCAGAACTTCGCGAGGCGGTGGATCGCGTCAGTGCCGATTTTCCAAAAGATACCAAACCGCCGTTGGTCAGCGAGATGAGCGCCAGCCCAGAACCAGAAGTAGTGGTGGTTCTTTCTGGTGACGATATTGCGGGCCGTGAATTACAGCGCATGGCGGTGCGCCTGCAACAGGTAATCGATCGGGTTCCGGAAGTTCTCGAAGTGACCATTCAAGGCCGTCGTGACGAGATCGTTGAGGTGGTGTTGCAGCCATTTAAGTTGCAGCATTATGGCATTCTTATGTCCGAGCTATCGGCGGTGATGGCGGCCAACAACTTATTGATTCCGGCGGGCGATATGGATTCTGGCGCGGGCCTCTTCAGTATCGTCGTACCTGCGTTGTTTGAAACCGCTGCAGACATTCGCTCGCTGCCAATTCGCAGCACGGCCGAGGGTGTTGTGACGCTGGGTGATATCGCCTCGGTGCGTCGCACGTACAGGGACGCACGCGGCTTTAGTCAGCTAAATGGCCGGCGCGGAATTGCCATCAATGTGAATAAGCGGGCCGGCGCCAATTCGATCAAGACCGTCGATGCGGTTCGCAGTGCCGTCGCGATGGAACAACTATATTTTTCTCGCCAGATTCAAATTGACTATATTTTTGACAAGTCTGATCACGCCTCGACCATGGTCGATGAACTCTCTGGTAATATCCTCACCGCCATGAGCCTGGTACTCATCATTGTGGTCGCGACCCTCGGCTTAAAGTCAGGTTTTTTGGTTAGCTTGGCGATTCCATTTAGTCTGCTGGGCTCATTTTTGATCATCGCGATGCTCGGCTTTAGCTACAACTTTATGGTCATGTTCGGGTTGCTACTGTCACTCGGTATGCTGATCGATGGCGCCATTGTGGTGATCGAGTTTGCCAACACCCAGATTGCAGCAGGACTTTCGGCGCGTCAGGCATACGCAGCAGCGGTACGTCGCATGGCGGTGCCGGTGATCGCGTCTACTGGCACCACATTAGCCGCGTTTTTACCGCTGTTATTTTGGCCGGGCGTGGTCGGTGAATTTATGTCTTACCTGCCCATTACGGTGTTTGCGGTACTCGCTTGGTCACTTGCTTATGCGCTAATATTTGCGCCCACTCTGGGGGTTTTACTGGCACATAGGGCGAATACAAAGCCGAGTGAATTGGAGGATAATGAATCCGAAGAGGTTTCACTGACGCTGTTCGAGCCGCTGTTAAATATCTATTTAAAAGTATTACAAGCGGTGATTAGACGACCGCTACTGAGCATTTTTTCGACCCTATTGATCCTGTTGACGATCTTCTTTTCCTACACCAAGTTCGGCGCCGGAATGGTGTTTTTTGCCGAGGTCGAAAACCAATTTGGTACCATCACGGTGCGCGCACAGGGCAACCTATCGGTTGAGCAAAAACGGGTACTCACCGCTCAGGTCGAGGCGCGAGTGCAGGGTATCGAGGAAGTCCTGCAACTCTACTCTTCCAGTCAAGATAACCATATGGTCTTCAAAAAGGATACCAGTCGCGATCAAATCAGCAGCTTTTTGGTTGAACTGACGCCTTCGAGTGGGCGCGCAGCGAGTAGTGTCGAGGTGTTTTCAAAAATTCGTCGGGTGACCGCAGACATGCCCGGTATTTTAGTCACCGGTAAGGCCTTGGATAGTGGTCCGCCAGTGGGCAAAGATATACAGATTCAAATATCTTCGAGTAACCGCGAGGCAATGTACGCGACCACGGCTAAAATCAAGCGCTGGATTGGCACCAACATCGAGGGCGTGCGAGACCTAGAAGACACCATGCCGATTGCCGGTGTGCAGTGGAAAATTCAAGTTGATCGTGCGCAGGCGGCCATGCAGGGTGTCGATGTAGCGACCGTCGGTCAGGCGATTCAGTTGCTCACCGACGGCTTGATCATCGGTAAATTTAGGCCTGATGACGTCGAAGAAGAAGTCGAAATTCGCTTGCGCTATCCGCATGCCGATCGTCAACTGGCGTCCTTTGATGAACTTTGGGTGAATAGCGACCGAGGGCCAGTGCCTATAGGCGGCTTTACCGAGCGCGTAGCGGCCCCGCGAGTGGATGTTATCCAACGGCTCGACATGCGCGAGTCGGTGATGATCATGGGCTATACAGAGGATGGTTATCTGGTAGATGATCAAACTCGTCAGATAGAAGCTTGGTTGGACAC
>DDJS01000075.1:7904-27241 GCA_002339165.1 Cellvibrionales bacterium UBA2618 | reverse complement strand
CAGGCAGATTCGGCAGCTTTTTTAAGCACAGCATTTAGTATGGCAATGGCGGTCATGTTGATTATGATGTTGACTCAGTTCAACAGCTTTTATCAGGCGTTTTTGATTCTCTTTTCGGTGGTTATGTCGATAGCTGGGGTGCTACTCGGCCTGTTGATTAGCCAAGCGGTCTTCAGCACAGTGCTGACGGGCGTGGGGATCGTTGCGCTGGCGGGTATTGTTGTCAATAACAATATCGTGCTGATCGATACGTACAATTATCTACGCAATAGTGAGTCCAATATGACCGCCGAGCAGGCTGTCTATAACGCGGCAAAATCACGCTTTCGACCGGTTATGCTAACCACCATAACCACCATTATCGGCCTGCTGCCATTGGCCAACGGCCTGAGCGTCGATATTGTCAACCGTAGCTGGGAAAGCGGCGGCATGATCGTCTCATGGTGGCAGCCGCTGGCCAGCGCGATTGTCAATGGACTGGCGTTATCGACGCTGATGACTCTGTTGCTGACCCCGGCTATGCTGTTGTTACCGGCAACGCTGCAGCGGCGATTTTCGCCGCCATCGTCGATAGAGGGTTAGCGGTCAATATGCGCTACCGGACGCCAGCAGCCCTCCTCGGTCATGGGCTTTATCATCTGTGCAATATGTGCGTGGCGCTTTACAGCAGTTACAGTTGGGCGCTGGCGAATGGTTTGGACGATGCAATGCAGCACTACTACTTGGGGCTTTTGTCGGTCGCGTTGACGCCGTTGGCCAACGCGTTAGTCCCCTTTGACTCGGCCATACCGAGCGCCACAGGTATTCGTCTACCGCGCGTTTCTAGCGTGCTGATGCTTGGCAGTGTATGGATGTTGCTGGGAGTGCCAGTGGTGGGCATGGTGCTGTGGTTATGGCTGTTGTGCTTGGGCGGGTTTTTTATCACGACGTACTCGTTGAGCGACGCTTAATTTCGCCGGCAGGTATTCTTTAGTAACCTTTCGGCGAGGCAGACTCGCCAGGGTCTCAATTGGCTTTTGACGGGTGTGCGATGCGCAAAATCATACACTGTGACTGCGACTGTTTTTACGCGGCCGTAGAGGTTCGCGATGACCCGTCGTTGGCTTCTCTGCCGATAGCCGTGGGCGGCAACCGGGAGCGTCGCGGGGTTGTTGCGACTTGCAACTATCGGGCGCGTGAATTTGGGGTTAGGTCGGCAATGCCGACCGGTCAGGCGCTTAAATTGTGTCCCGATTTGGTGGTTCTGCCGACGGCTATGGCCAAGTATCGGGAGGCGGCACTGGCGATCAGAAGCATCTTTCTGCGCTATACAGACCGAGTTGAGCCGCTCTCTCTGGACGAGGCTTTTCTCGATGCCAGTGATTCTGAATTACATCGCGGCAGCGCGACGTTGTTGGCCAGTGAAATACGTCAGGTGATCGAGGCCGAGGTCGGGGTCACCGCATCGGCCGGCATCGCACCGAATAAATTTTTGGCTAAGATCGCCAGCGATATCAACAAACCCAACGGTCAGTACGTGATCACTCCCGATCGGGTTGATGAATTCATCAAAACCCTGCCGGTGATGCGTATCTTTGGCGTCGGCGAGGTCACAAAAAAGAAATTGCAGCGCATCGGTATAGAGACTTGCGCAGACCTGCAACGCTTGAAGTTATCAGACTTGGCGAGAGACTTTGGTAGTTTTGGCGCGCGATTGCACGCGCTGTGTCGCGGTATTGATGAGCGTGAGGTGAATGCCAATAGCCGACGAAAATCCCTCAGTGTGGAGCGTACCTTTAGCTCAGATTTAGCCGACTGTGCGGCCTGTATGCGGCGTATTCCTGAGTTGTTGAGCGAATTACACGTGCGTTTACAGCGCATTGACAGCGGTTATTGGGTCACCAAGCAATTTATTAAAATAAAATTTGACGACTTTTCTAGCACGACGCTGGAGCGCCCGTTGTGTCGTGAAATATCTCTCCAAAGTTACCAAGAAATGCTATTGGAGGCATGGGAGAGGGGCTCTAGACCTGTGCGATTGCTCGGTTTAGGCGTGCGTTTTATCGATAACCGCGATGGACAAACCGGCTCGCAGATGACGCTTTTGCCACCCTAGTGCAATTTTTTAGCGTGCCCAATCGGCGGTTGTTTTGCTTGTCGGGATAATTTTGTTAAAATGAAAGTTGCTGTTTATTTTGCCGAGGGACGCTCGATGCCCAGTAAGAACTCCATTCGTAGAGATATCGTTCGCAAAACTGAGGAGTTTCTCTCCCGCGGTGGTGAGATAAAGCAGCACGTGGCGGGAGAGTCGGCCGAGTTGGCCGATCAACCGCGTTCGAGGGCGGTGTTCGTCAGTGGACAACCACCGCAGGTGAGGACTTACCTGAACGACGTAGTGTCGGCCATCGATAGTCGAAAAAAACAGGCAAAGGCGCCGACTGCCGTCAAATCGCGCAACCGGCCGCGAAAGAAAATCATCTATGACGATTTTGGTGAACCCTTAAGAGAAGTTTGGGTCGAGGATTAACTGCCGATGGCTGACCACTCGAACTATCCGGTGCGGCTATTTTCCTATGGCACTTTGCAATTACCGTCGGTACAGTTAGCAACGTTTGGCCGCCGCCTCGATGGCGTGTGCGACGCGCTCTGCGGGTATCGCGTGGACACCATCAAGATTGTCGATGCCGAGGTGATTCGTACCAGTGGTAGCGATTGTCACTCCATTTTGGTGGCGACCAGCAATCCCAGCGATCTGGTTGAGGGAATGGTTTTGTCGATCAGCGAAGCTGAACTGCTGAACGCTGACTATTACGAGGTGAACGATTACCAGCGCGTTTTAGCGCGTTGTACGTCCGCACGGCAAGCGTGGGTATACGTCGCCGCTGGTGACCCAAAAGTTAGGTGATTGGCTCACCACGGGCCTGCTTGTCGGCATGATAGCTGGAGCGCACCAGTGGACCACAGGCGGCCTGCTGAAAACCGACGGATAAGGCGTACTCGGTGTATTCGGCAAACTCATCTGGGTGGACGAAGCGATCGACCGGCAAATGATTGACGGAGGGTTGCAAATATTGCCCAACCGTGAGCATCGCTACATCGTGTTGTCGCAGATCATCAAAGGTTCGGAACATTTCGTCTTTACTCTCGCCGAGGCCGACCATTAAACCGGATTTTGTGGGCACGCCGGGGTTTTGTCGCGCATATTCAGCCAGCAGTTTCAGCGACCACTGATAGTTGGCTCCCGGTCGGGCCTCGCGATAAAGGCGCGGTACGGTCTCCATATTATGATTAAACACGTCGGGTGGCGTGTGGCTGAGAATGTCCAGTGCCGGTGCCATACGGCCGCGGAAGTCCGGCACCAACACCTCGACTTTTAAACTCGGAGACAGGGCTCTCGCGGCGCTGATGCAGTCGGCAAAGTGTTGCGCGCCGCCATCGCGTAAATCGTCACGATCGACCGAGGTTATGACCACGTACTTCAGTTTCATCTCGGCTATCGCCCTTGCTAGATTGCCCGGTTCCTCGATGTCGAGTGGATTCGGTTTGCCGTGACCGACGTCGCAAAAGGGGCAACGCCGGGTGCAAATTTCGCCCATGATCATAAAGGTCGCGGTGCCGTGGCTGAAGCATTCATTCAAATTTGGGCAGGCGGCCTCCTCGCATACGGTCGCCATTTTATGTTTGCGCAGCACGTCTTTGACGATTTTTACCTTGGGGGATGCCGATAAACGCACGCGCATCCATGCCGGCTTGCGTTGTATTTCGGTGGTCGGAATGACTTTGACCGGAATGCGCTCAACCTTGTCGGCGCTGCGCAATTTTTCGCCCTGCTGCAGTCGTCGAGTGCGCTTGGGCGGTATCGACGGTTTTAGCTCCAAGGTGGCTATAATATCGCGCGACGTGCGCGCAACTGTGTCGGTCGAGGGCTGATTTATTTCCGCTTCGATGCCCTGAATAGGCATCGGCGCTGGTCGTTGTTCGAGGTCCATAAAAGTTCCGTTGGTATCCTTACGTAGCTACAGATTGTTGTACCTATGTGCCCGTGCACTCAGTATAACCGAGCCCCGCGCAAAGGTATTCAAGTAATACTTCGACGACCTGCGTTTGGTTGAATTCGATCTCGACCAAGTCGCTTAGTTGAGTCATGGCAACGTCTAGTCCGCACGGGTTGATACGTAGCCAGGCGGACAGGTCCATGTCGACATTAAGGCTCAGTCCATGGTAACAGCAGCCTCGACGAATCCGCAGTCCGAGCGAAGCGATCTTGGCACCGTCAACGTAGACACCGGGTGCGCCGATCTGCGTTTGCCCCGACACCTGCCAGTGATCGAGCGTGCGGATGAGGGCATTTTCCATCTTTTCGACCAGTGCGCGAACGCCAATTTTACGGCGCTTGAGGTCGATCAATAGATAGGCGGTGATCTGCCCCGGAGCATGGTAAGTCACATTGCCGCCGCGGTCACTGTTGACCACGGGAATGCCACCGGGGGCGAGCACGTGGTCAGGATTTGCCGCACGGCCCTGGGTAAATACTGGGTGGTGTTCGAGCATCCAGATTTCATCTGGGGTCGCGGCGGTGCGACTCGCCGTGAACCGCTGCATCGAGCTAACGGTTTCGGCGTAGGGGCAAAGACCCAGATGGCGCACTATCAGATCGCGCTGAATGGGCGCCACTAGAGTACCATTCGCACGCGTGAGCAGGTTTTCAAGTCGTTAAAAATCGCTTCGATTTGGGCCTGACCCGTGGCGTTGATCATGACTGTGATAGATCGCCAACGACCGCGACTACTGTCGCGTGTCGATATTTTTTGTCGATCGAAGTCAGTGCAGTGGCGCAGGATGACGTCCAGCACCTGAGCTTGCAACTCGTCGTGTCCCTCGCCCATAATTTTGATTGGATAAGCGCAGGGAAATTCAATTTTTGGCGGATCTGGGTTCATTGGCTGTCCTCGTCGCTGGACTTTTCGCAGCGGCGATTGCCGGCGATTGCATAGGCAGTATTCAGGACATTAACCCGGTAAAAAATAGGATAACCCAGTCGTATAAGCGTGATAATACGCCAGCCGTTGGGATATTTTTTTCCGCTACGAGAGGGACATCGACGAGAATTTTATCGGCCAATGAAACTTGCAGGCGCCCCAGTTCTTGGCCTGCGCTAATCGGTGCCTCCAACTGTTCGTCGACGATAATTTTGGCAGCCAAGAGCTTTTCAGAACGACGCGGAAACGTCAGGACTATATCTTCGGCAACCGTGAGATCTAAGAAATCCTCTTGTCCATACCAAAGCTTGGCATTTTCTTTGAGGATATCGCCGGCGGAATAGACCTTTTTGGTGTCGAAGTGGCGAAAGCCATAGGAGAGGAGTTTTTGCGACTGCCGAGCTCTAGCCTCAACGCTTTTAGCACCCATTAGCACCGAAATAAGTCGCATATCACGACGTTTTGCCGAGGCAGCTAAGCAGTACCCAGCAGCTTTTGTGTACCCAGTTTTCAAACCATCAACACTGCTGTCGCGCCACAGTAGTCGATTTCTATTTGGCTGATTGATGTTGTTGTGTTGAAAGTACTTCTCTGAGTAAATTGCATAATACGTCGAACTGCCGCGAATAATCGCCTTTGCCAGCAACGCGAGGTCGCGTGCCGTCGATACCATGCCCTCAGCGGGCAGTCCCGTGGCGTTGTAAAATCGGCTATTCGACATGCCGATTGCGTCGGCATGCTGATTCATTAGAACGCTAAAGGCGTCTTCGCTACCGCTCAGATGCTCGGCCAGCGCGATGGCCGCATCGTTGCCCGACTGTATGATCACACCGCGCATTAGATCAATGATGGGCACTTGGCTTCGCGGGATTAAAAAGGTCGTTGAGCCGTCGGTTTTAGCGCCACCCTTTTCCCACGCATTGTCACTGATGGTGACATTGTCGAACTCCCCGAGACTACCTTGTTCAATCTGCTGCGCGACAATGTAGGTGGTCATCATCTTGGCTAGGCTGGCCGGCGGCAACGGCAGATCTGCGTTGTTTTCAGCCAGCACAGTCCCAGTTTGGGCGTCGATTAAGATCCATGATTTTGCCGCCAGGTCTGGGGCTTTGGGAAGAGCTTCCAGACCGATTGCCGCGGGCGATTGAAACAGAGGTAGTGCGCAAGCAAGCGCGATATAGAGCCAATTTTTTGCCATACGGTTCTCAGTTAGTCGGGCGAGTAAAAAACAATCCGCCATCTTATCACCCCCGATTTTATTGGCATACCCCAAGCCGCGATCGACGCTTGGCTGCGAGCGGTTTTTTTGGCTACCGGTCACGGCCAGAGTATGAAAGGTACGATATTCTGTTGGTGGCGAATTTTTTTCTGTAGCATCTTTAGTCGAGTGCTATTTTTTATCGGACCCATTTTCACTTTAAACAGCTCGCGGTGCTGGATGATCTCGATTGGCAGAGACGTCATTGCGCTGATGGCCCGCTGCAACCGGTCCGCTGAAGTGCGTTGGGCAAAGGCACCAATTTGCAGAAACACACCCCCGCTTGGCAAGTGGTCTATGGATCTTTCTTCGGCAGCCCGTACCTCCGGTATTGACAGTCGATCAGCGACGACGGGGGATACATTCGGCATTGGCGCCTCTACTCGGGTACTGGTCGGGGTGATCACCTCGATCTCGACCTCGGCGGTGCCGTGATCCGCAAAGCCGAGCTTGAGTGCTGCAGCATAAGACAGGTCGATAATACGCGAGGCATGAAACGGGCCGCGGTCGTTGATGCGCACAACGATGACACGCTGATTCGCCAGGTTGGTGACACGCGCGTAGGCCGGTATTGGCAGGGTACGGTGCGCGGCGGTCATGGCATACATATCATAGACCTCGCCATTGGCTGTTTTGCGACCGTGGAATTTACTGCCGTACCAAGAAGCTGTGCCAACCCGCTTGTAGCCTCTAGCAGTTGGCAGTAAGTGGTAGGTCTCGCCCAGCACGGTGTAGGGGTTGCTATTGCCGGCGCGGGTGACGGGCTCCATCTTGGGCACCGCATTGGCGATTAGGCGGGTGTCGACGAGTTCGCCGGCTCCGTCCTGGATGTCCATCTCGTCGATCACTCGGGGCGCTTGAGTACAACCGTGGATCAGCAGTGCGCCGATCAGCAGCGGGTATCCTCTAGCAAGGATTTTCTGGGCCACAGTACTGGCTCCGTATCAGTTCGCTTAATTGATAGACCGCCATGGCATATTTTACCCTCGGGTTGTAGCGGCTTATGACATAAAAATTGTACAACCCCAGCCAGTATTCGTCGCCGCTGCTGCCGTCCAGTAGCAGCGGCAGTGCGCGGCGACTGTCGTCGGCAGGTTCGAGCGGCGTCAGACCTCGGCGGCGCAATTCATCAAGCGTGAGCTTAGGACGGCCGAGCTTATTGACGGTGAAGTGCGTGTTGATCGCCAAGCGTTGACCAACGGCAATCTGATTGGCGTTTTGAAGCTTGTTTTGGCGTTGTAACTCGGCCATTGTGACGCCGTACTTGCTGGCGATGGCGAACAGCGTATCGCCGGTGGCTACTTGGTGATATGTCTGTGAACTGCTGTTGTCGCCGGTATCCAGCGGTGTCTCCTGAACTGCGCGCAGGGCAACGGCCTGGCCCGGTTGCCAACCGTGCTCAGCGAAGTAGTTGGCGACGCTGCCGATGGCATCGATTGGATTGTTCCAAATATCGGCAAATTTATCGCCGTCAAAGTCGACCGCATAATCACGGTAACTGCTTGGCATAAACTGTCCCCAGCCCATGGCGCCGGCGTAGGATCCTTTGAGGGTCAGGGGATCCTGTTGCTGGTCGCGCGCGAGGAGGAGCAAGTTCTCCAGTTGGGCGGTGAAGAACAGGCGCCGAGATTCGCGCTGTTCGATTTCGGTGTAGTAATCAAAGGCGAGGGTGCTCAGCGCATCGATCACGCGGTAGGAGCCAACATTGCGACCGTAATTGGTTTCCACCCCGATAATACTGACTATGATCGCAGGGTCGACGCCAAATTCGCGTTCTGCTCGTTCCAAATTGGCGCGGTTGGCACTCCAAAAATCGACGCCGCGGGAGATGCGCAGGTCGGAAATAAAGTGTTTTTTGTATTGGTGCCAAGGTTTAACTTTTTCAGCTGGGCGCTGCATGGCTGCAATGATCGAATCGACGCGGACGGCGTCTTGCAACCAACGCTCGACATCTGCACTTTCGAACTGATGCCGTTCGACCATAGTTTGTGAAAATTTCACCGCATCGGGGTGTTCAGAGTAGTCTGCCCCGGCGGCGCAACTGGTGGCACAGGCAACCAGTAACAGATTGCGAATTGTTTTTTTCAATGTTTGCTCCTAACGTGTTTTTGAGTCACCAGCGACTGACATAAGAATACCAAATCCGACGAATAAGGTCATGAGCGCAGTGCCGCCGTAACTAATTAATGGCAGGGGCGCCCCGACCACCGGCAGTATGCCCGAGACCATACTGAGATTGACGAAAATAAAAATAAACAGCGTAAAGGCGATACTGCCGGCGATCAGGCGTCCAAACATCGATGTCGCATTCAGGCCGATAAAAAGGCAGCGCCCAATCAATAGTAAGTACAGCCCACACAGGGCAAGCACCCCAATCAGTCCAAATTCCTCAGCGAGCACGGCGATAATAAAATCGGTGTGGCTCTCAGGCAAAAAGTTCAATTGCGACTGCGTACCCTTAGTCCAACCCTTGCCTGACCAACCGCCAGATCCTATAGCGGTGGTCGATTGAATAATATTCCAACCGGCACCCAGTTTATCCTGTTGCGGATTTAGCAGCGTTAACACGCGCTGTTTTTGGTAGTCGCGCATAACAAAAAACCACAGGCTCGGCAGTGCCGCCAAAGCGAGTACAAAGGCGCTGATTAGGTAGCTACGTTTTAACCCAGCTAAAAACAGTACAAAAAAACCGGATGCGGAAATCAATATTGCGGTGCCGAGATCGGGTTGTTGAATGACCAGAAAAACCGGCAAAAAAATCAGTAGTACCGCCAGCACAACGTGCCTAAAGGTCGGTGGGATGGCATTTTTTGCGATGTATGAAGCTATCATAAGCGGCACGCAAATTTTCATAAATTCGGATGGCTGTAGCCGCGTAAAGCCAAGATTTAGCCAGCGCTGCGCGCCATTGATTTCGACGCCAACGAACAACACAGCGGTGAGCGAAGCGATACCGGCAATGTAGAGTAAAAACGCCCAGCGTTCCCATACCCGCGGTGGAAATTGCGCGACTAGTCCCATGACCACGAACCCCGCTACAATAAAGACCAATTGGCGCTTTACATATAGCGTGCTCTGCCCGCCAGCGCTGTAGATCACCAACAGGCTGATTGCGCAGAGGGTCATCAGAATGCCGGTTAGCATATAGTCTAGATTCAGCGCTTGACGGATCCTCATGCTACCGCCGGGGGTCTGCAATTGCCGGACAAAATCATTTTTATGCATAGTCGGCTACCGCTGTCCCAACTGCTGGTCGGGTTGGTTTTTCATATATTCATCGATCACTAATCGCGCCACCGGTGCTGCTGTCGAGCTGCCATGTTCGCCATTTTCGACGATTAGACCAATTGCGATCTGCGGATCTTCAACCGGCGCAAAGGCGATAAATAGCGCGTGATCCCATTGCCTTTGATTAATTTTGTCACGATCATATTCGTCATCGGCGCTGATACTGATTACCTGCGCGGTACCGGTCTTGCCAGCCATATTGTAGCCGATATCCTTGCGGATGCGGTTGGCTGTGCCGCGCGGCGAGTGCACCACGTCGCGCATCGCTCGGTGCATATAGTCCCAGTGTTCGGAGTCAATGTCGATCACTGCGGACTGCTCTGCGGCCGGTTTTTCCACGCCGTTGCGCGCTTTGACCAGGCGCGGTTCTAAAACCTTTCCGCGGGATGCCAACCGTGCCGACATCACCGCCAATTGGAGCGGCGTGGCGAGCATAAAACCTTGACCGATACTGGCATTGATGGTGTCGCCGTTAAACCATGGCTCGCCACGCGCCTGCCTTTTCCATTCTTTCGACGGCATGATACCGGACTGCTCTCCGGGGAAATCCAGTCCAGTGATGCGGCCGAGTCCAAACTGTTTGCTATAATCTGCCAGCACGTCGATCCCGGTGTCGACGCTCATGGTGTAAAAATACACATCGCAGGATTCTATAATCGCCTCGGCGAGGTCTACGCCCTTACCGTGTCCACCGCGTTTTGAGTTGTGGTCGCGCCATGGACGTTCAACACCGTCCAGATAAAAGTAGCCGGGGTCGTCAATCGTGTGCTCCGCGCTGATATCCTCGTTCTGAAGACCAATCAGACCAAATATGGGTTTGATGGTTGAGCCCGGCGGGTACTGGCCCCGAATGGCTCGGTTGAACAGTGGTCGATCCCTCGATTGCACCAATGCCGAGTAGTTTACCTGGCTGATACCAGACACAAACAGATTGGGGTCGTAACTGGGCGTGCTGACCATCGCCAGAATACCGCCAGACTTTACCTCGATCGCCACCAGAGCCGCGCGATGATCTTTGAGCGCGGCGTGAGCTGCGGCTTGTAGGCGTCGATCGAGATGCAGCGTTAGACTGTCTCCCGCGAGTGGGTCGACTTTGCTAAGTACCCGCATGACGCGACCGCGGGCGTTGGTTTCTACGTGTTCATTGCCGACCTGCCCGAGTAAACTATCCTCGTAATATTTTTCGATACCAATCTTGCCGATCGAATCGGTACCACTGTATCTGACTGTATCGATCGCTTGGCTTTCCTCTTCATTGATGCGCCCGACGTAGCCAATCACGTGAGCAAACAGTTCGCCGTTGGGGTAGTGGCGAGTCAGTCGGGCGGAAACTTCGGCGCCGGCGAGGCGAAAACTATTGACCGCCAAGATACTTCGTTCGCGCTCGCTGAGGTTGTATTTAAGAGCCGTATTTTCATAGGGTTTGCGGCGTTTTAGTCGTTTTTTGAACTGCGTAATATCATTGTCAGATATGTCGATTAAGTGGTCCAGGTCGACCAGTAATTGGTCCATATCCTGACTGCGCTCGCGCACGATCGTGAGGTTGTACGTCGGCCTGTTGTCGGCCAGCAAATTGCCATTTCGATCGTATATCAACCCTCTTGAAGGGCTAGCTGGACGCATGTGCACGCGGTTGTTGTCCGCCTGGGTAACAAAGTCTTGGTGCCGCGTGATCTGCAAGTCAAAATAGCGCGCGACAATAACGATACCCATAGCGATTGCGACGATACAGGCAATGATCACTCGGGTGACAAAAATTTGATGTTGTCGAGTGAGGTCGATGAAGGTTGAGTCGTCGTTCATGGTGAATTACTCAGTCACTCAGTATCGGTGGTAGGGATGGCGAGCATTGACGCTCCAGGCCCGATAGATCTGCTCCATCAGTACAATCCGCACAAGTGAATGGGGTAAGGTCAGATCGGAAAGCGACCAGCGCAGGTTTGCACGTTCTGAACATGCGCTGGACAGGCCATCTGGACCGCCTATCAAAAAGCACAGAGCATCTCCCTCGCGTTGCCAATCGAGCAGTTTCCCCGCCAGCTGTTCAGTGTTCATCGAGCGCCCCAAAACGTCAAGTGCGACGACGTAGTCGCCCTTATCTATATGCTTTAACAGACCTAAACTTTCCTTCTCGATGGCCTTGTCTACAGCCTGTCCGCGGCGCCGGGCCCCGAGAGGAACCTCTATCAACTGGGGGCAGAACTCGCTCGGTAAACGCCGCTGATAGTCGTCGACCCCTGCCGTCACCCAATCGGGCATGCGCGTTCCAACGCCAATAATTTTGACTTTCACTGCATCCTCTAAGCGTTGTTGTCGACGCTTTCTGTCGCCGTCTCGTCGACGCTCTCGGTGGGCAGCGACCAAAGGCGTTCCAAATCGTAGAGTTGCCGTGTTGCCGGTAGCATAATATGCGCCACTAAATCGCCAAAATCTACCAGGATCCACTCACTTGTGTCATCGCCTTCGACGCCGATTGGCGTGTATCCAGCGCTCTTGGCATCCACTACTAGGTTGTTGGCGAGTGCCTTGACCTGACGGCTAGAGTTGCCGCTGGCAACGACCATGGTGTCCATGATGTCGGTCAATCCGCGCACATCAATCAGCGCGATATCGAGCGCTTTGACGTCTTCCAGTGCATTGACGACGATCTCTGTTAAATTTTTTCGCATAGCTTTAGGTTACTCGTATAGGTGATGGCGATGAATATAATCGATAACCGCGTCGGGGGTGAGCGTGTCGATCGATCGACGTTGTTTTAGGCGTTGGCGTATCTGGGTCGATGAAATATCTAACAAATTTAAGCTGCAAAAGTGCAGATGGCCGGAGGGGCGCGACTCATCGGCGGCGGATTGCTGGCTTTGGTGTTGTTCAATCCAAAGCTTTAGGGGTGGTTTCGTCGGACGCTGCGCACCCGGTCGCGCAACCGCTACGATATGGCAGTAATCGAGCAGTTGCCGCCATTGATGCCAATGTTGCAACTGTTCCAGGGCGTCCATACCTAGGCACATAAATAAGGTTTGTTCGGGGCCGATATCGGCGCGGATCCGGCGCAGGCTATCGATGCTGTAGCTGGGCTCGGATTGCTCCACTTCGCGCCGTTCGATCGCCAGTTGTGGCCGGTCGGTAATCGCCATACCAAGCATTTCGAGGCGCTGATTGGCGTTGGCGATGGGTTGTTCTCGATGGACTGGAACGCCGCAGGGCATCAATCGTAGATTTTCTATTTTTAGGTGTTCGGCAAGTTGCGTGGCGATTTCAACATGGCCAAAGTGCACGGGGTCGAAGGTTCCACCAAACAGGGCGATGGTCATATTATTTACGTACCTGTCCGTCGCCATAGACAACCCATTTTTGGCAGGTAAGGCCTTCGAGTCCGACCGGGCCGCGGGCGTGTATTTTGTCGGTTGAAATGCCGATCTCCGCACCGAGGCCGTACTCAAAACCGTCGGCAAACCGCGTTGAGGCATTCACCATCACTGAACTTGAATCCACTTCATTGACGAACGACTGGGCACGCTGCGGGTTGTTAGTAACAATGGCGTCGGTATGCCGGGAGCCGTATTGGTTGATATGGGCGATCGCAGCGCTTAGGCCATCGACTACTTTGATCGATAGGATCGGACCCAGGTACTCCGTCGACCAATCGCTTTCGGTGGCCGCCTGCGCACCTTTGATCAAATTGCAGGTCTTGTCGCAACCGCGCAGTTGTACTTCGCGTGAGAGCATTGCCTCGCCTAACTGAGGCAGCAACTGTGGCGCTATGTTAGCGCCGATGAGCAGCGATTCCATGGCATTGCAAACGCCGTAGCGATGCGTTTTGGCGTTGATAGCCAAGGCAATCGCCATGTCGATATCGGCTTCATCATCGATATATATATGACAGTTGCCGTCCAGGTGTTTTATCACCGGTACTCGGGCCTCGGCATTGATGCGTTCGATCAGACCCTTACCGCCGCGCGGAACTATGACGTCGACGAACTCGGTGAGGGTGATGAGTTCGCTGACCGCGGCGCGATCTGGCGTATTGATGACTTGGATAGTTGCGCGCGGCAGTCCAGCGGCTTCGAGACCGAGCTCGATGCTGGCAGCAATTGCTTGATTGGATTGAATAGACTCGCTACCGCCGCGAAGGATGCAGGCGTTACCGGCTTTGAGACATAGGCTGGCCGCATCGATGGTGACGTTGGGTCGCGATTCATAGATGATGCCTACCACGCCGATAGGCACGCGCATTTTGCTCAACTGAATGCCGCTGGGTTGCTTGCCGATCTTGGTCATTACACCGATTGGATCGTCCAGTTCTATGACCTGATTCACGCCCTCGAGCATAGCATCAATACGTTGGTCGTTGAGTTCCAAACGGTCGATCAATGCGCTATCCAAGTCCTGTCGGCGGGCTCTATCAAGATCTGATTGGTTGGCGGCGAGCACGGCGCGTCGTGCGCCATCGAGGTGCTCGGCAATGTTTTTTAGAGCTTGATTTTTGACGTCACTGGGCGCCGTTGCGATGACGCCGCTAGCTGCGCGCGCGGCGCGTCCGACGCTGTGCATGTAAGCTTGTATATCCATGGCTTGGATCGCTCGCGGTGGTTCGGCAAATTAGGCTGCATTATACCTGTAGCTGCGGTAAAGTTGTCGCTTTTAAAAACCCAGTATCGACCGAGAGAGTCCGCTCTGAAACCAATGATCGATCTTTTAATGACCCAATCCCAATGGTTGGTTGTGAGCG
This sequence comes from Cellvibrionales bacterium UBA2618, assembly GCA_002339165.1. Taxonomy (GTDB): domain Bacteria; phylum Pseudomonadota; class Gammaproteobacteria; order Pseudomonadales; family Porticoccaceae; genus TMED48. Next base: position 13,008 of record DDJS01000075.1, on the reverse strand, counting down.
GTGCTGGCGTGAGTGCTGCATCGGGTGTGCCTACGTATCGCAATCGGCGTGGGGAGTGGCAGCGTAAACCGCCGGTGACGCATCAGGAATTCGTCGCCAGTGCCGACAGCCGTCGTCGATTTTGGGCGCGCAATATGATCGGCTGGCGATTTATTAGTGAGGCACAACCGAATGCCGCTCATCGGGCACTGGTGCAACTTGAAGCGCGCGGTGTGATCAATGCCTTGATCACGCAAAATGTCGATCGCTTGCATCAGCGAGCGGGCAGTCGTGAGGTGGTCGATTTGCATGGCCGCGTCGATCGAGTGTCCTGCCTCAACTGCGGTGCGAGCCAGTCGCGGGCATCGCTGCAAGCTTGGCTTGAACAGCACAACCCTAAATTTTCTGAACTCGGTGGACGGATTGCGCCAGATGGCGACGCGGATATAGATGATTTGGATTACGCAGATTTGGCGGTTCCCGATTGCCGTTACTGCGGTGGCCTGTTGAAGCCGGACGCGGTATTTTTTGGCGCGTCGATACCCGCTCAGCGGGTGGCGTTGTGCGAGCAGTTGCTGGAACGTGCGCCTGGATTGTTGGTGATTGGCTCCTCGCTACAGACCTACTCGGGCTATCGCCTGTGCCTATCTGCCGAGCGACAACAGAAACCCATTGCATTGCTGTGCGACGGCGTTACTCGTGCCGATCAAATTGCCACCCAAAAGGTGCAGGCCGATTGTCTGCCTGTGCTGCAGGGTTGGCTGGAGCGACTGGTGGAGCATGTCGACTAATCCAGATGTCGGCGAACGATCGCGGTCAATGCGTCGAGGTGGTCCGGCTGTGCATTCAGCGCGGGGATATAGTGGAAGTCGCCTCCCCCGGCCTCGATGAATATCTCGCGCGCCTCGCCCTCGATCTCCTCGAGAGTCTCTAGACAGTCCGACGCAAAGCCTGGGCACAGCACAGCGACGCTTTTGACGCCTTGCTCGGGCAGCACCTCGAGGGTTTTGTCGGTATAAGGTTGCAACCAGGGCTCGCGTCCAAAGCGCGATTGAAACGTAGTCATCAGCCGATCCTCGGACAAGCCCATACGCTTGCGAACCAGTCGCGTGGTCTGATGGCAATAGCAGTGGTAGGGGTCGCCTTTGGCAAGGTATTTTTGCGGCGTTCCGTGGTAAGAAAAGATCAACTTATCGGGTTGACCATGCTGCTTAACGTGTTTTTCGATACTATTGCACAGAGCGCCAATGTATTCGTCTGATTGTTGGTAGCTGCCGATGAAGTGGAGTTCCGGTACCCAGCGCGAGCGCATCATGGTCTTCGCCAGCGCGTCAAAGGTCGATCCAGTGGTCGCCGCGCAGTACTGCGGATAGAGTGGTAAAACGACGATATTGCGGACGTTTTGTGCGCTTAATTCAGCCAGCGCAGAATCGATTGATGGGTTGCCATAACGCATGCCCAGAACCACCGGGATTTTCTCGCCGTAGTGCTGTTGCAGTCGCTCTGCGACGCCTTCGACCTGAGCGCGGCTGTTGATCAGTAGCGGCGAGCCGCCCTCGGCCCAGACACTGCGATAAAGTTTCGCTGAACGCGCCGGGCGAATGCGCAAGATGACGAGGTTGAGTATTAACCACCACAGCAATCTCGGTACCTCGACCACTCGTGGATCACTGAGAAACTCTTTTAAATAGCGGCGTAATTCTCGCGTGTAGGGCGCATCAGGTGTGCCCAAATTGCACAGAATTACGCCTTTTTTTGGGGCTGGGCCCTCGTGGTCATAGCTTGTCTGTCCCTGATAACGCATAAATTAAACTCGCCGTTGTTCTTTCTTGTGTTGCGGTTTGGTCATTGCGTGGTTGCCATGCTATTAAAAACTGATGACTGCCCGACACTCCGCTCTAGGTATACGCTGAAATGCTGGGCTAGGACTTGCCGGAGCGCTATACTACGCGTCTTCAAAATATTGATACAGAATGCTAATGCACCCGTCGTCGTCCCCTCGCCGTACCTTCGCTATTATCTCACACCCGGATGCGGGTAAGACCACCATCACCGAAAAATTGCTATTGTTGGGTAATCTTATTCAGGTGGCGGGCACCGTCAAAGGACGCAAGAGCGATCGTCATGCGACCTCGGATTGGATGGCGATGGAGAAGGAGCGAGGCATTTCAGTGACCTCGTCGGTGATGCAATTCCCCTACCGTGAGTGCGTCGTCAATCTTCTCGACACGCCGGGTCACGAGGATTTTTCTGAGGACACATACCGCACCCTGACGGCGGTCGATTCATCGCTCTTGGTGATCGACGGAGCCAAGGGCGTGGAGGCGAGAACCATCAAGTTGATGGAGGTCTGTCGGTTGCGCGACACGCCGATATTTACTTTCGTCAATAAAATGGATCGCGACATTCGCGACCCTATCGACTTGCTCGACGAAATTGAATCTGTACTCGGCATCCAAGCCGCTCCGATTAACTGGCCGATCGGTATGGGCCGTGGTTTTCGCGGCGTGTATAACCTTTACACCGACACCATTCACGTCTATGAGCAAGGTAAGGGAAGGACGTTGACCGACGATATTCGGATCTCGGGTTTGCAGTCGGCAGAGGCACGCGCCGCGCTCGGTGATTTTGCCGACGACGTGCTCGACGAATTGGAATTGGTGCGCGGGGCGACCCAGAAATTTTCTATGGATGATTTTTTAGCTGGTGCGCTGGCGCCAGTATTTTTTGGCACGGCGCTGGGGAATTTTGGCGTGCGCGAAATGCTCGATGACTTCGTGCGTTGGGCGCCGCAGCCACAACCGCGGTCTACCGCCGTTCGCGAGGTGTGTCCCGATGAGTCGACGTTCAGTGGTTTCGTGTTCAAAATTCAGGCTAACATGGACCCCAAACACCGCGATCGCATTGCCTTTTTGCGTATCTGTTCGGGTCGTTATACCCGCGGTATGAAATTGAAACACGTGCGCACCGGCAAAGAGATTCGGATCGCCGATGCGTTTAGTTTTAAGGCTGGAGAGCGGATTTCGCTGGATCAGGCCGAGGCCGGCGATATTATTGGGTTGCACAATCATGGTTCGATTCAGATTGGCGACACTTTCACCGAGGGCGAGGCGCTCAAGTTCACCGGTATTCCGCATTTTGCCCCCGAGTTGTTTAAATTGATTCGTCTCAAGGATCCCTTAAAAGCCAAACAGTTGCAAAATGGCATTCGCCAGTTGTCAGAAGAGGGCAGTACTCAGGTCTTTTTCCCGATGCGCAACAACGACATTATCGTCGGAGCGGTGGGTCAATTACAGTTCGATGTTGTGGCCTATCGCCTCAAGGCGGAGTATGCAGTGGATGCCGTCTATCAATCGGTAAATGTGCATTCGGCGCGCTGGGCCCACAGCGACGATGCCAAGCTTCTTGAGAGCTTTACAAACAAGGCGCGTGATAATTTGGCAGTAGATGGTGGCGGTCATCTCACTTACTTGGCGCCGACCAGGGTCAATCTTGCGCTTGCTGAAGAGCGCTATCCAGACATTGCATTTATCGCCACTCGAGAGCACTAGCTCAGTAAAAAATAAGAAAATCGAGACCAAAATTATGACGCCAAGGCCCCCGAGTGTTGAGCAGGATCAAGTTCCGGTGCAGTTGCGCGCCACTCGAGGGCGGCTGTCGCGTTGGATCGGCAGGGCCTTTTTTACCCTCTCGGGGTGGCGTCTTATGGGTGAGATCCCCGACGTTAAGCGCTGCCTATTAATCGGCGCTCCGCACACCTCGAATTGGGATTTCGTGCTTGCAATGGCCTCCATATTGGCGCTCAATCTCAAAATGCGCTGGCTGGCCAAGCACACCATTTTTATGCCCGGGGTCAGTTGGTTTTTTGAATGGTTGGGTGGTATTTCTACCAACCGCAACGAAGCCAATACCATCGTCGATAAAGTTGCCAGCATCGCCGAGCGAGAGGGCGGTGTGGTGATCGCTATAACGCCGGAGGGAACGCGCAAAAAAGTAGTCAAGTGGAAGACCGGATTTTTGCGTTTGGCGCAGACTCTGGACTGTCCAATTTTAATGGTCGGTCTGAGCTTTTCGACCAAGCAGGTGATCATTGGTGAGCTTTTTTATCCCACCGGAGACAACGATCAAGACCTGGTTTCGATACGCCGTTATTACGACCAGTTTGATGGTAAATACCCAGATCAATTCTAGTGATAAATAACAGTGATCGCTAACTAACCTTTTTTTTTCGGTAGCTACTAGGGTACTCTTTTTTTTAATCGCCGCGGATAGGGTGTCTATGGATCTCTCGATTACCGCGATTTTGGCGCTTGTCGGCGTGGCTTTTTTTGCTGGCTTGGTCTCTTCGATTGTCGGTTCTGGCGGCTTACTAACGCTGCCGGCGCTGCTTTGGGCAGGGCTTCCCCCGCTGTCTGCGCTGGCCACCAACAAATTGCAAAGTGCCATGGGTACGTTGAGTTCGGTGACCAATTTTAGGCGTCACGGCTATCTCCAGATCGCACCGCTGGTGCCATCGCTGATGGCGGCATTTTGTGGTTCGGTGCTCGGCACGCTCTGCGTTCTGCGCTTATCGAACGAGCTGATGATGCGCGCCATTCCTCTGTTGTTAGGGTTGTTGGGCGGGTATTTTTTATGCGCGCCAAAAATGGATGGTCGCGATTATCCAGCCAGACTCAGCAACGCTCAATTTGCCGCCACGGCGGCCTTTGGGATAGGTTTTTATGGCGGCTTTTTTGGTCCTGCCTCGGGCTCGATACTGCCTTATTTACTGGTCTTTTTACTCGGCCACAATCTGGTTAGCGCGACCGCTGAGAGCAAGTTATTCATCCTGGTTATCAACGGCGTTTCGGCGCTGCTGTTTGTCATCAGCGGCGGCGTGGTATGGACCTTGGCGATTGCGATGGGAATCGCACAGATTGTCGGTGCGCGCATTGGCTCCAATCTGGTGATCCACCGCGGTGTCGGTTTGGTGCAACCATTGATCGCGCTGGTGACGCTTTTGGTAGCGCTCAAGTTATTATTTTATCCAACGGCATAGTGCCCAACGACGGCGTTATTTTCTGCTCTGAATAGCCCCTAAACTGCGGTTGATCGGCTACACTTGCGTTTTAATCAACGTATCAAC
>DDJS01000075.1:0-7558 GCA_002339165.1 Cellvibrionales bacterium UBA2618 | reverse complement strand
GATCAAAGCCTTGGAGACTGCCGATGCCCGACAATACCTCACCGATTTCACGACTGTTGGTTACCTTTGCGGCCTTTACGATCATTGTCGCTGGATTGAAGATGGCCGACACCTTGATCGTGCCGTTTATTTTAGCCGTGTTTATCGCCATGGTGGTGGCACCCTTGGTAACTTGGTTACGCGCGCGCTACGTGCCCAACGGGCTGGCGATTCTTTTGGTGGTGGTACTGATGCTATCGATCGGCTTTTTACTTGGTGCCATTGTCAGTTCGGCGTTGGGCAATTTCCGTCAGGATTTACCCGAGTACTCGAGCAAACTTGGGGCTCTGAGCAGTGGATTTCAGCAGTGGTTGTCGGCGCGTGGCATAGCTGTGAGTGCCGAGCAATGGCAAAATAGTTTTGATCCCGGAGCCTTGATGGGGTTGGTGGCGAATACGTTGGCATCGTTTGGTAACGTTATGACCGATGGCATGATGATTCTGTTAACGGTGATTTTTATTCTTGCCGAAAATACCGGCTTTGCCGAAAAGTTGACCCGAGCGCGCGGCCTCAGTGGTTCCAGTCAATGGCTGCAAACCTTTACCGACAGCGTCAACAGTTACATGGCGATCAAGACGGCGATTAGCTTTGTGACTGGGCTGGTGATTTTTATTTGGCTGTCGATTCTCGGTGTCGACTATGCGGTGCTTTGGGGTCTGTTGACTTTTTTGTTCAATTTTGTGCCCGCTGTAGGTTCGGTAATCGCCGCGGTCCCCGCGGTGATGTTGGCAATTGTTCAATTGGGCTTTGGCTCTGGGGCGCTGGTTTTGGCAGGGTTTTTCGTGGTCAATATGTTGATGGGTAACGTGGTAGAGCCGCGCTGGATGGGACGCGGTTTGAATCTCTCACCGCTGGTGGTGTTCGTCTCTTTGGTATTGTGGGGTTGGGTACTCGGCCCGGTCGGCATGCTGCTGTCGATTCCGTTGACCATCATGCTTAAAATTGGCCTCGAGAGTCAGGCCGAAACCCGCTGGATTGGCACCATGTTGGGTGCTGCCGATGGACCGTCGGATTAATCAAAGGTTGCGGTTTTATGGGCTTTATAGCAATGGCGCTGAATGGTTTTTCGGATCGGACGATCGGCGGTGGTTGAGCCGATAGCGCCGCTCGAGGGCGCTTTGAATTCAACGCAAACCATGTTGGATGTCAGTGGTTGCGGGTTGCGTGCGCTGGATTTGTCGGCTTACCCCAAACTGCAGATGCTCGATTGCAGCAACAATCAACTCACGGCGCTCGATCTGTCGAACACACCAGACCTCAGGGTGCTGCGCTGTTTTAACAATCAACTGGTAGAACTCGACCTGTCGCATCAGTCGCGGTTGCTGGAGCTGTATTGCAATCACAATGCGCTGTGGCGGTTAAATTTATCGACCACGCCAAGACTGCGGCGATTGTGGTGCTTTAATAATCGCCTGAGGGTGCTCGACCTCGCCGCGCTTGCGGGCCTGATCGAACTGCTGTGCTATAACAATGCTCTCGCGACGCTTGATCTGGTGCCGGTGATAGGGCTTCAGATACTTAGTTGTCGAACTAATCAGCTTGTCGAATTGGATTTGTCATTCACACCAAATTTAGAAATCCTCTATTGCAGCGACAATCAACTAACGGAACTTAACGTCTCCGTGACGCCGGACCTCGAGGTACTGTATTGCTACGGTAATCAATTGACTTACCTCGATGTGAGATCGTTGGCCTCCCTAGAGGTATTGTATTGTTATCACAATCAGTTGGCTGAACTCGACGTTGCTGGATCGCCAAAGCTCAGGTTGGTGCGTTGGCGGGAGTGAGGTCGATTGCTGCCGATGGCATCAGGAGTATGGTCTACCGATAAAAGATAACATCAAGAAGGTCAAGCGCGCTCGTAAAGTGCGTTGGTAGATTGAGATGGTAAAGTAAGGCTGTAGATTGATGGTATTAATTTACAGTGGAGGTTTGCGGGTGTTGTGGATGTATCCACCGAGCGAGGCGACAATTTGCACCCAAGCGCGCATCGCCATGTTTCAATGCCGGTTGACTCATACTCGGTTTTGACTGGAGGCGCTCTAAACTACAAGCGCTGTTTGCAGGATGCGCGGTTCATCGAGGGGTGCTCAATGGCAATAGCTAGAGGAAAACGGATTGCTGGTGCTGCGCTAAAAAATTTACCGCCAGCGGTTGCGATGCTTGTTGTGTTGGCCGCCTGCGGTGACCGCGCCGCGGAGTTTGAAGCGACGCGTCTCTTTATTAACGGACAGGTGGTCACGGTCGAGGATAGCCTAGGCACCGTCGAAGCTCTGGCGGTGGCCAACGGCCGCATTCTTGCCCTCGGCTCGAACCGCGAGATGCAACACTATCGCGGCGCTCAAACCCAAGTGATCGATCTTCAGGGCAAAGCGCTGCTGCCAGGTTTTGTCGATGCCCACAGCCATCTCTCGGGGGTGGCGCTTCAGGCGGTATCCGCCAATTTAATGGGCGCCCCCGATGGGCCGGTAAATAATATTGCCGATTTGCAGCGCGTTTTGCGGGGTTATCTGGCACATTCGTCGGTCGCCAAGGATCACGGTTTGGTTTTGGGCGTTAACTACGATGACTCGCAGTTGAAAGAACAACGTCATCCCACTCGCGAGGAGTTAGATGCGGTGTCGACGGAGTTTCCGGTGATCGCCGTGCATCAATCTTGGCATCTCGGGGTCTACAACAGTCAAGCGCTGGCGATGATGGGTATCGATGCGCAGTCGGTGAATCCCGACGGCGGTGTGATTGAACGGGGAGCGGATGGCCAAACGCCCAACGGCTTACTGGAGGAAAATGCGCATTTTTTTGCGCTTTTTACGTTGCTACCAAAGTTCTCGGATGCGCAACACAGGACGGCACTCAAAGCTGGGGAGGCGTTGTATACCGCCAATGGATTCACCACCGTGCAGGATGGTCGCACCGACCCAGCGACTTTGAATCGGTTGGCGGCGATGGCACGTGAGAGGGCATTCGATGTCGACGTGGTCGCCTATCCCGACCTTACGACAGTTGCACTGGATTCGCTAATTTATGGCCCGCTGCAGACGCGCAACTACGTCAACAATTTTCGTATCGGTGGCGTCAAACTCAGTTTTGACGGCTCGCCGCAGGGCAAGACCGCATGGTTTCGACAACCTTATCATCGCCCCCCAGCCAATCGCGGCGATGACTATGCTGGTTATGGTGCTTTTACAGACGCCGATGCGCGCGCTTGGCTAGAGTTCGCTTACCGCAATAACTGGCAGGTACTGGCGCACGCCAATGGTGATGCGGCCATCGATCAACTGCTCGATGCGGTTGCGCGCGCGCGTCGCGCACACCCAGGGGAAGCGCGGCGAACGGTATTAATTCATGGCCAGTATCTGCGCGAGGATCAGCTCGAGCCATTGCATCGGTTGGATATTTTTCCGGCACTCTACCCGATGCACACGTTCTACTGGGGAGATTGGCATCGCGATTCAGTCGCTGGTCCAGCGCGGGCGGTGAATATATCGCCCACCGGTTGGCTGGTCACGCGAGGTATGAAATTTTCCATTCACTCGGATGCTCCGGTGACTTTTCCGGATTCGATGCGGGTGATGCACAGCGCCATCAACCGCACTACCCGATCGGGTTTCGTGATCGGAGAAGAACATAGGTTGAGCGTTATGAACGCCATCAAAGCGATGACTTTATGGCCGGCGTACCAATATTTTGAAGAGCGAGAAAAGGGTTCCTTAAAGGTTGGAAAGCGGGCCGATTTTGTTATATTAGATCGTAATCCACTGACCGAAGAGGTTGCCGACATAGAGACCATTCGTGTTTTAGAAACCATCAAGGCTGGGCGCACCATCTATCGCGCACAACCGGCATTGGCATCTGTGCGCCCTGAACAGTGAGCGAGTTGAAAAATAATCCACGTTTTGGCTGTCCAATAGCCAAAAGTGCGTTGACAATGATTCCGATATCCGCATATTTTTAGCTATGGGGTGCGTCGATCTCCGATCGTCGGTGCTGCACGTGCAATGTTTATTTGTTGGTTGCAAGGCATCTTCTAGTATAAATAGTGCGGAGAGAAAATAGTTCGGAGAAAAAATAGCGCGGAGTAAAAAATCACCGCAATAGCCAACCGGCGTTAAAAGGTTAATGTCATTGATTTAGCAACCGACAGGGCCCTAAGGGTTTACCAATGAGCAACAGTTTAATAACAGATTACTTAGTGATTGGCAGTGGTGTCGTTGGCATGGCCTTTGTCGACACCTTGTTGAGCGAAACCGACGCCAACATTATTGTTGTCGATCGCTACGCGAAACCCGGTGGCCATTGGAATATGGCGTACCCCTTTGTTACCTTGCACCAACCATCGTCATTTTTTGGAGTCAGTTCCAAGGAACTGAGCCGCGGCGACATCGATATGATCGGTCTCAACAAGGGTATGGGTGATCTAGCCACCGGCGCCGAAATCTGTGCTTATTTTGAGGATGTGATGCGCCATCGCTTTCTCGCCAGCGGCCGAGTTCGGTACTTTCCCCTGTGCGAGTATCATGGCGACGGACAATTCACCGCTAAACTGACGGGCAAGCGCACCGCGGTGGCCTATCGAAAATTAGTCGATGCGACCTTTATGACTATCGCCGTTCCATCCACTCATACGCCCAATTTTACGGTGGCGCCGGCCGCGCAGTTTATGCCGTTGAACAATCTGCCAAGTGTTACCGAAAAACCGGCCGGCTATGTCGTAATCGGCGGCGGTAAGACCAGTATAGATGCCTGTCTTTATCTACTCGAAAATGGTGTTGATGCGGACGAAATCACCTGGATTCGCGCTCGCGATGCCTGGCTGCTAGACCGTGCAAACACCCAGCCAACCGAGGCCTTTTTTAGCACATCGGTGGGTGCGCTTGCGGCCCAATACGAGTCGATTGGCAGCGCCAAATCGATCGCCGATATGTTTCAGCGTCTTGAAGAGTGTGGCTACTTGCTGCGTTTGGATCCAGCGACGCGGCCACGAATGTTTCACGCGGCGACCGTCAGTCGCGCCGAAATCGTCGAGTTGCAGCGGATTAAAAATATTGTTCGCGCCGGTCACGTAACCGCCATTGAGAGCCATCGTATTGTCCTTCACGAGGGTGAAATTGCCACTACCCCGGCGCACATTCACGTTGATTGTTCGGCCAGTTTAGAGCGTTCTTTCGGTCGTAAAAAACCATCGCCGGTGTTCGTTGGCGACTGCATCACACCGCAGATGATTCGCGCATATCAACCGGCATTTAGCGCCTCAATGGCGGCCTACGTCGAGGCCCATTATGCCGACGAAGCGGAAAAAAATCGGCTCTGCACGCTGGTGCCGATGCCCAATTACGACGTTGATTTCATCCCCATGACGCTGGCGATGATCATCAATCAGTATAACTGGTCGCAGGACGACGCCCTGCGCCGCTGGTGCAGACAGAATCGTCTCGACGGATTTGCCAAGCTGATCGCTGAGATGGATAGAGATGATCGGCAAAAGACCGATATCATGCGCCGTATACAGGCGGGCGTGATGCCCGCGGTAGCCAAACTTCAACAGTTTTCAGCCGAACTGGCAGATGGAGCTAGAAAATGAGTGAGTTTCAAACCTACAAAACCGACTTAACCCGCTCGCGGATAGTTGTCAGCGATGAGCGATTGGCCCGCGATCAAGTGCAATCGGGCGATATTTTACTGCGCGTTGAGCGCTTTGCGTTCACCGCTAACAACGTCACCTATGGCGCAGCTGGCGATACCATTGGTTATTGGAAATTTTTCCCAGCCGCGGATGATGTGGATCGCGAGTGGGGTTGCTTGCCGGTTTGGGGGACCGCAGAAATTATCGATTCCAAGGTAGAGGGTTTGAATATTGGCGAACGGGTCTATGGTTATTTGCCGCCGGCCGATTTTGTGGTGTTGTCGCCGGTTGCCCTGTCGGCGCAACGCTTTGTCGATGGCGCCGCTCATCGTGCAGAATTACCCGCGGTCTACAATCACTACCAGCGGCTCTCGGCTGAGGCAGATTACGACCGATCGACGGACAATATTCGCGCCCTGCTGCAGCCGTTGCACATGACTGCATTTTGTCTGTGCGATGCGCTGCAAGATGCGGATTACCACGGCGCGGAGCAGGTGATTATTCTTAGCGCATCGAGTAAGACCGCCATCGGCACAGCTCAGGGCCTGGCCGAACAACCGCATAGCCCCGCGCTGGTCGGGGTAACATCGCGCGCTAATCGCGACTTCGTGGCGGCGCTCGGTTGTTATCACGAGGTTCACTGCTATGACGATTTACCGCAAGTTGCCGACCACAAGCCCAGCGTAATGATCGATATGGCTGGCAATCGCGAAGTCCTTGGCACGCTGCATGGGGCGCTAGGTGATAACCTGCGCAGTTGCATTAGCGTCGGCATGACCCATTGGGAGAGTCTCGCAGAAAACAGCGCGCTGGCGGCGCAGATCAATCGACAGCGCAGTCATTTTTTCTTCGCCCCGGCGCATGTGCAAAAGCGTGTAACTGATTGGGGCGCCGACGAATTTTCCGCGCGCTCCGGAAAATTTGTCGCTGCGCGCATGCAACAGAGCACCGATTGGATGCGGATTGAAACAATTTCTGGGCTCTCAGCTCTGGGTGGTATCTACGCGGATTTAGTGGTCGGCAAGATGGATCCGCGCAGCGGCCTAGTGGTGGTGCTATAACCCGGCGATGCGATCTGCAGCGAGGGTAGTTGATTGACGACGCCAGTGGTTACCATGCGGGCAATAATCGCGCAGTGCCGTGCGCAACATAACAACCGTCGCGGGATATTGAGCGCGGCGAGCATTGGCGATATCTGTGGGCGCATCGGATTGGCATTTTTAACTCGCCCCCTGATCGATTTGACCCGGACTTCAGCTGCTGATAGCCCGTCGATGCGGGCGCTTGAGCAGTTGCGATCTTTTGGCCCCGACTCCGGCGAGTATTATTTTGCCCAGCGCCTTAGGCCATCGATCGCCGGCACAGCGGCGGCGCGTGACACTCGTTCGCGCTGGGTGCATGCGTTGCTGCAGCAGGGGAGTGATGCCATCGACGCTTACGACCTAGTCGTCGACCGCTGGATCGTCGAGCCCTGGGAGCGACCCATCGACCGCCAGTGCGTCGAGGCAGAATATCGAACGTGGTTAATCCGCTGCAGCCAATGATGCATGGATCGGCGCTTCGGCCCAAGGCACCAAGGCGGTTTTTTTTAAAAGCCACGCTGGCGAGTGATTCGCTCCGCTGGGACCGATAGCCAAATACTCAGTAAGCGGTAGCTGGTGACCAACACTGCGCCGGCCAGCAAGACAAAAAACACGCTCGCGAAGTGATACAGCAAGCGCCAAAAACGGATTTTCAGTCGTACAATTCGGCGCGAAGAATCCGTTGCAACGGGCGGTACGCGGCTGAACAACGACGTCAATAAACCGCTGTCAGTGACCACAAAAAGCCGACGATGCAGGGGATTAAATATCGGTTGTGCGAACTACTATCGCCGCTGATTAACGAAATTAAAAA
>DDJS01000133.1:677-10933 GCA_002339165.1 Cellvibrionales bacterium UBA2618 | reverse complement strand
TGAGATCCATGCTTGAGATTGGTGAAAAATTGATCACCGCGCTGGGCATTACGTTGGCGTTGGGAGTACTGTTAGCCGTGGCCAACACCATTCGGTTAGCAATTCAAAGCCGCACCGATGAAATCATCGTCATTCGATTGGTCGGTGGTACCGATGCCTACGTGCGTCGACCGTTCCTCTACACGGGCGTGGTGTTTGGTTTTTTTGGGGGATTGGTGGCGGTGATTTTTCTGTCGCTGTTGGTGTTCTGGTTAAACCGTTCGATCGAGGTTTTGGCGAGTTTATATGAAAGTCGTTTTGTGCTTCACGGCTTGGGTTTGGCGAGTTTTTCTAGCGTACTTGGCGGTGGGGCGATACTTGGGTTGCTCGGCGCTTGGTTGGCGGTCCAGAAACATCTTAAAGGCATTGAACCCTAATAGAATCAACCACGTAAAATTCTTTAACTGGCGTAGCTGGCTGTGCTAAACTACGCGTCCGAAATTCTTAAGACAAACTTTTTTTGGAGGAAGATCAGTGGCTAAAGCTGTTATTTCCATGGACTGGATGACCCCCGGAGCCAACTTGAATGCCTACATTCAGGGTGCTTCTGCTGTACCGATTTTGTCGGCCGATGAAGAGCGAGCGCTGGGTGAGTCCCTCTACTACCAAGAAGATTTAGACGCTGCCCGAAGGTTGGTTCTATCACATCTGCGATTTGTGGTGTATATAGCGCGTTCTTACAGTGGTTATGGGTTGCCTCTTGCCGACCTGATTCAAGAGGGTAATGTCGGCCTGATGAAAGCGGTTAGGCGCTTCAATCCCGAAAAGGGGGTGCGCATGGTGTCCTTTGCGGTGCATTGGATTAAAGCCGAGATCCACGAGTTTATTCTGCGCAACTGGCGAATCGTCAAAGTTGCCACCACCAAGGCGCAGCGTAAGTTGTTTTTTAACCTGCGCAGCGCTAAAAAAAGTCTGCAGTGGTTGAATGAGCAAGAAGCTCACGCCGTTGCTGAAGATCTTGGCGTGGCGGTTAAAGACGTGCGAGAAATGGAAATGCGCTTAGCCGTTCGCGACCCGGCGTTTGATGCCTCCGCTGACGACGACGACGAAGGTGCGCCAGTAGCGCCGGTATATTACCTCGAAGATAGCGCTGGAGATCCGGCGAGAATTGTTGAAAAAAACCAGTTTAACTCTGACAACAGCTCGCGCTTAGGGGTTGCGGTCGCGAGCCTCGATGCTCGCAGTCGCGATATTATTCAACGGCGTTGGTTAGACGATACCAAGTCGACATTGCATGACCTTGCCGGAGAGTATGGGGTCTCTGCAGAGCGTATACGGCAGTTGGAAAAAAACGCCATGAACCGAGTGCGCGGCTTGATGCAGGCCGAATAGCACGGATCAAACCATGGTAGCGACCTGCCCTTCGTTATGAGTAAACCCCTTTGGATTAGACTAGTTTCTGTCAGTGGCGCTCTATTGGTGTTGCTAGGTGCTTTTGCGGCCCACAGCCTAGAGGGTCATTTGACCCTCGAGCAGCGCGCCACATACGATACCGCGGTGTTCTATCACGCGGTGCATACCCTGGCTTTACTTGGCGTGCTCAATCTCACCGTCGATAGCCGTTGGCTAGTCCGTTCAGCGTGGTGCTTTGCGATTGGCATCCTGCTTTTTTCGGGTTCGCTCTACGCCATCGCGGTCACCGGTATTAGCCAGCTAGGAATGATCACTCCGTTTGGCGGTGGCGCCTTCATTGTCGGCTGGCTGCTGCTACTCCCGACAACGTTGACCGAGTAGATGATAATTAAACCCGAATACCGTAAAAAATCCATTCGTAGCTACGTGGTGCGCGCGGGTCGCATGACCCCCGCACAACGTCAAGCGTTTGACGGCGGTTGGTCGCGCTACGGTTTGAAACTGAGCGATGGGGTGCTGGATGCCGAACGCGAGTTTGGCACGAGCGCTCCGCTGATTGTCGAGATTGGCTTTGGTATGGGCGATTCTCTGTTACAGATGGCGCAGGCGGCCCCCGATTGCCACTTCGTTGGCATCGAGGTTCATCCACCTGGGGTCGGTAGCCTGATGAACGCGGCTGCCGCCATCGAGGTTGACAATTTACGGCTTTATTTGGCAGATGCCACCGATGTGATCCGCGAGTGCATCGGCGCGCAATCGGTGGATCGCTTACAGTTGTATTTTCCCGATCCATGGCACAAAAAAAAGCACAACAAACGCCGTATTGTGCAGCCCGATTTTGTGCAAATGGTGCGCAGTAGGTTGCGCTTGGGAGGAATTTTTCACATGGCTACGGACTGGCAAGCCTACGCCGAACAAATGCGTGAGACGATGCAGCAGGCCGACGGTTTTAGCAATTGCGTCGGCAGCGATTACGCGCCAAAACCGGATTATCGGCCACTTACAAAATTTGAGCGTCGCGGTGCACGCCTCGGGCACGGAGTATGGGATCTGTTGTTTGAAAGATGCTCTTAGGGCACCCACTGGGGCGGTGTAAACACGCAGTCTTCGGCCGATAAAATGCCGCTCGATCGGTCGTCAGCGGTGGATAAATAGCATACACTATCGCGTCGAATGTGGCGGCGAACTGAAGGCGTCGTTACATCGATTCGATCTGGCGATATTTGATTACCCACAAGGAGCAACACATGCAAAGCGTTAAATTATATTCACTCGGCGTATTACTGTTATTGGGCGCCTGCGATCAGGTAAAGACCGAGACGCCGGTGATTCCCGACGCGCAATCTGAGAGTCTAGAAACCCAAGGCCAAAAAATCAGTTACCTTTTTGGCATGGACAATGCGCGAAATATCAAAGCGATGGAGATCGACTTCGATGATGAGGCTTTTCAGCGTGGTTTTAGCGACGGTTTATCGGACGCTGAACCGCAGTTGAACGAAGAGCAGATTGCTGCTGTGGTCAAGGCATTCGAAGCGCAAATGATGGCCAAGCGCGGCGCCCAGCAAAAAGAGCAGGAAGAAGCCACCGCCCTGCAGGCGGACAGTAACGGGAACGAAGGCGCCGAATTCCTGGCTGCCAACCAAGCCAAAGCGAGTGTTATGACCACCGACAGTGGTCTTCAGTATAAAGTCATCACCGCCGGCAGCGGCGTCAAGCCGACCAGCGATAGCACCGTCGAAGTTCACTACGCGGGGCGCTTGCTCGATGGGACTGAATTTGACAGTTCGATCAAGCGTGGTGTACCAGCTCAATTTGGTGTTACCCAAGTGATTCCTGGCTGGACAGAGGCCCTGCAGCTGATGTCTGAAGGTGCCACCTGGGAGCTCTACATACCCGCCGAACTCGCTTATGGGCCGGGCGGTCAAGGGCCCATAGGTCCAAATCAAGTACTCATTTTTGAAGTGCAATTGCTGCAGGCGAACGTGTCTGGCGAATCCTAGTATTGAACCCGCAGCGTGCTAGCCTTTTGGACTGGCGCGCTGCCCGAATTGCCGGGTTAAGATTAAGTTACCGAGTTAACTAGTGGCGACAGGGGGCGTTGTTTGAACGCTGTCGACGCGTAAATTATCCAACAACGCGATGACTTGATCTTCTAATTCAAAGCGTTGCGCCATCTCCTCTCCGAGCGATGACAAATCTTCCGCGAGGGCCTCGAGATCGTCGATCGCCAGATACTTATCGTTGAAATCAAGCATTTTGTCGGTCGATTGTTGAATAGCGTCAAACAGCTCAGCACCTTGTTTTTGGCTGTGCGAGCCGTCGAACACTGGGTCCTTCGATAGTTGCTCAAATACCTCAAAGTGTACCAGTGATAAATAGTCGATCATCGACTGACAAAACTCTTGTACCGAGGTACCGTGTAGGCTGTTTTCTGCGCTGAAGCTTTTGATATTGGCGAGATCGCCATACTTTGCTAACAACGCGCGCCGCTGCCCTAGCCAGTCCTCTACGATGGTGTCAATACGCTCCCAAAAGTCGTTTTTCGATAGCTCTTTGTCCACATTGCCACTCCCACTGTAACTCATCGCGCAGAGAATATTATATTGGCTTGCTGCTTGCAACCGGTACGCCGGTTGCATCATCCCATGCGGCAATTTAATCAGTGCCTTTAACCCCACTCTATTGAGAGGTTTTGATGCCGGCGCCGAGGGGTCTATTGCCGGCAGTTTTAAGGCGTCTACCGGCGCTGACATCGCGAGTTGGCCGAATGCTGCGTTATACGCAGCGGTTTAGGATTGCTACTCCAGACAATGTATCACGGCTTGCGTAGTGGTCGCGTATTTCAATCCTTGCGCAATAGTTGGAACAGGCCGACAGCGAGTAGCAGACTACAATTTACCAGCACCCATGCCGGTATGCTAAGCCCGAGAAATTGCCATTGGGTCTCGGCGCAGTTACCGTCGCCGCGCACCAGCATAGCAACCACTTCAACGGTCGAGAAGGCCTCGAATAAGTAATCTACCGGTGGTCCACATGTCGGTATTTGGTCTGCGCTAAGACCCTGTAGCCAGAGTTGTTTCATGGCAAAATAACTGCCGCCCATGGCCGTCACGCAACTGCCCCCGGCGTAACAATGCCGAGCGACACCCGCTGGGTTGTGGATCGCCGCAAGGGCAAACAGCAGTCCGCAACCGATAACAAAAAATCGTTGGGTGACGCATAAATAGCAAGGTTCCAGGCCAAGGTGACCCTGTAGATAAACCAGTGCATAGAGTCCCAAAAGTCCACAGGCGCCGGCGCTGGCAACATTCACACTGCGATAACTAAAAAAATTCATCGTCGATTTTCCGTCCTGTCGAGTTATTGGCGATAGTAGTCGGCGAGGTAGCGCTCAAATGTTAGCTGATCGCCGTGCTCGATTAGCCGTTGTTGTTGCAGCGACTGCTCGGCCATTTGCCGGTATCTATCTAGCGTTACTGCGCTCGGTCGTCGCTCGCTGTAATGGTCTGCGTGTTGACGTGCCATACGCATCGCAAAGGCATGGTAGCTTTCTTGGCGAGTATTCATCGCCTCGAGTATCATTGCCGAAGGAGTTTTGTTGGGATCCTCGAGGCGTTCATTCATAGCATTCATCGCTTGCGTATAGTCGTACCCTCCATGCGCACGATCCAGCAACGCGGCCACCGGAGCGATCTCGGCGAGCGTCTCCCGGCCCCACTCAACCAGAGGCAAGGTGTCGTTGTCGCGCTGCAACAGCAAGCCGGGTTCGCGCCCCCGATTGACGCTTGCCGTTTGATTATGATCGATGTCTTGCTGCTCTGCATCGCTCGATGTGGCGCTCTCCGAGAGTAGGCAAAACAGCAAAAAACTGTCTAGAAAGCGAATGCTCGGCAAGTCGATCCCATGTGCGGCAAAGGGGTTCAAATCGAGGCAGCGCACCTCGACATATTCGATCCCCCGATCTTGCAGGGCATGCAGTGGCGGCTCGCCCGATTCGGTTGTTCGCTTGGGCCGGATAGCACTGTAGAACTCATTTTCAATCTGTAACAAATGGGTGTTTAGTTGACGATAATTTTGCTGCGGGTCTCGCAGGCCGATCGCCTGATAGGCGGCGTAGGGCATATCGAGTGCGCTTCGCAGATTAGTAACATAGCTGTGCATGTCGTTGTAGTCGATTGCTAACGCGCTCTGGGCATCACTTTGATAGCCTAGACCACCCATTCGCAGTGATGTTGCATAAGGGGCATACAAACTCTCGGGGTCACCCGCTAGCTGCGCCAAATGATGCGGCTTATATTGCACAAAACTTCGGCATACAGCCGGCGTCGCGCCCAGTAGATAGTGCAGTAGCCAGGATAGACGTCGAAAATTGCGAATCAGTCCAAAGTAGCCGGAGGTCTTGTAATCTTGCAGCGACAGCGGACTGTGGGTAGATGCTCGAAGGTGTTCCCAGAGCGCATCGGAAATTGAAAAATTGTAGTGAATACCGGCAATTGTTTGCATCGAGCGACCATAGCGGTGTCCCAACCCGGTTCGATAGATGCTCTTCATCTGGCCGATGTTGGATCGTCCAAAGTGGGCGATCGGGATTTGCTCGTCGTCGCCGAGCTTACACGGCATGCTGCTGACCCACAGTAGCTCGTTGTTTAATTGGCTGTAGGTGAAGCTCTGGATGTCGTCGAGTTCGTCGATGACCGTTGCTATCGAGCGTGACGGCGCGGTGATGAACTCCAAAAGCGCTTCAGAAAAATCAGTCGTGATCGAGGGGTGCGTCAAAGCTGAACCAAGCGCCGTGGGATGTTCGCGCTGCGATAGGCATCCATCGGGGGCGACTCTCAGGCTTTCCTTCTCAATACCGCGGCTGACCTCTAACAATAACTTATTGGTTGCCGGCTGCGCCAGGCGCGTTAAATGATCCTTTAAAGGCACTGTGATATCCATTCTGAGGGAGCGCCGCTAAAAGTTGCAACTGCCCAGAGGTTAATTGTTTGCCGACACCCAGCTAGCCCAACACGGCCTATGATAGTGGCCGGTCAGCGGAGTTACTTTTTATACTATCGTCAGCCCCGTCTTGGTCGTGCCGCGACAGGCACACTGTCCGCTCAAAAGGAGTCTCTACAGGCAGATTTTACCCTATTTTTGTAGAGATAAAAACGTCCTTCGAAGGACCTTGCAGGGCTCAGGTTGGCGTCATAGTGAGCATCATAAATTCTGCCAAGTATGTCGTTAAAGCGCGCGATCTGCGGCCGGCTATTACGCTTTAGGGACATTTTCAGTGGCCTTTTAAGCATCATGGAACAAATTTTCGAGAGCGCTCGAGAGATGATAGCGGCGCGTCAAACCCCCGCCGATACCAAGGTATTGACCATCGCTGTCTAGGCTTAAGTATAATCTGATGGACAGGATGATTGCGTTGGGTGCTGTACTTGAGCATAGGCCTAGAGGCGTTTTTTTCGCACCCAGGTCATATTGGTTGTTAGCCAGGCGATAAAACGCTGGATAAATTCTGGCGCGCGATAAAAAATCCACGTTAGCACGGCCGCGTTTAACAGCCCCATAAACAGGAAAAACTCGGGAATCGTCAAGCCGAGGAGTGTAAGGCAGGCCATGCCCAGTAGGCTGCCTGAAATCATGAACACGGCGTTCATGATATTGTTGGCCGCGATCACTCGAGCGCGCTGCCGACTGTCGGTGCGCGCTTGAACCATGGCGTAAAGAGGGACGATAAAAAAGCCGCCAAAAAGACCGATACAGAGTAGGTCTAACAGTATATGCAGACCGGCCCAAAGGCCGATAAATTGTATTGCGGAAATCGGCGCCAGGAGCGCAAGGGTGGTTTCGTAGTTGTTTGCCGCGAGGTATAAATCGATACTGAAGGCGCTTAACCCAAGGGCGCCGAGGGGAATAATTCCCGGTTCCACCTGATTGCCAGATAACTTACTGCATAGCAGGCAACCGGTGGCAACACCGACAATGAATGCCGCCAACAGCACCGAGATGAGTTGCGGCTCGCCGTGTAAAATAGCTACCGAGAAATTGGGTACTTGGGTAAGAATACAGCCGCCAAACAGCCAAAACCAAGAGATGCCGAGCACGCAATAAAAGACCGTAGGGTCTTGCCGAGTTAAGGCAAAATTGTCGATCGTGTTACGCACTGGGTGCCATGTCATTTCGGCGGTCTCAGTCGCTGGAGCCTCTGGGATGCCGCGGCTGCACAGCCAACCTATGACGGCGGCAGCGACGGTCGCCGCGCCTAAATAGTAGCGCCCATCGGGCACTGTTACCATCCAACTGCCGACCAGCGTTCCGAGCAGAATGGATACAAAGGTTCCCATACCGACTTGGGCATTGCCGGCGAGCAGTTCACTGCTATGCAAATGCTGCGGAATAATGGCATATTTGAGGGGCCCAAAAAACGACGATTGTATACCGAGCAGGAACAAAGTGCCGAGCATTAAGTATAAATTTAAGCTATACAGCGCATAACAACCCGCCAGCATGATCAGAATTTCTGCCAATTTGATGCGGCGTATTAGCATCGCTTTGTCGAATCGGTCGGCCAGTTGGCCGGCGGTGGTTGAGAACAATAAATATGGCAGGATGAACAGGCCGACGGCCAAATTGGTGATGAAGTTGACGCTGTTACCCGCCAGGGATACCACTTGACTAACAATAATCACCAACAGCGCATTTTTAAATAAGTTGTCGTTTAAAGCGCCCAAAAATTGGGTGGCAAAGAGCGGCGCAAAACGTTTTTTCGTCAGTAATTCAAACTGGCTTGTTTGGCTTTTGATGGTCTACCCCACTACTTTTTACTGTTTGTTATGGATCCCGAGTGAATCCCATATTTGATCGATACGCGCCTCGACATCACGGTCCATTTCGATCGGCGCGCCCCATTCTCGATCTGTTTCTCCAGGCATTTTGTTGGTCGCATCCAAGCCCATTTTGGATCCCAGACCCGAGACTGGGGAGGCAAAGTCGAGATAGTCGATAGGCGTGTTATCCACCAACAGTGTATCTCTGCTGGGATCCATACGCGTCGTCATGGCCCAAATAACGTCGTTCCACTGGCGTACATCGATGTCGTCGTCGGTGACGATGACAAATTTGGTGTACATAAACTGCCGCAAAAACGACCACACTCCCATCATCACGCGCTTGGCGTGTCCGGGATATTGTTTTTTTATACTCACCACTGCTAACCGGTATGAGCAGCCTTCGGGGGGTAGATAAAAATCGACAATCTCTGGAAATTGCTTCTGTAAAATTGGCACGAACACCTCGTTCAACGCCACCCCCAGAATGGCCGGTTCATCCGGTGGTCTGCCGGTGTAGGTGCTGTGATAGATTGGTTGCTTCCGATGGGTGATGCGATCGATGGTAAATACCGGAAAGCGTTCGACTTCATTGTAGTAACCGGTGTGGTCTCCAAAGGGCCCCTCTTCAGCGGTTTGACCTGGATGTAAGTGCCCCTCCAAGATGTATTCGGCGCTGGCGGGAACCTGCAGATCGTTACCCAAACAGGTGGTGACGCGGGTTTTTTCTCCGCGTAGCAGGCCGGCAAAGGCATATTCCGACAGCGTATCGGGCACTGGGGTGACTGCGCCTAGCGTGGTTGCGGGGTCGGCGCCTAGAGCCACGGCCACTGGATAGGGTTTATTTGGATATTTTTGACACCATTCCCGGTAGTCGAGCGCACCGCCTCTATGCGCCAGCCAGCGCATGATGAGTTTGTTTTTGGCGATTTTCTGCATTCGGTAAATGCCGAGGTTTTGTCGTTCTTTGGCGGGTCCTCGAGTGATTACCAGCGCCCAGGTCACCAGCGGTCCTGCGTCGCCGGGCCAGCAGGTCTGAATTGGCAGGCTATCCAAATCCACCGCAGCGCCCTCCAATACGACTTCTTGGCAGGGAGCATGCTTAACCAGTTTGACTGGCATGTTGAGCACCTGCTTAAAATCATGACGCTTTTGCCAGAGATCTAGCAGGCTCTTGGGTGGATCCGGTTCTTTCAAAAAAGCCAGGAGTACGCCGATATCGCGCAGTCCTTGTAGATTTTCTTCGCCCATCCCCATAGCCACCCGCTCGGGCGTGCCGAACAGGTTGCAAAGCACGGGCACATTGTAGCCCTTGGGATTTTCGAACAACAGCGCAGGACCACCAGCACGCAGGGTGCGATCGCTAATTTCGGTCATTTCTAGATAAGGGTCTATCTGTTGGCTGATTCGCACCAACTCTCCGCGCTGTTCGAGGAAGTCAATAAATTCTCGTAAGTCAGCGTATTTCATAGGCCTACCCTCAGGCTTTTGGCATTATTGAGATGTGGCGCTAAGAACTATGCTTCCAGCACCCAGCCAAGGCGCACTCTACCTACGTTTCATGGCGCCAAAAAATTCATGGTTATCTTTAAAGCCCTTGAGTTTTTCGACCATAAACTCAGCCGCAGTCAGATCTTCCATATCGTGCAACAGTTTTCTCAAGATCCAAATCCGTTGCAGTTCACTTTCTTCGATCAACAGGTCTTCTCGGCGGGTACCAGAACGACGGATGTTGATGGCAGGGTACACGCGTTTCTCAGAAATTTTACGGTCTAAGTGCAACTCCATGTTGCCGGTACTTTTAAATTCTTCGTAGATCACTTCGTCCATTTTGGAGCCGGTGTCGACCAGTGCCGTGGCAATAATTGTCAAACTGCCTCCGTGCTCAATATTTCTTGCTGCACCAAAAAATCGCTTGGGTTTTTCCAGCGCATGGGCATCTACACCCCCAGTAAGAACTTTCCCTGATGAGGGTATCACGGTGTTGTAGGCGCGCGCTAAACGGGTGATTGAATCGAGCAGTATGACCACATCCTTTTTGTGTTC
>DDJS01000133.1:0-350 GCA_002339165.1 Cellvibrionales bacterium UBA2618 | reverse complement strand
ACCAGCCGCTTGGCCTTTTCGATCACCATTTCGGCTACCTGCACGTGCCGCGTGGGCGGCTCATCAAACGTTGAGGCGATCACTTCGCCGCGAACCGTTCGTTGCATCTCGGTGACTTCTTCGGGGCGCTCATCGATCAGCAGCACAATGATATAGCAGTCTGGGTTGTTGCGAATAATCGATTGCGCTATATGTTGCATCATGATGGTCTTGCCGGCCTTGGGCGGCGCAACAATCAGACCCCGCTGACCACGTCCTATGGGGGAGATCAGGTCAATAATTCGGCCAGTTAAATCTTCGGTAGACCCATTGCCAGATTCTAGCGTTAGGCGGTCGTCCGGAAACAGCGG
>DDJS01000141.1:4199-4516 GCA_002339165.1 Cellvibrionales bacterium UBA2618 | reverse complement strand
CGACTGCCTTAACGCTATAATAGTGGGACATAGAAAGTGGAAAGCTCAACAGACCAAAGCCACTAAAGAGAACGGCGCACATCACCCAATACCCAGCCTATCATCGAGTGATTTGACTCCGCTGGTTGGTTATTGGTGGCACTTAATTAGATGTCAACACTGCAGAGGTTCCAAACGTCTAAAGGAGTCCTTATATGTAGAGCAACGCAACGCCGTGAAAATACAAAATACTTTTATATAAATCCCAAGAATTGAAAATATCAATCGGTAGGAGTAGCAAAATAAAGATACCTTGGCGCGAGCGCGGCTAGTAGGCC
>DDJS01000141.1:0-3792 GCA_002339165.1 Cellvibrionales bacterium UBA2618 | reverse complement strand
ATCAAAAAGACAGCGCCGCAGACTAAAAACCGCAGTTTGATGGACGAAAATCTGGTTTTAAGTAAACATTTACTATCACCGTTTGTCCGGTATAAGTGGTGGGTGGCGAAATAATCACTGCCATGGTTAACCCTCGACAGCTATTTTTAAGCAAGACTCATTTACCATCGCCCGCTGCGGGCGAGGGGGGTGCTTCGCGCGGCGCGCTCAGCGACGGTAAGCCACCAAATATTGATGGTCATCACCGTCTAAATAGGGTTTACTCTTGCGGTAAAATGCTACATATCCACGCTGACAACGCCGTAAAAACTCGGCAAATGGATCAGCGTCATCAACGAAAAGGAGGTCCCAGTTGTCGCTTCGCACCCAGAGCCTGCGCATCAATCTACTGTCCTTAGTGTTTTTGAGTCTGACCCCGGTCGGCGCTTGGGCGCAGGCGCATGCCGACCACCCACCGTGCTATGTCGATGGCATCGCTGACCGACTGCGCTGCGGTTCCATCGAGGTCGCGGAAAACCCGCTGCAACCCGAGGGGCGCAAGATCGACATCCACTACGCGATCATTCCGGCGATCAAAAACATCCACCCCGATGAGGCGTTCTTGGCCATCGCTGGGGGACCCGGCCAGTCGGCCATCGACAGCGCGCCGACGTTTGACACCACCTTTGCCAACGTTAGGCAGACCCGAGATATTTTACTCATCGATCAGCGCGGTACCGGGCGTTCTAACCCACTGCTGTGCCCTGAGGATACCAGCGTGTTGCCGTTGCAGGTCGACGACCGTCAGTTCGACGTGGCGCTCGAAACGCAAAACTGCCTGGCCCAACTGCAGGGTGACGTTAAGCAATATACTAGCGCCATCGCGCTGGCAGATTTTGAAGCGGTGCGGGTCGAGCTCAACTACCAAAAGCTCCACCTCTACGGTATTTCTTACGGCACCCGCATGGCGCAACTCTATATGCGCCGCTATCCCGAGGCCCTCGGCACGGTGACGCTGGATGGCGTGGTGCCAATGCAGCAGTCGGTGTTGGCGATCGGTCTGGCGATCGATCGAGCGGTAGCACTGTTATTGGCCGAATGCGCGGATCGCGATAGCTGTGACGAGCAATTCCCCAACCTCGCCGAAAGCCTCACCACGGTGATCGCCAAGCTCGGCCAGTCGCCGGCCAAGCTGCAGGTAATGCACCCAACGACCGCAGAAACGAGCGATTTTTTTCTCACCCGTGACAAATTCCTCAGCGTGCTGCGACTGGCGCTGTATGCGCCCAGCACTCGATCGCTTTTGCCGTTGGCGATCGACCGCGCGGCAGCGGGTAATTATCAACCGGTGTTGGGCCTCTATTCGCTGACCATGAACGGGCTCGACCTGGCGATGGGCATGCACAATACGGTGCTCTGCAGCGAGGACATCCACCGCCTGCCCAGCGATTTAGCAGAGCAATTAGGTCAATCGTCAGTCGGCGCTAGCATGCTCGAACAGATGTCTGACGCCTGCTCTGTATGGCCGAGCGACCCGGTCGATGATGATTTTTCCAAGCCGATCGCCAGCGCCATCCCGACCTTGCTATTGTCTGGCCAGCAGGATCCGGCAACGCCGCCGAAATGGGCTGAATTGGCGATGAGCAAGATGACCAACGCGGTGCATTGGGTTGCGGCCCACGCTGCGCACGGTGTGGCCATGCAAACCTGCGCAGGGCAATTAATTGGACAGTTCGTCGAGCGTGGATCGACCGCCGAAATCGACAGCGAATGTATTCAAGACGGCGGCGCCGGCGGCTTTTATCTTAATGCCAATGCGCTCGACCGCCCTGCCGCGGCGACGGCACTGCAACCCAACACCGAGGAATCACCATGATCGCTGTAGCCAATCTGTACAAAAAAATCGGCGACGTTCAAGCCTTGGACAACCTGTCATTGGAGGCCGAAGACGGTCAAATTACCGGTCTTCTCGGCCCCAATGGGGCCGGTAAAACCACCTGTCTACGAACTATTTTTGGTCTTCTCAAAGCCGATGCTGGCAGCGCCACTATTAACGGGTTTGATGTTGCCAAGCAGCCGATAGCGGCAAAACGTGAACTCGGTCTGTTCCCCGACCCGTTCGGTATTTACGAGCGCCTGACGCCGCGCGAATATATCCAATACTTTGCTGAACTCAGCGGACTGTCCAGACAAACCGCCGCCGACGCAACCCGACAAGTGATTGTCGACCTGCAGCTTAGCGAAATTGCCGATCGACGCTGCAAAGGATTTTCTCAGGGTCAGCGGATGAAAACCGCGCTGGCGCAAGCGATCGTGCACCGCCCGAAAAACATCGTCCTCGATGAACCAACCAGCGGTCTCGACGTGATGAACACGCGAGTGCTTCGCGACGTATTGCGCCGACTCAGAAATCAGGGTCACTGCATCCTGTTTTCCAGCCATGTCATGCAGGAGGTAGCGTCGCTGTGCGATCGGGTGGTGGTGATGGCCAATGGCCGCGTCATGGCCGTCGGCAGTCCACAACAGCTGTGTTCTCAATCCAACAAGGACTCACTCGAGGAGGCGTTTATCAGCCTCATCGGAACCGAAGAGGGGATCGACGCATGACAATCTTTTGGAGTCTGCTGCGCAAAGAATTGATCGATGCAATACGCGACAAACGGTCGGTGATGGCGGGACTGTACTACGCGATCTTGACGCCGGTGTTTACCGCCGCGCTATTTATGCTGATGATCGATAAATTTTCCAGCGTCGAAGATGTGCTCATCACCATGACTAACGTCGAGCAAGCTCCGGATCTAGTGGCCCACCTCAATCGCGAGGGTATTTTACACAGCGATGACGACGCGAAAAAGGTCGCCATCGAATTGATTATTGGCGCCGAATACGGCCGGCAAATGAACCGTGGAGAACCGGCGGAAGTGATTTTAATAGCCGACACCTCAAACGATCGAGTGCAGAGTTCGGTGCGACGCATCAGGGGAGCGCTGGGGCAGTACAGCAGCCAAATGAGCGCGCTGCGCCTGATCGCCCGCGGTATTCATCCAGACGCCCTGCGACCGCTGAACGTCCAGTTGCAGGATCGGGCGACCGCCGAGTCCAAGGGGGGCATGTTCATCGGCATGGTGGTGCTGCTAACCTTATTGGCGGTGTTTATCGCCGGCATGAATCTGGCGATAGATACCAGCGCGGGAGAGCGCGAGCGGCATTCACTGGCTTTGCTGCTCAGTCACCCAATCGGTCTGCGCCAACTCATACTCGCCAAAGTCGGCGCCGTGAGTGTCTTCGGTATGGCCGGTCTGGTGTTGGTGGTGAGCATGTCTAAACTGGTCTACCCACTGGTGCCCTGGCAACAGTTTGGCTTCAGCATCCATATCGGTATCGATTTTATACTCGCCGCGGTGTTGGTGTGTATTCCAGTCGCGGTATTGGCCGCTAGCATGCAACTGTTTGTGTCGTTTATGGCGAAGAGTTTTAAAGAGGCCCAGACCTACATCACCTTTGTGATGTTTGTGCCGATGGCGCTGTCCTACGCCGTGACTTTTGACGTTGCCACCGATCAGCTACGCTGGGCGCCGGTGACTGGTCAGTTACAGGCCCTGATCGACCTGATGAAGGGCCAGAGCACACCTCTCTTGGCGCTGGGCGTGTCATGCCTGTCGACGCTGGCGCTGTCGATTGCCTTAGTATTGGGTATGGAGCGATTATTGAAGAGCGAAAAGACCATCTTTGGCCTGTAAATTTTCACCTAACTGCAAAGTGTATTAGGCCTTTGATGATGCGCGAGCTGTGGTTGGGTAAAAACTGTGGTTA
>DDJS01000009.1:30464-36102 GCA_002339165.1 Cellvibrionales bacterium UBA2618 | reverse complement strand
CCGCTCTCGATGGCATTTTTTGCAATCGAGCGAGTTTTGAAAAACCGGGCTGCCCAGAGCCATTTGTCTACGCGTGTTCCTGTGGTCATCTAAACCCCACGCTCCGGTGAAAAGAGGTCTTGAAAACTTTCGATGGTGCCAAATTGCGAATTTTGGCTACTGCGTTGCTGGCTGTCGGGTTGAGCAATGCTGCGAAGGTAAGCTATACCATAGCGGTGCGCCGAGTTCAGAACGGCCTCCGAATCGTCAATAAATAGGGCCTTCGTCGGGTTAAAGTCAATGTGCGATTTCAGCGCATGCCAAAATTCTGGTTGTTCCTTGGCATAGCCATAGTCTTGCGACGATACCACATGATCGAAGTGCTCGGCGAGGGCTGTTTGAGAAAATTTAAGTTGGATACTTTTGCGGTCTGCGTTGGTCACCAAAAGCAGTTTTTTACCCCTCGCAGCTAATGTACGGAGAAGTTCCAGAGCCTGTGGGCGTTCGTTAATGAGGTGTTTAATTTCGCCTTTGAGCGCGATAATATCGAGCCCGAACTCGCTTGACCAAAAGTCGGTTGAATACCATTTTAGCGTTCCGCGCCGGGCAATCAGTCGATCGTGTATTTGTGGTGTAACGACCGCCGGGTCCAAATTGAAGTGTTCCGCGTAACGCGTGGGTAGATGGGTCAGCCAAAAATAATTGTCGAAGTGTAAATCTAGCAGTGTGCCGTCCATATCGAGTAGTACCGTATCGATATTTGACCAATCTAACAACATTGAGGATCCTCTGGAAATGTGACGGCACAGTGCAGTATCATCAGTGCTGGGTCGGCGAACGCTCAAACGGGTCGAAACGCGCCAGCTTCATTTTAACTCGAGAAACTATAGCATGGATTGGAAATTAATAGACGCTGTGGCGGAACTAGCGGTAGAGGCTGGTAATGCGATTTTAGAGATTTATAACAGCGATGATCTCGGTGTTAGTCAAAAAACTGATGGGTCGCCGCTGACCGCTGCTGATATGGCGGCACACCGTCTATTGGTGGCAGGGTTACAAGCGTTGGAACCGGATACCCCGGTATTATCGGAAGAGTCTGCGGCGGTAGATGCCGAGGTGCGCAATCTCTGGCAACGCTATTGGCTAGTCGATCCCCTCGACGGAACCGCCGAGTTCGTTAATAAAAATGGTGAGTTTACTGTGAATGTTGCGCTCATAGACAACCATCGGCCGATCATGGGAGTGGTGCATGCGCCGGTTCAGGGTGTGACCTATATAGGTAGCGCGGCACTCGGTGCTTATCGGCGCGATGATCAGGGGCAGCAGGCTATTAAGGCGCGTAGCGTGGCTTCAATGGTGGATGCCAACCAGCCACTGGTGTTGATGGTGAGTCGACGTCACGGTGATACAGAAGTGTCCCAGTTGGTCGAAAAAATTAACCGACAACTGGGCGGTTGTAGCGCGAAAAACGTCGGTAGTTCGCTTAAAATTTGCCTGATCGCCGAGGGCCATGCCGATCTTTATCCCCGGTTGGCACCGACCTGCGAATGGGATACCGCTGCCGCTCAAGCTGTACTCGAGGCAGCTGGAGGTGCGATTGTCGACCTAGATTTCAGGGTGCTTAGTTACAATTCGAAAGCAGATTTGCTCAACCCATTCTTTTATGCGATCGGCGATACCCAATTCGACTGGCCGGGACTAATCAATTAGTGATTGAAATAGGCGCTCGATGAGATCAAAGCAGATCGTCTGGGAGAGGGCTTTGCTCACCATTGGGCAACGTAGAGGTATTTCGCTGTAGTTCTGGCACGTTTTCGCTTTTGAAATATTCGAATACTCCCTGCTCTTCAGGGTCGATGCGCTCACCGGTTTCGGCATCTATTTTGACGCGCACGATCCCGTTGGGTTGTGGGTGCTCTACCTCGGGCCTACCATCCAATGCTGCGCCCATGAAATCGATCCAGATAGGCAGTGCCGCTGAACCACCATATTCATTTCTGCCGATGATCGAGTTGTCGTCAAAGCCAACCCAGGCTGTGACCGCCAAATCCGACGAATAGCCAGAAAACCAGGCGTCGCGGGGACCGTTTGTGGTGCCGGTTTTACCGCCTAAATCGCTTCGCTCAAGGGCTTTTGCCTTTACCCCAGTGCCCCTTAAAATAACATCTTTAAGGATTGAATCAATCAGGAAAGCGGAGCGGGAATCGAGCACTTGAGTGGCAGGTTTAAGCGTCTTAGGCTGATTTTTTTGGAGCGCTAATTTAATGATCTGTTGGCTCTTGCGGTCGCTTGCAGATAATTTTTCGCGGGCTAGTTGATCGAATAAATCCTCTAACTCGACGTCGACGTCTAGGCTGTCTGCGCCGTTGGCTGGTGAACTGCCGACGGCGATTGCGCAATCGGCGCAGAGCGCTTCTGCTTGATAGACGATATTGCCCTTGCGGTCGATAATTTTATCGAGAATGTATGGCTTGACCCGATAACCGCCATTGGCAAAAACTGCGTAGCCAGAGGCTATTTGCAGCGGCGTCAGTGCATGGCTGCCCAGCGCAAGCGATAGATCGAGGGGCATTTCTCCAGTGTCAAAGCCGAAATCTTGCAGGCCCTCGAGGGCTCGATCGATCCCGAGGCGGCGCAGCAGGCGGATCGATACTAGATTTCTCGATCGATAGAGCCCAACCCTCAATCTCGTTGGCCCATAGAACTTGCCGCCGTCGTTTTCGGGTCTCCAAGTATCCTCGAGTTTGCTGTCGTTGAACACCACCGGTGCATCGTTGAACAATGTGGCGGCGGTAAAGCCACTGCGCAGGGCAATGGCATATAAAAAGGGTTTGAAGTTTGATCCGGGTTGTCTAGTCGCCTGAGTAACCCGATTAAAATTACTCTGGGTGTAGTCGAAGCCTCCGACCAGCGCGCGAATGGCGCCGTCACGGGGCGCTATAGCGACCATTGCGGCCTGCGCGTCGGGGAGTTGTGCGAGTTGCAAGCGGCCGGTATCGTCGCGCGTTACGCGAATTAAATCGCCGCGGGTCAACAGCGTCTGCGCGGAGGTGATAGGTGATGACAGCGAATTGACGGTCTTGTACAGTCGCGTACCCTCGATACCATCTGCCCATTCGAGCGTGTGCAGGCGGTCGTTGCGGTCGACGAGTATTGCGTATTGGTCTTCCACCTCGGAGACAATCATCGCTTCTAGACCGGCAAAGGT
This sequence comes from Cellvibrionales bacterium UBA2618, assembly GCA_002339165.1. Taxonomy (GTDB): domain Bacteria; phylum Pseudomonadota; class Gammaproteobacteria; order Pseudomonadales; family Porticoccaceae; genus TMED48. Next base: position 32,915 of record DDJS01000009.1, on the reverse strand, counting down.
GGGCGTTTTTTGCAAGATCTCCAGCCATTTTTCCGGGTCGACGGAAGATCGTTCCGCCCCTCGATAGCCGTGCCGTTTGTCGTAGGTCAATATGCCCGACTGGACCGCCGCCACCGCCTGATGTTGCATTTGCGAATCGATCGAAGTGATCACCGTATAGCCTTTAGTGTAGGCTTTTAAACCAAATTTTTCGATGACCTGCTGGCGCACGAGTTCTGCTGCATAGGCCGCGCCTCGTTGCGATATGGAACCGTGGTAAGAGGCATTATCCGGTTCGCTAATGGCGTTTTGATACTCCAGTTGATCAATATTTCCTAGCGTCAACATTCGCCCTAATATCCAGTCGCGCCGCTGCATTGCGCGCTCTGAATTGGCCAGTGGATTATACCTTGACGGTGCTTTGGGAAGGCCGGCGATCATTGCAATTTCAGCGAGACTCAATTGTTCGAGAGTCTTGCCATAATAAACTTGAGCTGCCGCACCGACGCCATAGGCGCGATTGCCCATATAAATTTTGTTTGCGTAGAGCGACAGTATCTGTTGTTTTGTGAGTTCATCTTCGATTCTGAGCGCGAGCAATATTTCGTTAAACTTGCGGGTAAACTCCTGTCGTTTGGTGAGAAAAAAGTTGCGCGCCACCTGCATCGTGATGGTGCTACCGCCACTGCGAATCGATCCGGTGCGGGCCAACTCTAGAGCAGCCCTTACAAGGCCGGAGATGGCAATGCCGCCATGCTCAAAAAAACTCGAGTCTTCGGCGGCTAGAAATGCGTCCACCATGGCGTTAGGAATTTGATCAAAGGATACCGGATTGCGTTTTTTTTCTCCAAACTCGGCCATGACTTTGAGGTCTTGTGAGTAGATTCGCAGTGGAATTTGCAGCTCTATCTCTTTGAGTTCCTCAACCGATGGCAATTTTGGACTTAGATAAAGGTATAGGCATGACATAACAACGAGCGCTCCGCCGCCACATAATAGCGTCGAAAAAATCGTAAAAACCCATAATTTTCGGTATTTTTCAAACATCGTGGTCGGGAACTCAAAGGCCTGTTTGATTTATTATAGATGGTTGAGAATGTGAAGTGCATCATTTGCATACTAAACCTTTTTTGTTAACGTTATTGTTACCTTATCGCTCTCCCTACGGGAGGTCTCTAGCCATGCAATTTATGCGTTTGGCCGGCCGTGCAAGCGGTGCTTCCCTCGGCATTGATATTTCAACATCATCGGTCACGGTGATCGAACTTGCCAAGTTTAAAAATATTTTGTCATTGCAGGCCTATTGCCGATTGCCGTTCCCTGCAGAAAGTGCCTTTGAGGAGGCGTCCGAGGCCACAAGTATGCGCGCGCGGGTAATTGCAGACGCCCTTCGGATATCGGCTGCCAGCAGCAGTTGCGCAGTGTCGGCGCTGGGTCGGGGGTGCGTCGCCAAACATCTCGATCTGCCGCACGAGTTGATTGGCGAGTCATTACAGGCGGCGATGGAAATCGAAGCCGAAAAATATTTCCCATTCCCTATTGAGGAAGCGATGTTTGACTACCGTCGTTCGGCATCGATCGGTTCGCCCACGGTGCCGATGTTATTAGTGGGTTGCCGAAAAGATACCCTCTCTCCGGTGCGAACAATGTTTCAAACTGCGGGGGTTCGGCTACTGGCGGTCGAAACTGAGGAGTTGGCAATAGAGCGAGCCTGCCGAATGTTGCCTCAATTTGCCAATATGTCGCAGCGGTGTCACGTGGTGGTAAATGTTTGCACGCGACATTTTTGCCTTTTGTTAATGTTGCGTGGCCGGGTTGTTTACAGTCAGCGGTGCGCCCGCCGTAATGTTTCGAGTGCTGAAATAAGCCGCAGCGTACCTGTTTCTAAGGCGCTTATTTCTGAGATATTGATTGAACACTCTGCTGCAGATATATCGACGGTGTTAACCGTCGATAGTCTGGCTCCATGCAACGGTTTTGACGCTGATTTAGTCGCGTCGCTGTCAACTGCTTTACGATTTTTTCACAGTACCTTTGGCGATTTAAAAGTAGAAAAAATCTCGGTTTGTGGTGAGGTGCCTTGGCCCGCGAGCCTCGCCGAGTTAATCCAGTCGAGTGTCGGCGTTAGCGTTGAATTTATAAAACCATTGCGCGACATATCATTGGCCGGTCACCTAGCTATTGACCATGTCGATTCCGACGATTCTTCACTGTTGATTGCAATCGGTCTTGCGCTCAGGGGGGACGGTGTCGTTGGGGATATCAATTTACTGCCATGGCGAGAATCGCAGTGCGCTCAGGTAAGCAAGTCCAGATGGATCTATGGCGGCACGGGGTTAGTTGGCGCGCTGATTATACTGCTCTTATGGAGCAGATTGTTGTTATCGCAGATCGACATTCAAGGGGTAAAAAATATCGAGCTTCTCAGGCAGCGCATCATTCTCGATGAGACGGTGAGTCATGCCGATGCCG
>DDJS01000009.1:4707-30149 GCA_002339165.1 Cellvibrionales bacterium UBA2618 | reverse complement strand
ATGCCGATGCCGGAGAGCGATCTTGGCGACAAAATGAGGCATTACTGCCGCATGACCCGCGATGGTTGGAGCTGCTCATGGGCTTGGCGTTGGCCACGCCAGCGGACGTTACTGTCGAGCGATTACACAGTTTTAATGGTGAACTTGAGCTGTCTGGGGTGGCGCGGTCGCGACGCGGAGTGATTACTCTAGTGAGTAACTTGGCACGCACCGACGGCTATATGTCGGTGCGTCTTTCGTCGATAAAACCGGCGGTGAAGCTGGGTCTGGGAGTGACTGAATTTAGGCTAATTGGCAGGTTTGATGATACGGCCTGCGTGAATGAATCGAATTGTTAAAACTTCCATTGGGATGAAAATACCATGGCATTAACCAGAGTCAAAGAGCGTTATCAAATTGTTGCTAATGCCGTTCTAACCATCGCCGTGGTTATCACGCCGGTTGTGTGCCGCGCATTGGGTGTACTTTTTATTTTGCTAGCGGTTGGATATATCGCCTTGATTCAAGATTTGCAAAGTGAATTATATTTATCGCGAGAGCATGGCGGCACTTTGCTTGCAAACATCCGTTTAAAAACAATGGATTTAACATCGCTCCCTATTCGGGCTCATAAGGATATAGGTTTGACCTCAATTCAATCGAGGGGTGTGCCAGTGCAAAAAAAGCATGATGATACGACACTTATCGATGATCTGTCGGTCTTGGCCGAGGATGCTGGCTTAGATATCTCTGTTATCTCGCTGGGCACAGCGCGACTGCAACGGTTGTATCGACAATTACCGATCGATATTCAGGCGCATGGTGACTATGCTCAACTGGCGCGGTTTGTCGGCGCGGTGGAGAGTATGAACCGCTGGGTTGTGTTTGAGGATATTGATATTGTTCGCGAAAAATCCGAGCGATTGGCGTTGGGTCTGCACGCGCTCAGTTACACCCAGTCCCTCGAAAGTGATAGTCTTTAGTGAACCGTTGGTCGGGGCTGTTAAGCTGTCTAAAAAGCCGGGTAACGGTTGTTTGTATACTTTTAATAGTGCTTTTGACAACCCTATCTGTCGACGCTTTTAGCGGACAGCAACCGCCGTCCAGAGAAGCGCAAGGAAGTCGATTAAATAGCGATATCCAATCATCTGAAGAAGCCTATTCAACCGTCGAGAAGCTGATGCAATTGCGCAGTCCATTTAGTGTCTTTTCAGTTAATACGGAGGCAGAACGCGCTGGGGAGGGCAATTTTACGGTGATTGTTGTGGCCGATATGACCATGGTTGGCAGTCTATTTTACCGCGACCAGCGCTGGGCCCTTATGCGCGCTGTCGATGGGGTGACTCATCGTATCCAAGAGGGCCAAGAGATTGGCGCAAAGGGCGCGCAAGTACTACTAATAACCCCGTTGTCAGTGATTTTTTCGGAACCGTTCGAGGATGCGTCAGGCACTCAAAAAATGCGCTCAGTCGAGGTCTTTATGGGTTTTCGATAAACCCATGAACCAGAGAGAATGCCGGACGATAGGAGCTGCCGCGCGATTTTTTTTGCGCGGTGATCGACGAACAATAAAGGATGAGAAAAGAACCCTCTCGGGTTACACTTCCACAACTCTACCATAGGCCCATATATGACCTGTCGAAACGTTTTTTTGGTCGGTCCCATGGGCGCTGGGAAGTCCTCCATTGGCAGGGCGCTGGCGTCTTTTTTGAAACGACCGTTCTTCGATATCGATACTGAAATTGAGGCGCGCACGGGGGCCGACATTCAATGGATTTTTGATGTCGATGGCGAAGAGGGATTCCGCGATCGCGAGGCGCGCGTGTTTGCTGATGTTATTGCTGAGCAGGATTGCGCAGTCATCGCCACTGGCGGCGGGATAGTAATACGCGAGGACAATCGGAAATTACTCATCAACAGCGGATCGGTGGTGTATTTGACCGCTAACAAAGAGCAGCTGATCGAGCGCACACGGCGAGACAAGAAAAGGCCATTGTTGCAAGTCGATGATCCCGCCGCGGTGATAGAAAAACTATTAGAGACGCGCGACCCGTTTTACAGGGAGGTAGCCGACGTGATTTTCCCCTCCGGGCGGGGCCAACTATCACGGGTAGTCAAGAAACTGGCTGAAGCTCTAGACGCACTGTGATAAAGTCTCGCCGCATTCGAATCTGCATTTCGCAGTCGATTCCACCCATGCAGTTTTCGCTTTAACGCAGCGCTGGAGATGGCTATTTCAGAACAAACTAACGGATCACTGATACGGCGCATAGACGTGTCGCTGGGTTATCGTAGTTATCCCATTTTTATTGGATCGGGAACTATACAGTCGACCGATATCGCAAAGTACGTTGGCGGCAGCCGCCTATTGGTGGTCAGTAATACTGCCGTTGAACCGCTGTATCTCGATGTCATTCGCGATCGTCTCGACGGAAAAAACGTCGACAGTGTGATTTTGCCAGACGGCGAAAAGTATAAAAATCTGGACGGTCTTGATTTGATTTTTACCGCATTATTGCGCGGAGGGCACGACCGAAAAACCACATTAATTGCTCTGGGTGGAGGAGTTGTTGGTGATATGACCGGATTTGCAGCGGCCTCCTATCAACGCGGCGTACCCTTCATACAAATTCCAACTACGCTATTATCGCAGGTCGATTCATCGGTCGGCGGTAAAACTGGCGTCAATCACCGTCTTGGTAAAAACATGATCGGCGCGTTTTATCAGCCTCTGGCGGTGGTGGTAGATACCGACACATTGGCCACGCTGTCTGAGCGCGAATTCGCTGCGGGCTTAGCAGAGGTCATCAAGTATGGATTGATTGCGGATGCCGATTTTTTCGTTTGGCTCGAGGACCATCTCGATCAACTATTGCGGCGAGATGCCGGCGCTTTGACCTATGCGATAGAGAGATCCTGCCAGATTAAAGCCGATGTGGTCGCGGCGGATGAAACCGAGCAGGGCGTGCGAGCCATTTTAAATTTAGGTCACACCTTCGGGCATGCGATCGAGACATTTTTGGACTACCGCGACTGGGTTCATGGCGAGGCGGTGTCGGCTGGTATGCTAATGGCGGCGCAATTGTCGGCGTTGTTGGGGCATTTGTCGGTCGCTGATGTGGAGCGCATACAGGTGATATTACTGCGCTGTGGATTGCCAATAACCCCACCGAAAGCTATGCAGGCAGATGATTTCAAACGCCTAATGCAGCGCGACAAAAAAGTCTTGGATGGCCAGATGAGGCTGGTGATCCTGAAATCACTCGGCAATGCTGAGGTGACCGCTGATGCGCCGCAAACGCGTTTGCGGCAACTCCTAACGTCTGTCTGTGGCGGGTAATCGATGTTCTCTGTAGCGCAGAAGGTACTTTTAGCGAGTTACGGCGCGGCTTGCTTAATATGTGCAGTTGCACGCTCAGTTTAAGGATTTCAATGACACAGTTAAAAAACGATAGCTTGATTCGAGCGCTGTTGCGTCAACCGACGACGCGCACACCGGTTTGGATGATGCGCCAAGCTGGGCGCTATTTGCCCGAGTATCGCGCACTGCGCACTAGCGCTGGCGATTTCATGAGCCTGTGCAGTAATCCGCAGCTGGCCTGTGAGGTAACACTGCAACCTCTCGAGCGCTTTGACCTCGACGCGGCGATATTATTTTCCGATATCTTGACGATTCCCGACGCCATGGGTCTGGGACTTTATTTTGCCGAGGGTGAAGGGCCAAAATTCCGTAAACCACTGCGCACGGCTAAAGACGTAGAAGCGCTGCCGGTGATAGACACTCTTCGCGACTTGAATTACGTCACCGACGCCGTTGCGCTGATCCGCCGAGAACTCAACGGTCGAGTGCCGTTAATCGGCTTTGCCGGTTCGCCGTGGACGTTAGCGACTTATATGATCGAAGGCCAGAGTAGTCGAGATTTCGCGCGCAGTAAAAGTTGGCTTTATCAGAAACCTGAACTACTGCATTTGTTACTAGAGAAATTGTCGTTATCGACCATCGATTATCTCAATGCGCAAATTACTAATGGTGCGCAGGTGGTACAGATATTTGATACTTGGGGCGGCGCCCTGAGCGGTCCAGCCTACCGCGAATTTTCGCTGGCCTATATGCAAAAAATTGTTGCCGGATTGATCACTGAGCGCGATGGTTTGGAAATCCCCGTAATTTTATTTACCAAGGGCGGCGGCGCATGGCTGGAGGACATCGCCGATACCCGTTGCCATGCTCTTGGCTTGGATTGGACCGTCGACATAGGCGAGGCGAGGCGGCGGGTTGGCGAACGGGTGGCCCTACAGGGCAACATGGATCCTGCGGTATTGCGCGCCGGTCGAGGCGCTATCGAGTCCGAAGTTGAGCGGATTTTAGCGTCTTTTGGCGCCGGTAATGGCCATGTTTTCAATCTCGGTCACGGTATTACGCCGGATGTCGATCCGGCGAATGCCGGTATTTTTATCGATGCGGTACATCGTTATTCATCACGCGATTGCGGTGATTAGGCGTTTGCTGTAACGACGGTTGAGAGCGTGGCGATGCGCTCGCCGACGCGGACTTCATCGCCCGCTTTGGCAGTTTCCAACCAACTGCAACGGTCTGCTTGAAAGAGCATGATTGCCGTAGAGCCAAATTTAAATCGCCCTAGTTCGCCACCCTTGCTGAAGTCATAAGTGGTTGAATCATAGTGTTGCACGCGCACGTTACCAGCGCCGGGTTGCTCTGCACCGCCCCACACAGTTTCTATACCCGCAACCAGCATCGCACCGACGAATATTACGCAAAAGTTACCTGTCGACGGCGATTCAAATTCGCAAACAAGGCGCTCATTGCTGCTGAATAATCCAGGCAGCGCTCGAGTTGTCAGGTCGTTGACGGAAAACAAATCGCCGGGGATATAACGCGTGCTAAGCAATTTACCCGCGCAGGGTATATGCACTCGGTGGTAGTCACTGGGCGATAGATAAATGGTCGCAAATGATCCATTCAAATAGCTTTTGGCCTGCTGCTGATCGCCAATCAGTTGTGCCGCTGAGTAGTCGCTGTCTTTTGCCTGCAGTATTCGGTCATCTTCAAGCGAGCCAATTTGGCTAATGGTGCCGTCTGCCGGTGATACGATCGCCTCAGCTAGGGGGTCTATGGGGCGCGCACCGTCTCGTAGCGCGCGGGTAAAGAAATCATTGAAGCTGTGATAATCTTCGATCCGCGATCGTTCGGCTTGCCCGAGATCAATGTCGAATGCAAATATGGCGCGCTTGATCAACGCGTTTTTTAACCAAGCCACGCGAGATTCTGCAAGTCGAGCTATCTGTCGAGACAGCCAGTGCTTAGGAAGTAGGCGCTGCGCTGCAACGACCATATCTGCTTTGTGATCCATGCTGATTGCCACACTAAATCTAGTTGAAATTGTTTCGACTCTATCTCAGATCGATGTTTTATGGGCGCTTTTTAGCGTGCCCTCCGACGCGATAAGTATAACTTACCGGATGGGTCAGACTCTATAATTAGTCTTGGCTACTGACTATTTGATGATAGTTGTCGAGTCGATCGCGTAATATTTCTTGCTGATCGACCGCCTTTAGCAGGGCACATTCGGGTTCGTTGAGGTGTTTGCAGTCGCGAAACTTGCAATGGCCAAGATAGGGGTGAAAGTCAATAAATCCTTCGATTACACGGTGTGCTTCGAGATGGCACAGCGAGAACTCGCGAATACCTGGAGAGTCGATCAACACACCGCCGCTCTGAAGGTGGTAGAGGCGTGATGCTGTGGTCGTGTGGACGCCTTTATCTCGTCGGCTCGAAAGCGCCGCTACGGCAGTTTTAGCTTCTGGCTGTAGATGATTTATCAGCGATGATTTGCCAACCCCCGATTGGCCGACGAATATGCAGGTGTGTTCGCGGAGATAGGTTTGTAACGCGTCGATTCCCGCACCAGTCTCGGCGGAGACCGGTATGATGGTATAGCCGATTTTGGTGTAGTTGGCCATCAAGCGTTCGACTTTTGGGGTATTTTGATGGGTTAGCTGATCGATCTTATTGGCGACCAAAATTGGCTTTATACCCTGCGCCTCTGCTGCCACTAAATAGCGGTCGATTAGATTACTGTAGGGGGTGGGCGCGCAGGCAAAAACTACCGCGATGCAGTCGACGTTGGCCGCCACCGGTCTGATTTTTCCGTAGATGTCAGGGCGCACCAGTTCAGATATTCGTGGTTTGCGCGCGACCACCACGCCGTAGGGTTCGCCGGTCCGCCAGACTACATGATCGCCCGCCACCAGCGTATCGACGTTAGCTCTTTTGTGGCAGCGGTGGAGGCTGGCATTATGGATACCTTCGAGCCCTTCTATATCTAGTTGTGAGCCGAAATTGCTAATCACCCTGCCGCTGATTTCGGGTCCGAGACTTGCGGCGTCGGTGGGTCGGGTGTCAGAGGTCGAAGCCAGTGCATTGGCACTGTCTTGGCCGGATTGGATTCGCGCCTTTTGGCGTTTGGTCAATTTACGTTTGGACATTGCAGCACCGTTTGTAGCTGTTACGCATCGATGTTTCCACCCATGGCGCGGATAGAGCATAATCTACCCTGACATTATTGTACCCGCATCGGCGTGATTTTGTCGTACTGCCAGTAAAAAGCGCCATTCTATTGAAGAATTTAACTAAGGCATCTCTATGACTGACAAGCATCCACTAAATTTGATTTGGATCGATCTAGAAATGACGGGCCTGGCGCCCGATCATGACAAAATAATCGAAATTGCCACGCTAGTGACCGATAGCGACCTGAATATTTTGGCCGAGGGTCCGGTGGTCGCTATTCATCAAGATACTGCAGTGATCGACGCCATGGATGAATGGAATACCCGACAACATGGAGGTTCGGGGTTGATCGATAGGGTGGGCCGCAGTTCGGTGGATGAATTCGAGGCAATGAACCAGACGTTAGATTTTTTAAAGAGCTGGGTCGGCACTAACGAATCGCCGATGTGTGGCAATTCAATTTGTCAGGATCGCAGGTTTCTCGTCAATTATATGCCTCAATTGGCTGACTATTTTCATTATCGTAATCTAGATGTGTCGACTTTAAAGGAATTAGTCAGGCGATGGAAGCCCGACTTGGCATCGGGTTTTAATAAAAAGGGCAGTCACTTGGCAATGGATGATATCTATGATTCCATTGCTGAATTGCGTTATTACCGCGAGGTTTTTATCCGCGTCTAGGGCTTATTTTGGCATCGCCTTTTGGGCGATTTTCAGGCGTTGTTGCTCGATAGCCCATTGCACGTGTTCTCGAACGAGGTCGGATGATTGCACCGCGCTGCGCTCGAGGGCGGCGAGAATGTCAGAGTTGGCGCTAGCGTTGCCAAGTCCAACCGCGAGATTACGCTGCCAGCGCTGGTAGCCGATGCGCCTGATTGGAGACCCCTCAGTGTAGCGTAGAAATTCGACTTCGCTCCAATTGTATAACGTAACTAATTCTGGCTCATCTAGGCCATGACGCGGGGTAAAATCGGACTCCCCTGTGCGCTGTGGATAGCGATTCCAGGGGCAACTGATTTGACAGTCATCGCAGCCGAAAACCCGATTACCCATCAGCGGTCTGATCTCGATAGGTATCGCATCTTTGTGCTCGATGGTGAGATAGGAAATGCAACGCCTAGCGTCGAGAACGTATGGTTCGGGGAAGGCGTCTGTGGGGCACACCTTGATGCAAGCACGGCACTTGCCGCAGCGATTGGGTTGTTCGCTGTGGTCGACGGGCAGGCGTAGCGAGGTGTAAATTTCACCGAGGAAAAACCACGAGCCGGCCTTGTCGTTCAGAATTAACGTGTTCTTGCCCATCCAGCCGAGGCCGGCCTGCTCAGCGAGCGGTTTTTCCATGACTGGCGCGCTATCGACAAAGGCTCGCTGGTTGAGAGCCATTGAGGGCAATTCGGCGCGAATAAACGAGACCAGTGACGCCAACCGTCGACGGATCAATTTATGGTAGTCGCGGCCGAGCGCATAACGTGATATGTAAGCCTTATTGTCATTTTTGAGTACTGCTATCATCTTGTTGTCAGAGAGATAATCCATGCGTACGCAAATGACTCGCACGGTATGATCAACCAGTTTGTCGACCACGTAGCGTTTGTCGCCATGCTGCGACATCCAACCCATCGAGCCGTGGTATCCACTGGCGAGCCATTGGTGAAGTTTTTCTGATGCCGCGGACAGATCGGGTTCGACGATGGCGACTTGTTGAAATCCGAGCTGTGCCCCCCAAGCCTTAATTTTTTTGGCTAAAATCGCAAGATTCTCTGTTTTATCGGCAATCTGGGGCATGGTTTACAGACTTATCTGGATTATACTAGCGGCAATGTTACTGGGATATTACCGCGATGTCGCTGCGCTCGTTAAAAGATTTACTCCACACTACTGAAACGGTCAAGAAAATAGAGCGAACGGCAATCCAAAAATCCGGGTTTAGCGTTGCACAACTCATGGCCCGCGCAAGCAAGGCATTACTGGAGGAATTGCTGCAAGAATTTGGTAAACCGCGTCAGCTGACAGTTTTTTGTGGCACCGGCAACAATGCTGGTGATGGTTATACAATCGCTGCCTTGGCGGTAAATAAAGGTATTTCGGTGCGCGTTGTCGAAGTCGGTGATCGCTCAAAAATGTTGCCCGATGTGACGCACGCGCGTTTTATTGCCGAGCAAGCTGCGGTGGATTTTTGCAACTGCCAGACTCCGCTCGATTTGGATCAAGGTGTTATCGTCGATGCCCTACTCGGAACAGGGTTGCGCGGGGAGTTGCAGCAAGATTATCGATGGGCTATCCGACAAATCAATGACGCCCTGCTGCCGGTAGTTGCGGTTGACGTACCGTCTGGATTAAATGCCGATACTGGGGCGGTTGCGGATGCTGCCGTTATGGCGGATCTTACGGTGACCTTTATCGCCCCTAAACGAGGGTTGTTTACGGGTCGCGCGGCGGTTTTTTGTGGCGAAATAATTTGGCATTCGCTCGATCTACCGAACGCTGGTTACCGTGACTATCCGCCGAGCGCAAAACTACTCGATTTGGATAGACTGTTGGAAAATTTGCCGATGCGGGCTGCAGATGCTTATAAGTCTCAGTTGGGTCACGTCATGGTGGTCGGTGGTGATAGGGGCTTTGGCGGCGCGGCGATTATGGCCGCGCAGGGCTGCCTCAGGGTCGGTGCTGGACTAGTTTCTTTGGCGACCCGTCCAGAGCATGTCGCTGCTATGTTGGTGCGTCAGCCCGAGATTATGGCGACGGCTATAGTCTCGGGACAGGCGCTAGAGCCGCTGTTGACCCGCGCCAGTGTTCTGGTCTTGGGCCCCGGGCTTGGTCGGTCGGCTTGGTCAGAGCAGCTGTTACAAAAGGCTTTGGCCGCCGGATTGCCAACGCTTTTGGATGCCGATGCGCTAAATATTATCGCCGAGGGTAGGATTGCTGTGGACCCTCAGGTAAACCGTTGGGTGATGACACCGCACCCCGGCGAAGCGGCTAGATTACTAAATGTATCGGTGCGCGAGATCGAGGCGGACCGATTTGCAGCGGTCGCGCAATTGCGAGATAAATATTCGGCTGTGGTCATTTTAAAAGGCCCCGGGAGTTTAGTGATTGGCACGTGTCAGGAACCCATTGGGGTCTGTACTTACGGTAATGCCGGCATGGCCAGTGGTGGTATGGGGGATGTTTTAGCGGGTGTTGTCGGCGGATTAATAGCGCAGGGCTTGCCATTGCAGGCAGCGGCGGAATTGGGTTGCTGCCTACATTCGAGTGCCGCTGATATGGCGGCGCAACAGACCGGGCAAATTGGCCTTGCCGCCAGCGATATACTGCCGCAGCTAAGGCGGCTGCTAAACCCTCAGCACAGTGCCGACGAGTTGCTGTAGTTTTGCCTGATTTACGACTGCCACCCATGCGTTTAGAGCGGATTTTCGAGTTGGACGACGAGGCCGCTATGGATGCTTTTGGCGGTCGGTTGGCGGCGCAGATCACAGGCCGAACAATACTGACTTTGAGCGGCGACTTAGGCGCGGGGAAAACCACATTGGCGCGCGGTATTCTCCGCGGGTTGGGACATCATGGCAATGTTAAGAGTCCTACTTACACGGTGATTGAGCCCTATGATTTGCCGCTGGGACCGGTCTATCATTTTGATCTTTATCGGCTTGATGATCCCGAGGAATTGGAGTTTTTGGGGTTTAGAGATTACCTCAATGATGGTGTTTTATGCATGCTGGAGTGGCCTGAAAAAGGTGCAGGCTACCTCGATTCTGTCGATCTGACAGTGGTCATTGATGTGCGTCGACGGGGTCGCAAGTTGGCGCTTGCGGCCTATTCGGACACGGGTGCGGTTATACTACAAGGGCTGAGTTCTGCGGTAGCGGACGAGGCGCCAAAAAGCGATGTATAGAATGTATAAGGCGTATAGACGGGTGAATTTCAGGTGTTAAAAACCATAATTGGGGTAGTCTGTGGGTTCTTGTTGGGCCTGCCAGTTATCTCCGTCAATGATGCGACGGCCTCGGAGATCGAAGGCGTTCGACTTTACCGTTCGCCCGATCGAACGCGGGTGGTATTAGATTTAGACGACACCGTTGATCACACCATGTTCACGCTGGATAACCCAGATCGCATCGTCGTTGATATCACTAACGTAAAACTTAAAGCAGCCTTCGATAAACTCGATTATAGGACCACACCGATCGGCAATATTCGCACCGGAGCACGCGGTAAAAACGGTTTGCGGATAGTGTTTGATCTGATCAATGCGGTCAAGCCGAAGACCTTCACTTTAGCTGCAAATGAACGCTACGGCGACCGGTTGGTGATCGATTTATACGATATTACCAAACGTGTCAGTAAATCTCTTGAAGGGATCATCGAGCAGGACAATCGCAAGATCGTTATCGCCATCGACGCCGGCCACGGCGGTGAAGATCCCGGCGCGCTGGGTCCCGGGAAAATTCGTGAGAAAGTGGTGGTCCTACAAATTGCCAAACAATTGGAAAAGTTGTTCGATCAAGACCGTGATTTCAGCGGTGAATTGGTGCGCAAGGGCGATTATTATCTCGCTCACCGCAAGCGCACAGAGATCGCCCACAGCAAACGGGCAGATTTCTTTATTTCGATACATGCCGATGCTTTTTCTAGTCCTGCAGCTTACGGCGCCTCGGTGTATGCGCTGTCCACTAAGGGCGCAACGAGTGAGGCGGCGCGTTATCTAGCGACCAAGGAGAATCGTGCCGATTTGATTGGCGGTGCAGTGTCGTTAAATCTCGACGACAAAGACGATGCATTGGCCGAGGTGCTGCTGGATTTGTCGATGACCGCCACGCTCAGTAGCAGTCTGGCGGCTGGTGGCTATGTCCTAAAGAACATCGATGGCTTGGCGCGATTACACAAAAAACGAGTCGAGCAAGCTGGATTTTTAGTACTCAAATCGCCCGATATTCCGTCACTTCTAATTGAGGCTGGATTTATATCTAATCCAAGAGAGGCCAAATTACTCTCCAGTAGTCGCTATCAGCAGCGCATGGCTGACGCCATATATCGCGGTATGCTGCAATATTATCTCGATCATCCGCCGCCCGGTACCGCGTTGGCCAGTCGACGCTCGGAGCGTCGACTGGCCTATGTAGTGGTTAGTGGCGATACTTTGTCAGAGATTGCAGCGCGCTATAAAATCTCGGTTAAAAGTTTGTCGCGCCAAAATAAACTCACCTCAAAAAGCATTCGTGTCGGCCAAGAATTGGTTATTCCGGTGCGTTAACCTCAGTAGGCTATTAGATGTCGTCCATTCGCGTTCTCAGTCCTCAACTCGCCAATCAGATTGCTGCGGGTGAAGTAATTGAACGGCCATTTTCCGTCCTTAAAGAGTTGGTCGAAAATAGCCTTGATGCGGGTGCTCGCACGATCGACGTCGACGTCGAACAGGGCGGGGTTAAATTACTCAGGGTGCGTGACGACGGACACGGGATTTCAGAGCTCGACCTGGCTTTGGCGTTGAGTCGCCACGCGACCAGTAAAATTGGTCAGTTGGAAGATCTTGAGGCGGTCGAAACCCTCGGTTTTCGCGGTGAAGCGCTCGCCAGTATTGCCTCGGTATCGCGATTACAATTGACCTCGAATGCCGGCGACAGCAGCGGTTGGCGAGCGACATCAGAGGGTCGTGATATGGAGGTTCAATTGCGCCCTGCATCTCATCCGCCGGGCACCAGCGTGGAGGTGCGAGATCTGTTTTTTAATACCCCTGCCCGGCGAAAATTTTTGCGCACCGAGACCACTGAGTACAACCGGATCGACGAGAGCATAAAAAAATTGGCATTGAGTCGATTTGATGTTGCGTTTAGTCTCCAGCACAACCAGCGTGTGCGGCTCAATTTGCGGGCTGCCACCAGTCACGCCGAGCAGGAAAAAAGGCTGGCAGATATCTGCGGTACGCCCTTTATGGAGCAGGCCCTTTACGTCGACAACCACGGCACGAGCATGCGGTTGTCGGGCTGGATTGGGTTGCCGACCTTTTCGCGCAGTCAGGCAGACTTGCAGTATTTTTTTGTCAATGGACGCAATATCCGCGATAAAATCGTCTCCCACGCAGTTCGACAAGCCTACCGCGATTTGCTCTACCACGGGCGGCATGCCACCTACGTGCTCTATTTAGAAGTGGCTGCAGCGGATGTCGATGTCAATGTACATCCGACAAAGCACGAAGTCCGATTTAGGGATAGCCGCGCTATCCATGGGTTTATCTGCGCAACATTGCAAAGAGCGCTGGCGGAAGACCGTCCGCAGGATCATTTACAGGCTGCCGGGCAAATATCGGACGCGACGATTCCCGCCGGCGCGGTGCACGATGGTCATGCGACCGGCGCAAGTGCTGATGGGCGCGCTGTAACATACCCCACCAGCCAGGCGAATTTGGCGTTCGACCCGCAGCGCCGGGTGGCAACCGGCGGGGTTGCGATGCCCTCGAGGGCATATAGCGCTCTCTACTCGAGCGGCGACGGCCAACTACCCGTCGCCGATTCCGATGGATTCGGTGACAATGATGCGGAAGTGCCGCCACTGGGATTGGCATTGGCGCAGTTGAAGGGTATCTATATTTTAGCCGAGAATGCCAGCGGTTTGATCGTTGTGGACATGCATGCGGCGCACGAGCGGATTACCTATGAACGCATGAAGCAGGCGTTCGATGATCAAGGGCTCGTTGCGCAGCCGTTACTGGTGCCCGAGAGCCTCGCAGTCAGCGAGCGCGAGGCGGATATCGCCGAGCAGTGCAGTGAGGTGTTTACAGCGCTCGGTTTCAGCGTGCAACGTGTCGCGACTGAAAGT
The DNA here is from genome assembly GCA_002339165.1 of Cellvibrionales bacterium UBA2618. Classification (GTDB taxonomy): domain Bacteria; phylum Pseudomonadota; class Gammaproteobacteria; order Pseudomonadales; family Porticoccaceae; genus TMED48. Next base: position 16,825 of record DDJS01000009.1, on the reverse strand, counting down.
GTAATTGTGCGTGAAATACCGGCCATCCTAAGGGGTTCGGAGGTCGAAAAATTACTCCGCGACGTGCTTGCCGATCTCTTGGAACATGGCACTACCGATCGAATTCGCGAGCACATTAACGACATATTATCGACCATGGCATGCCACGGTTCGGTTCGCGCTAATCGGAAGTTGAGCATTCCAGAAATGAATGCGTTGCTTCGGGATATGGAGCGCACCGAGCACAGTGGCCAATGCAATCATGGTCGACCCACCTGGGCCGAGTTTACTCTCGGTGATCTAGACAAACTCTTCCTTCGGGGGCGTTAGGTGGTCGACTCGTTGGGTTGTGCTCAGCACCAGTCGCTGCCCTCCGTTATATTATTGCTGGGTCCCACCGCGAGCGGTAAGACCGATGTTGCGCTGCGTATTGCCGAGCGCTTACCGGTTGAGATTATCAGCGTCGATTCGGCGCAAGTATATCGCCAGATGGATATTGGATCGGCGAAACCGAGCGTCGATGTACTGAATTCAGTGCCTCACTGGTTGATCAACATCGCCGATCCTAGCGAAATTTATTCGGCGGCAAAGTTTGTCGATGATGCGCGAGGTGCGATCGTTGATATCGTAAATCGAGGCAAGATCCCATTATTGGTGGGCGGCAGTATGATGTATTTTCACGTGCTGCTATCGGGTCTTACCGAGCTTCCGGAGGCCGACATGGCCCTCCGGTCAAGGCTTAAAGCGCGGGTTGATGCCGAGGGTATCGAGAGCCTCTATCGACAACTTCAGGAGGTGGATCCGCTGTCGGCGAAGGGTTTACATCCGCATCAGGGGCAGCGTATTCAACGGGCACTCGAGGTTTTTGAGATAACCGGCCAACCGCTGTCATCGTTCCATAAAACTGCTGCCGGTCGCGGTTTGGCAGCGGATTATCGGGTTCATCAGTTTGGCTTGTGGCCGAGCGAACGTGGGTTGTTGCATCGGCGAATAGAGGCGCGTTTTTTGTCGATGATGGCGCGCGGACTCTACGCCGAGGTGCAAGCGTTGTATGGGCGCGGCGATTTGCATAGCGAGTTACCTTCGATACGCTCTGTAGGCTACCGGCAACTATGGGATTGCATAAAAAATTGTGGTTCTGAAGCTGAGGCCGTCGAGAGGGGCATTATTGCCACGCGGCAGTTGGCAAAGCGCCAATTGACATGGATGCGGCGTTGGTCTGACCTGCAATTGCTGCCCGTCGATGATGGCTCGAAGATGTTCGAAGTAAAAAAAATAGCCGAAAAGTGCTTGAAAAAGCTACTTACAACCCCCAACTCTCTAAAAGTGGACTAGTCTATTAGTGAGTGCGTCGCAATCCCACTCCAGGCCAAGTCTTATTTCTGCTGGAAGCTATCGGCAGCACCCTCTAATCTATAGGAGATGTAACAATGTCAAAGGGCCATAATTTACAAGACCCTTTTCTTAACGTTTTGCGTAAGGAAAGAATCCCAGTTTCAATATTTCTTGTCAACGGCATTAAATTGCAGGGGCAGGTAGAATCGTTTGATCAATTTGTCGTACTGTTAAAAAATACCGTTAGCCAAATGGTCTACAAGCATGCAATTTCCACTGTTGTGCCATCGCGGCCAGTGAAGTTGCCGGTGGTTAATTCGGCTGTGTCTGTCATTCCTCAAGATGCTCGCTACGATGTCGGCAACGAGGGCAATTTCGCCGACGACGACGACGACTACTAAGCCAGGGTGTCGCTGTTTTTTGAGCGTCCGTCGTCGGGTGAGAGGGCGGTCTTGGTGCATCTCGTTTTACGCAGTGAGCGTGCTCCCGAAGATGTCCGTGAATTTGAGGAGCTGGTGATTTCAGCGGGCGGCATCCCGATGGAATTGATCACCGGCTCTAGACGGGCCCCAGATGTTAAGTTTTTCGCCGGCAGCGGCAAAGTCGAGGAGATCGTTGCGTCAGTTGCCGGTCATGGGGCCGAACTAGTTATATTCAATCACAATCTAACGCCGAGCCAAAAACGTAACCTAGAGGAAGTTTTGTGTTGCAGGGTGCTCGACCGTACCGATTTAATTTTAGATATTTTTGCTCAGCGTGCGCGAACTCATGAAGGAAAGTTACAGGTAGAGCTAGCGCAGCTAGAGCATCTGTCGTCGCGTTTGGTGCGTGGTTGGACGCACCTGGAACGCCAAAAGGGTGGCATTGGCATGCGCGGCCCCGGGGAGACGCAATTAGAATCTGATCGGAGACTGGTCCGCGCGCGAGTTAAATCGATCCAAAAGCGTCTGGTTAAAGTTCGTCTTCAGCGTCAGCAGGGTCGGCGCTCGAGGATTAGAGCTGAGGTGCCCACGGTGTCGCTTGTAGGTTATACTAACGCAGGGAAATCCTCGCTTTTTAATTGCCTGACGCACGCCGAGGTATTGGTCGCCGATCAACTCTTTGCTACGCTCGACCCGACGATGCGCAGGGTACAAATGGCGGGGGGTGAAACGATTGTTTTTGCCGATACGGTGGGCTTTATCAGCCACCTACCTCATCGGTTAGTGGATGCCTTTCGAGCGACTTTGGAAGAGGCGTTGAATGCCCAATTACTGATTCACGTAGTCGATTCGGCTGCTGCTGAGCGCGATGTGAACATCCAGCGGGTAAATGAGGTGCTGACGGAAATCGGCGCTAGGGACTTGCCGACGCTAATGGTGTACAACAAAATTGATCTGGTCGACACGTTGCAAGCGCGCGTCGAGCGGGACGCTGAGGGTCGGCCAGTGGCGGTGTGGATGTCGGCCGCAACTGGAGTTGGTTTGCCCGAGTTGCTCGACGCGGTTGTGGAACTTTTGCCAGGCGGCCTGATCGACTGCCAACTATCGTTGCATTCGGGACTCGCTTCATTGCGCGCAGCACTCTATAATTTGGGCGCTGTAACGGCTGAAAAAGAGGGATTGAACGGCGACATGGTATTAGACCTGCGCATCGATCCAGTGGCTCGCGCTCGCGTGCTCAAGAAGTTTGGTACAACCATCGAAGCGGTGACGGTGGACGCATAAAAGAGTGTTTGAAAAGGCTAAATCGCAGGCCACAATGGTCTGCGCATAATTTATCAATTGACTGGAGACGACTATGGCATGGAACGAGCAGGGTGGTGGCAAGGATCCATGGGGCGGTAATCGAGGTGGCGATGCGCCGCCAGATATAGATGAAGCTCTGCGCCAACTAAAGCAGAAATTTGCCGGTTTTGGCTCCGGAGGCGGTGGCTCAGGGCAACCCGGCGGTGGTGCAGGCAGCCGTCCGCTTTTTTCGGCGGCGTTGGTCGCCATCACAGTGTTGTGGGCGATGTCGGGAGCCTATCAAGTCGACGAAAAAGAACAGGCTGTGGTGTTGCGGTTGGGTAAGTATGCCTCGACGGAGGGACCCGGTTTACATTGGAATCCGCGTATTATCGATCGAGTCATCCCAGTGCGAGTGACCGAGGAGCGGCAGTATTCGGCGCGCGGAGAGATGTTGACAAAGGACGAAAATATTGTCGAACTGTCGCTTACCGTGCAATACAACATTGCCGATGCTAAGGCGTTTGTGCTGAACATCAAAGATCCAGAAATCACCTTGCAACAGGCAACTGATAGTGCCTTGCGTCACGTCGTTGGTAGTTCTGGGCTAGATGATGTTATCTCCACCGGGCGCGAACAAATCGCCGTGGCGACCGCTCAAAAACTGCAGGACTACCTAAACGTTTACGATAGCGGTATCAACGTGGTGAAAATTAACATTGAGCAGGCCCGCCCACCTACGCCGGTGCAAGAGGCCTACGACGATGTCATCGCCGCGCGCGAAGATCTCGAGCGCTATGTCAGTGATGCCCAGGCCTACTCCAACGGGGTCATTCCGAAGGCTCGAGGTGAGGCGCAGCGACTTCGCGAGGAGGCCGAGGGTTATAAATCACAGGTTGTGTCAAAGGCCGAAGGTGAAACACAGCGCTTTTTGGCACTTCATAGCGAGTATATAAAAGCCCCTGTGGTCACTCGAGAGCGGCTCTATCTAGATGCCCTCGAAGGTGTCATGACTAATAGTACGAAGATCTTACTCGACACTGAGGGCAGTAATAATATGCTCTATTTGCCGCTCGACAAGATCACGCAGAGCCAGGAGACGGTTCGTCGTGGTGGTAATTTGAGTGATCTCGATGTCGATCGCGTAGTCGATCAGGTGTTGGAACGCATACAGCGCACTAGTGGACGGCAGGGGGAGGGACGACGATGAATAAGTTGATTAAATTAGTGGCTTTGGTGATCGCGATAGTGGTGGTCCTTGCCAACAGCGTGTTTGTTATCAGCGAGTTCGAGCGCGGCGTTAAGCTGCGCTTTGGTAAGTTGGTGGATGCCGACCTCCTCCCCGGGCTTCACGTAAAAATACCGTTGGCCGAAGACGTCAGGGTATTCGATGGACGAATTTTGACGGTCGACGCCCAACCGGCAAGCTTTTTCACCATAGAGAAAAAGCGTCTGATCGTTGATTCCTATGCCAAGTGGCGGATACAGGATGTCGACACCTACTACACGTCCACCGGTGGTGTAGAATCGGTGGCGCAAAACCGGCTGGCAAATCGTGTTAATACCGGATTGCGCAATCAGTTTGGCAATCGCACGCTGAAGGAGGTGGTGTCGGGTGAGCGAGAGTTGCTGATGCGCAATATCACCGCTGCTCTAAATGAAACGGTGTTGCAGGAGCTAGGTATCGAGGTTGTTGACGTGCGGGTTAAGCGCATCGATCTACCCCCTGAACTCAGTAGCCAAGTGTATCGGCGAATGACTGCGGAAAGGACTAAAGAAGCGACTGAAATACGCTCCACGGGTAAGGAGAGGTCTGAGAAAATTCGCGCATCAGCCGACCGTGAACGAACCATCGAAATGGCAAATGCCTACCGCGATGCGGAGCAATTACGCGGGCAAGGCGATGCAGAAGCGGCTTCAATCTATGCCGAGGCCTTCAGTCGGGACAAAGAGTTTTACGCATTCATTCGTAGCCTGAATGCTTACAAGTCGGCGTTTTCTAACAAGGGCGATATCTTGCTGGTCGAACCCAACAGCGATTTTTTCAAATACCTCAAAAATCAGAATGGAACCTGATCTCAAGATCGGTTGCGATTGGCGTCGAAGCGTAAATTGTCGTGTCACAGCTGAGTGATTTTGATAAACTTAAAAGCCGGGAAGCCCCGGCTTTTTTTTGTCAATTTAAGGTACATACGAACATGCTTGAAGACCTATCGAGAGCGCTGGCGTTAATGTTGGTTTTTGAGGGTATTATGCCGTTTTTGATGCCGGATCGGTGGCTGCGGATACTCGAGACTATGGTCGCTTTAGAGACGCGGCATATGCGCGCCCTCGGCTTAACCTGTATGCTCGTGGGTTGTGGCATATTACTATTAATGCGTTGATCGATTAGAGCGCGGCCTGAGGCGACTATGGCAGGAGTAAATCGTTGGATACTACCCGATGGCGTGGAGGAAGTGCTGCCGGGTAGAGCACGTTTGATTGAGTATAATCGGCGCCGACTGCTCGATTTGTACCATTCGTGGGGTTATGACTTGGTCATACCACCGATGCTCGAGTTTACCGATTCACTGCTTAGCGCCGCCGGCGCAGATTTGGATCTGCTGACCTTTAGACTTACCGATCAAAGCAGTGGTCGGATGATGGGGGTGCGCGCCGACATCACTCCTCAGACGGCTAGAATTGACGCACATAGCTTGGCAATGGAGGGTCCGAGTCGACTCTGTTATGCCGGTACCGTCTTGCACACGCGCGCGCGTGACCCACTATCGTCGCGAACGCCTATCTCAATCGGTATCGAACTCTTCGGTGAAGCCTCTGTTGAGGCTGATATCGAGGTTATTTCGCTGTTTTTAAGAAGCTTACAGGTCGCGGGTGTGAATGCGGTGTGTCTCGATCTTGGTCACGTTGATATCTGTCGAGGTCTGCTCGACGAGGCGTGCCTCAGCGAAGACCAAGCCAGTCAGTTTAGTGCTCTTTTACAACGTAAAGCGGTGGACGAAATAGAAGGCTGGGTCGATCAAAACATCGGCGATCTGAAGTTGGCTAGCTGGTTGCTGCTGCTGCCGAACCTGATTGGTGGGGTTGAGGTGTTGGATCGTGCGCAGCGTGAACTTGCCGATGCGCCAGCCAAGGTGATCGCCGCGATTCAACAGTTGCGTTCGGTTGCTGCCGAAGTTGCCGATGAGGATGTCGCGCTATACTTCGATTTGGGCGAAATGCCAGGGTATCACTACCATACTGGATTAGTATTTTCCGGTTACGTTAAAGGGCATGGCAAGGCGCTGGGAAATGGCGGGCGTTACGACCACATTGGCGAAGTGTTCGGTCGCGCTCGGCCGGCGACTGGGTTTGCCTTCGACTTGAAGGCGCTGGTCAATCTTGGTTCGATTGATTGTGAGTCGGGCGCGGGTATTTGCTTCACTGCCGACAACGACGCGCAATTGTGGGTCGAAGTCGAAAGGTTACGTGACAGCGGCGAGCGCGTCGTAAGGATTTTTTCGGATCAACTGAAGAACTTGCAGGAATTAAACTGTGATCGGCAACTAGTCAAAGGGCCCGATGGGTGGGTCGTTAAACATTTATTATAGCTGTGTCTCGCGTGCGAGGCTTATGGGTGAGTAAGCATTTTATGGGTAAAAGTGTTGTTATTTTGGGCTCTCAGTGGGGTGACGAAGGTAAGGGTAAGATCGTCGATTTACTCACTGATAGAGCCTCGGTGGTGGTGCGTTTTCAGGGGGGACACAACGCGGGCCATACGTTGGTGATCGACGGTGAGAAAACCGCACTGCATCTGATTCCCTCGGGTATTCTACGCCCCAACGTGAGCTGCGTGATTGGCAATGGTGTGGTGTTGTCTTCGGATGCCTTATTACGGGAGATCGCCATGCTCGAGGGACGCGGTGTCGAGGTGCGAGATCGCCTGCATATATCGGCCAATTGCCCGCTCATTTTGGACTATCACATCGCCCTCGACGTGGCGCGTGAATCGGCCCGCGGGAACAGTAAAATTGGCACCACAGGCCGCGGTATCGGTCCGGCTTATGAGGATAAAATTGCTCGCCGAGGTCTGCGTACCGGCGATTTGCAAAATATGCCACGCTTCGCCGATAAATTGCGCGAAATAGTCGATTACCATAATTTTGCGCTGTGCAATTACTACCAAGCACCGGGCGTTGATTACGCTGAGATTATTGATGCTGCCGCTGGTTGGGCCGAACAGTTACTGCCGATGATGTGCGATGTTACTGGTCTGCTACACGATCGCCGTGAAGCCGGTGAAAATATTCTGTTTGAAGGTGCTCAGGGGAGTTTACTGGACATCGATCACGGTACCTATCCCTTTGTGACGTCTTCCAATACCACCGCAGGGGCGGCTGCCTCTGGGACCGGTTTTGGTCCGTTATACCTAGACTATGTACTCGGTATCACCAAGGCCTATACCACGCGGGTGGGTTCCGGGCCGTTTCCAACCGAATTGACCTGCGAGGTGGGCAAATACCTCGGTGATAAGGGGCATGAGTTTGGCACTACCACTGGACGTGAGCGTCGTTGCGGCTGGTTCGACGCAGTTGCATTGCGTCAGGCGGTGCGGATTAACAGCATGTCGGGTATTTGCCTAACCAAGTTAGACGTATTAGACGGTCTTGAATCGGTGAATATTTGCACCGGCTATCGTTATACAGATGGCCGTCCGGCGGGTATTCCGCAGCATGCCGATGACTATGAGCATATTGTGCCTGAATACCAAACCCTACCCGGTTGGTCTGAGGTGACGGTCGGTGCGCAGCGTCTCGACGATTTGCCGGCCAATGCACGCGCCTATATCGATCGTATTGAAACGTTGGTCGGTGCGCCCATCGATATTGTCTCTACCGGGCCAGACCGAATAGAAACCATTGTGTTACGGCACGCTTTTGGTTAATTGGGTGGCACGAAAAACTTAACAATAAGAGTAAGGGTGTTAGATATGGTTCGTTCGGTCGATTTGAGTGATTATATGTTGCCCAACCCAGCCACGGTGTCCGCCACTGATGACCTTTTTCGAGCAATTGACAGTATTGTTGAACATCGTATCTCCGGCGTTTGCGTGGTCGATGATGATCGTGTGTTGGTTGGCGTGTTGTCGGAGATGGATTGTCTGCGAGCGATACTCGGTGGTATTTATAATGCCGCTGCCAATACGGGGCAGGTCTGTGAATATATGACCACTGCAGTGATTAGTTGCGATATTCGAGACGACTTGGTGAGCGTTGCAGAGGATATGCTCAAACACGGCCATCGTCGCCGACCGGTAGTTGATCAGGGTCGTTTGGTCGGGCAGATCACTTGCCGACAATTGCTCAGGGTGATCAGTGATTTCGATAAGTAATGGCCTAGTCGGCGCGTTTATTTCCGTAACTCAGGACTGGCGTCCGGTGGCGCGTCAACTGCAGTGGCAAGGGCAACCGGACTCGACGGTGTGATCAGTACGCATATTGAGGTACCGGTTAAGCAAATTTGCTTTGTTTGTTCGGGGAATTTATACCGTAGCCGATACGCCGAGGCTTGGTTCAATTACTTATCTATCACCCACGAGCGCAACGACCTTCGAGCTTTCAGTCGCGGTATTGCGGTGCAACCGACCGAGGACTATCGGCAGGGCGAGATATTTACACGCCGTATTCCTCTCGCCAAACCGACCTATGATCGGATGTTGGCAAAGAATATTCCGTTTTGTTTGATTGGACCCACAAATCAAGCGCTATCGGACCGCGACTGCGCCGCCGCAGAGGTTATTTTCTTGATGAATCGGGTTGAGCATCTGCCGGTGATAGAGCACGAGTATCCTGCCTATCTCGATCGGGTTGAGAGCTATGATATCGGGGGCCAGGAGTACGCTCCGAGTATCGGCTATTGCGGGCCCGAATGGGATGATGAGGATGCGTTAACCGCGATCGAGCGATTGGTGACCGCTACCTTCGAGAAATTCGCCGCCGTTTAAGCTCGGCGAAGCGTTTCGGCACGGCGAGCCATTTGGACCATTTATTTTATATCGCAAAACAGCGCAGGCTTTTTCGCCCTCGGGACTTTGCAGTTATCTAGCGGTTAAGGGATACGAACACCGATATGCGTTTAATCAGCGTTTCGGTTAATCGTTCGATGTTGGGTCCGTCTTAATGGATACTTTGGCCGCGTATTTAGTACCGCCAGAATAGGTCGCGCAGAGGTTTCTAGAGAGACATCGAGTGAGAACGGTTTGATTGTCCCAGCGGTAGTTTGTAGACTAGATATTGAGAGTATTTTATGACCAGCAAGATTGATCTCGAAGGGTTTGAAACCCGTGCCATTCACGCCGGCCAAAGCCCTGATCCGAGCACCGGTGCCATTATGATGCCGATTTATGCGACCTCAACCTATGTACAGGAGAGCCCCGGCGTGCACCAGGGCTTTGAGTACTCGAGAAGCCACAACCCGACGCGTCAAGCTCTCGAGGTGTGTATTGCCGATCTAGAGGGTGGCGGAACGGGACTGGCTTTTGCCTCCGGTATGTCGGCGATTGCGACGGTTTTGGAAATCCTCGATGCCGGTGATCATGTGATCGCCATGGATGATCTTTACGGCGGGACCTATCGGTTGTTCGAAAACGTTAGGAAGCGGTCGGCGGGCCTAGAATTTAGCTTTGCCGATCTCAGCGATAGCGGTCAATTAGAGGCATCATTACAGCCTAATACGAAGATGATTTGGGTAGAGACACCTACCAACCCACTGTTAAAGTTGGTCGATCTAGCGGCGGTAGCCACGTTTGCGAAGCGACATAACTTGATTGCAGTGTGCGATAACACCTTTTGTTCGCCATTCGTTCAACAGCCATTGGCGTTCGGATTTGATCTGGTGGTGCACTCCGCGACCAAGTATCTTAACGGTCATTCTGATGTCGTCGGCGGCATGGTGGTATGCGCTCGTCAACGGCAAGACTTGGCTGAGGCGATGGCCTACTTGTCGAATGCCATCGGCCCGATTATGAGTCCATTTGATAGTTTTTTGGTGCTCAGGAGTTTAAAGACGTTACCGTTGCGTATGCAGCGCCACTGCCTAAATGCTCAACGTGTGGCAGAGTTTCTTGAAGAGCATAAGGGGATTGAGCGGGTCTACTACCCGGGGCTCGAGAGCCATCCGCAACACCCGTTGGCAGGTCGTCAGATGGCTGGATTTGGCGGAATGATCAGCGTGGTTGTTCGCGGTGGCCTGGAGTCTGCAAGGCAATTACTCGAGCGAACCCAGATCTTTGCTCTGGCCGAAAGTCTCGGTGGTGTCGAGAGTCTAATCGAGCATCCGGCGATTATGACCCATGCCTCGGTGCCGCGATCGGTGCGTCAAGAAATTGGTATTGTCGATGGCCTTGTGAGGCTCTCTGTGGGTATTGAAACGCTCGATGATATTATTAACGATTTGGCTGCTGCGCTCGATACTCTGTAATCTCACGTGCTTCGTCGAGCTGAAAAAGATGATCGACGGAGGCTGGAAGATCGCGCAATAGAACCTCAGTTATCCGTTGATAATGCAAAATAAAATTACCTATTTGTTTTTTATTCATGATGTTGGAAGCGTTTCGCTTATCACTCTCGTTTAGCGTATCGGCGAGTTTGACCTCTTGCTCTAAGCGCCACTGATAGACCTGTTTGAACGACGGTGCGCGCAACATAATCCAGCTATCAATGCGCTTAAATAATTCTTGATAGTGTTCGGCTAACGCGTTGTTGACATAAGCGCGCCAGATCCCGGCGGCGTCCTGGTCGCGCTCTAGTCGATTGATCGGCGACTGCAGTTCAATCGCAGATTGTGGCCGTGCGCCGAGGCACCAACCTTCGAGTATGATCACATCGACGGGAGCGACGATCGTAGTGAGTTGTTGGCACGTAACACGGTCGTCATTGCTCTTGTCAAAGCGAGGTAGTTGAAGTTCGCCATGCCCGCTAGAGAGTTGATCTAGTGTCCGTATGGCCAGCGGCACATCATGGGTTCCCGGCACGCCGCGGGTCGCCAGAAGCGGATGAACTTGTGCGGCAAGTTGTTGACGCTGCTGTTGGGTTAAATAAAAATCATCTAGCGATAATGCGACGGCAGTCAATCCCAACCGTGCCTTGACTAGCTCGCACAGATAGTCGGCCAAAGTCGATTTCCCAGAGCCTTGGGTACCATTGATACCGAAAACAAACGCTTTCCCGGTCGTTATTGACGAGGGCGCGCAAGTTTTTATTAAGGGGTCAAACCACTGGTTCGCTCGAGAGAGATAGGCGCTACCTAACTTATTGCGGGTGAGAAAATTGTGCCGCCATAATTGCATCTTTGTAAGGACCCATTCAGTGACTAATATTGTTCTGAACAGTCTACCGCTTTGTTAGCAGGGAAAGAAATGGCTGTTTGATTGATTTATTCGAGCAACGACTGTTGCGCGCAAAGGTAGAGATTGTTTAACTATTAATTAATAGACTTTGTAATGCGAAACTGAATTTTCTATCGCTCTTTTATTGACCGTTATTAAATGCGATACAAACGCTAGTAAATTGTAACTAATTAATTAGAATAATAAAATCTATAAAAAAAATTCATTTTGGTGCTTTTTCAGTGTTTTTCAATAAGGTTAATATACATCTATGAATATGATTTATGATGCGGTATTCTGACATTATCAGGTCATTAAAAAATAAATATTAGAAAGTCGAAGATGCACTTCGTTTTCTATATACGGTCACTTGTTTAGCATCTATATGATGACGTTGAGCCTCTTAATATTATGGGGTTCTTTTTGTTAGGGCTGGGAGTTAACTGTGGCAGGGTTAAAAGAGAAATTTGGTAAAAGACTGACGCAGGTCCGGCGGGATCAAGGCCTGACTCAGGAGCAACTCGCCGATATGACTGATTTAACCATAGAAACCATCAGCAATATTGAGCGCGGCGTGCACTCGCCGCGATTTTCCAACTTGGAGAAAATCGCCAATAGTTTGCGCCTTCAGGTGCGTGAATTATTCCATTTTTAATGCTTGCAAAAATTTATCAATCGAGTAACTATATTACGCCAGTCGATCGTTCAGACAATTGTCTACTGCCATTGACGC
>DDJS01000009.1:644-4314 GCA_002339165.1 Cellvibrionales bacterium UBA2618 | reverse complement strand
GTTTTCGTAGGAAGCGCTTTCGCGGGCCTCAAGTCGGATAACGCAGACACAGAGGGAGACTGAACGTGTCGGAATCGACATTGATACAGGAGCAATTGCAAGAATTGCTGGATCAAAAGCGTACACTTGAAAAGTCGCTGCAAGAAAAGCAAGATCAAATCAATAGCCTAAATCAAAAGAATTACACGCACATCGAAAAATTACAGACTAAGGATGGCGAACTGCGTGCGTGTCGTGAGCGTGTAGGCGAACTCAACGAACGACTGGACAGCTCACAAAAAATACTCGCGATGGGAAATTTAGCCACTGGTATCAGTGGCCGAATGGATAGTTCGATCGCGTTTTTACGTGGCAATATAAGTAGCATTCAGCATCATTTTTTGGCTTTGGATCAAGTCCTTAAAAAGCAATCCGCCTTTATCGATATCAACAAAGCCAAAGGCCGTTTGCTAAGGTCGTATGTCGGCCAATTACAAGCGATCACCCAAGGTCTAAATATTCCAAGCCTGCTGCGAGACATCGATATGCGTATTGAAGAATCGACGGATGCGATGGCAGTGGTATCGAAGACGCTGGCCGATATGAATTATTTTTCGCCGTCGCGGCGTGGTTATTTTGTCAAGGACGATGTGCAGCGATCGCTCGAACAAGCGCTAACGATGGCACAGCGAGACCTCGTAGATACGGTTGAAGTACGGCGCGAGTACACCGAGGTGCCGAACATCGTTTGCGATACTCAGAGACTGCAACAAGCGCTGTACAATCTGATTCAAAATGCCGCTGAGGCTATGCCGCGCGGTGGAATATTGACTTTACGACTGGGCAATCAGAACAGTATGGTGTGGATTGACGTGGCGGACAATGGCCCGGGCGTCGCCGAACACAATCGCGAAAAAGTTTTCAATTTGTTTTTCTCCTCCAAGCCCACCCGTGGTGCCGGCGTTGGATTGTACCTTGTTAAACAGGTGGTCGATGAGCATGGCGGTTCGGTACGGATCGAGGCTACCGAGGGGCAGGGTTGCAACTTTCGCATTCTATTACCCATCGATGGTTCACCACGTTGATCGAGCGGTGGTTAAGAAGGCTCTTTGCGTGTCGTTGATTCGCACAGACTCCGTGCAACAAACCAGATCCTGATTGCTGAGGCCGGAGGTACCTGTATACTGATCACCCAGCGTTACGCAGCCTAGGCTAGCGTGGGTTGGTCAATGACTATTGGGAGTGCACTATGGGCAAGTTAATCTACTGGTTGGTGTCTGTATTCTTGGTCTCGGGATGCACGCAAATTGATCGCGATACCCCTGTCGTTTCTGTGACTGGCAATGAGCTAGATGATCGGCTTCGGTCTATCCGGGCCAACCCTTGGTATCGTCAATCTGAGGGCGTTATCGTGGCATCGACCCATGCGATGGAGAATATTATTTTATCGGCCGGCGCTGCGAAAAATATCATTATCTTTGTCGGTGACGGTATGGGGATATCGACAGTCACCGCTGCGCGGATTCTCGATGGCCAAAATCTTGGCTTCAGCGGTGAGGAGCACAGTTTGAGCTTCGATCGTTTTCCATTTTCGGGTTTGGTTAAAACCTACAATGTCGATGCTCAAACACCAGACTCGGCCGGTACTATGACCGCTATTATGAGCGGCGTTAAAACCAATTTCGGAGTTGTCGGTGTCGACCAAAATGTGCAGCGCGGTAATTGTGTGAGCCAGAGTGGCAGCGAACTGATTAGTGCCCTGATGTTGGCGGAGGTTGCAGGTATGTCGACTGGGGTTATTTCCACTGCGCGCATAACCCATGCCACGCCCGCGGCGACCTATGCGGTGTCGGTCGAGCGAAATTGGGAGGATATATCAAATATGCCAGTGGCCGCAGTAGAGGCTGGTTGTGAGGATATCGCGCTGCAATTGGTGCAATTTGAGGATCGTTTAGAGCATCTATCCGGGGTCGAGGTCGATGGTTTGGACCTTGCTCTGGGCGGCGGGCGTAGACATTTTTTACCGACAACGGTATTCAACGATGCGTCGCTCGAGTTCCATGCTACGATTGAAACAGCGCCTCTTGAACCGCGAGTGGGTTTGCGCAGCGATGGGCGTGATCTGATTGGTGAATGGCAAAAAAAATATAACAAGGGCCGCTACGTCGATACGGCGGCCAGTTTGTTGGCCTTGAACCCGGCGGATAAAGGGCCGGTTCTAGGACTGTTTAGCGATTCCCACATGCGCTACGCGGCGGATCGTCTCGCGGTAATTAATACAGAGCCATCGCTCAGCGACATGACTGCCAAGGGTATCGATTTATTGACCGGTAACCCCGAGGGATTTTTTCTGGTGGTCGAGGCCGGACGCATAGATCATGGGCACCATGCCACCAGCGCATATAATGCGCTTACCGATGCGGTTGAGCTGTCGACTGCGGTGGGTCTTGCGGTTGCCAAAACCAATCCTCGCGAGACCTTGATTTTAGTCACCGCTGATCATGGCCACGTCATGACGATTGCGGGCTATCCCCGTCGCGGCAATCCGATTTTGGGTGTTGTAGTGCCGCCCGATAGCGACCAGCCAGCCCACGATTCTGAGGGTCGACCTTACACGACTCTTGGCTATCAAAACGGTCGTGGGTTCCAGAATTTACAAGGTGCCACCAACGCCGATTTGGCCTATGCTGAGCCGATTAATGCAGGTCGTCATGACCTGTCCGAAGTGGATACCGGCAGTGGTGGTTTTCACCAAGAAGTTCTGGTGCCACTGGAAGCAGAAACTCACTCCGGAGCGGATGTCGCCGTCTATGCAACCGGCCCAGGAGCGCACCTAGCGACCGGTACGTTGGAGCAAAGCGTTATTTTTCATATTATGAACCATGCCGCCAATCTCAGCGTGAGGGCCGCTGCAGCGATCGAGTAACGCTCTAGCCGTGCCGTTGCTGGGTGAGTTTTCGGTGGTCAAGCGTGATCAGTGAACTGTCGGGTGTAGGCGAGCCGCGGTAGAGGCGCTTTGCTACTCTCCCGGGCAGCGGTCAGAGTAGAATAACTATGCTTTTATATCAGCTCAAGTTGTTGATATTTACTTTCTCTATAAGTCATTTTACGGCTCACCTATCGCAGCTAACAACGCCTTCTGGGCAATGCGGTCACCTACAGGATCGATACATGTCTTTTCAGCATTTGATCCTAGATAGATTGCTCAACACTGCGCGCTCGGTTCGTAAGCGTTTAGGTTTTTTTAAAGCGGTGGATATAGTCTTGGTGGCGGAGTGCTCAGAATTGGCCATGCATGCGCCGAGTAGCTAAAATGTTCAGGACTGGTAATTTATTGTGGTCTATCACACCGATAAAAAACGCCGCATTGGCGAGCATTACAAGCAAGCCTACAATTAATATGCTGCGAGTTCCCGATCGCCTGATCGCCAACCCTCAGAATCTCCTGACATGCGTGTTACACAGGAACCTGTGTTAAGTTTATTAGCTTATTTGGCCGAGCATATCAGAGACGTGCCAGTACTGGTTTTTCCATGTTAACCAGTGCTTTTGGACAGTCCAGAGAAAGCCGGCAACGTCCAGTTTCAGGCCAGGATGTACGCGTCGATTATTCCGGCTACATGGAATTCTATGCTCGCCGCGCGGTTTGGGCAGTTGTTGGACTAAACTGCACCTAGCTTACGAACGTGAA
>DDJS01000009.1:0-293 GCA_002339165.1 Cellvibrionales bacterium UBA2618 | reverse complement strand
GCTCAAATTTTGTAAATCCCGTTTGCTCAGGCGACCCAAATTGCCATAATCCCGGTGGCCTATTCCCTAGGCACAGAATTCAAGCCGGCTTAACGAAAACCGCTGGACGGGTCGATGCACCTTGATCGATGGCGAACTTTGCGGGGCCTCGTATCTCGACCTTTTATCTGCCCAAGCTTTTTCCCCTGAAGCTTTTTACACTGAATTTTTTATTTATACCTAGTGCTAGTGAAGGCCAAAACGTGATCTCATTCGCTGGGGCCTCTAGGCGCGCGGAGGATTACAAATAGGCG
>DDJS01000097.1 GCA_002339165.1 Cellvibrionales bacterium UBA2618 | reverse complement strand
GTCTTTTAATGCCTCCGGCGAAAATCCACCAAAGACCACCGAGTGCACCGCGCCAATCCGAGCGCACGCTAACATCGCATAGATCGCCTCGGGAATCATCGGCATATAGATACACACTCGATCTCCCTTGGCGACCCCACGCTGACGCAGCAGATTGCCTAGGCGCGACACCTTGTCATGCAGCATCGCATAGCTGATATGGAGGTCTTGTCCCGGGTCGTCGCCCTCCCATATCAAGGCCGTTTGCGCGGCGCGTTCGGGCAGATGTCGGTCGATGCAATTGACCGCGACATTCAGCTTACCGCCGCTAAACCAAGCCGCGCGACCGTCCGAAAAATCGGCATCACAGACCGACTGCCAAGGTTGTTGCCATTGTAAAAACTGCTGCGCCTGCTGCGACCAGAACTCGTCTGGGGCTTCGATAGACTGACGATACATCTCGCGATAAGTCGCCGAATCAATCCATGCAGAATTTTGCCAGTGCTCGGGGATCGGATAAATGGCTGTGTCTGACATAGCTTGCAAGTCCTTAAGAGATTCGGTGTGGTATTAAGAATTAGTATAATTCAAAAATAACCGCCATTTCTAGCCGAGTCGTTAGTCAAGCAAGAACCGAAATCTAATTTAATTACATATATTTTAATTATTTCGAGAAAAATTGATAAACATCACCTATATGATGCCATCTACGAGCAAATTACCTATAAAAAGCGTAGTTTAATTACAATTATGGGTTTTTAACGATCAAAATTGCTATTAATGGTTTTGGCCGCATCGGTCGTAATATCGTCCGAGCACTTTATGAGCGCAGCGAATTACGCAATAAAATCCAAATCGTTGCGATCAACGACCTCGGCAATATCGAGGTCAACGCGCACCTGCTCAAGTACGATAGCGTGCACGGCCGATTTGCCGGTGATGTCGCCTGCCGTGGCGACCAACTTTACATCGACCACCAAGGGATACAGTGGCTGTCGGAACGCGATGCAGCTCGACTGCCGTGGGGGCAAATGGACATAGATCTTGTCTGCCAGTGCACTGGCGTATTCACGGATCGTCATAGCGCGGGCAAACACCTCGAGGCGGGTGCCCAGCGGGTGTTGATATCCGCCCCCGGCAGCGATGTTGATGCGACCATCGTCTACGGGCTTAATCACAGTACTTTATCGAGCCAACATCGGATTGTTTCAAACGCCTCATGCACGACAAACTGTCTGGCACCCATGGTCGAACCCGTGCACCGCGAACTCAGTTTACTATCAGGCTTTATGACGACGGTACACGCGTATACCAACGACCAGCAACTTACCGATTCCTATCATGCTGATATGTATCGGGCGCACACTGCAACCCAATACATGATCCCAACAAAAACTGGGGCCGCCAAGGCAATCTCAGAAGTCCTTCCCGAACTGGCCGGCAGACTGAACGGCTCGGCAGCACGGGTGCCGCCGATCAATGTCTCGCTGGTCGACCTGCCGTTTAACGCTGCTCGCGATACGAGCTGTGAAGAGGTCAATCAACTGATGAAGAGCGCCGCCGACGGCGACGCCCACCAAGTGCTCGATTATTGCGACCAGCCGTTAATATCCATCGATTTTAACCATTCGCCTTATTCGTGTGATTTTGATGCTTGGTAAACACTGGTTAATGGCTCCTTGGTGAGGCTCATCGCCTGGCACGATAATGAGCGGGGATTCTCCAACCGTTTGCTCGACAATGCGCTGCTACTGGCTAGTCCAACAGGGGCATCATAGCAATGAAACGACGCACAAAAATTATCCTAACACTGGGCCCTGCGAGCCACAAAAAAGAGGCGATGGAAGGACTGATCACCGCTGGAGTGGACGTTTTTCGCCTAAATTTTTCGCATGGTGATGCCGATCAGTACCGCCAGCGAGCGTGCCAAATCAGAGAACTTGCGACGCGTTTAAAAACGCCGATCGGTATCCTCTGTGATATGCAGGGACCGAAAGTGCGCGTCGGGTGCTTCGCCGATGAACAGGGCATCGTACTTGCAGACAACGACGAGTTGCGTCTCGACAGCGCAACCGACTCGGCCGCTGGCGACGAGCACAACGTATTTATTGAGCGCGATTATTTAGATGGCTTCGCGGTCCGCGACCGAGTGCTGCTGGACGATGGCCGCATTGTTCTTTAGATTGCGGCGAAAACAACCTCTGCGCTGACGTGTCGCACCGTAACGGGTGGCGTTTTATCCGGCCACAAGGGCATCAATAAATTTAGCGGTGGACTGTCGGCTAAGGCTCTGACTGACAAGGATCGCCGCGACATCAAAACCGCCGCCGATTTAGATTGTGATTATTTAGCGGTATCTTTTGTGCATTGCGCGAGTGATATCGAAGAGAGTCGCGAACTGCTCGCAGCAGCCGGCAGCAGCGCCCACATTATCGCCAAAATCGAACCCGTAGAGGCCATCGGCGAAGTAGCCTCGGATGGTATTATCACCGCCGCCGACGGAATCATGGTGGCAGGCGGCGATCTCGGTGTGGAGATTGGCGACGCCAACTTGGTGGCG
>DDJS01000030.1 GCA_002339165.1 Cellvibrionales bacterium UBA2618 | reverse complement strand
TTATAAAAAGCCGTTTAATTGCCAATAAAAAAGGCCTCTAAGGGCCTTTTTTATTGGCTGTATAACCGCGCGCTTAGAGCGCTGCTTCCAGTTCGGGTAGCGCAACAAATAAATCTGCCACCAACCCATAATCGGCCACCGAAAATATCGGTGCCTCTTCATCTTTATTGATCGCGACGATCACTTTACTGTCCTTCATGCCGGCGAGATGCTGAATCGCACCCGAGATGCCGATCGCCATATACAGGTCTGGCGCGACGATCTTACCAGTCTGTCCGACTTGCATATCGTTCGGCGCATACCCGGCGTCAACCGCTGCACGCGATGCGCCGACTGCCGCACCCATGTGATCGGCGAGATGATAGATCATCGAAAATTGCTCTTCGCTACCCAGCGCTCGGCCACCGGAGACCACGGTTTTTGCGGCGGTTAACTCTGGGCGATCCGAGGCTGCCACTTCTTCACCGACAAACGAAGAATTACCTGCATCGTGTGCCGAATCAATGGCTTCAATGGATGCTGAACCGCCATCACTGGCGGCGGCGTCAAACGCCGTTCCACGCACGGTAATCACCTTGATGGCGTCGCTGCTCTGCACCGTGGCGATCATACTGCCGGCGTACACTGGTCGCTCAAAGGTATCGTCGCTGATCACCGCGCTAATGTCCGAAATTGACTGAACGTCGAGCAGCGCTGCAGCGCGCGGCAAAATGTTCTTCGCAGTGGTAGTTGCTGTCCCGAGTATGTGCGAGTAATCGCCGGCTATCTCGACGATCAACGGTGCCACGTTTTCGGCCAGAGCGTTGGCGTAAGCGGCATTATCGGCCACCCGTACTCGCGCGATGCCGGCGATCTGTGCGGCCTGTTTGGCAACGGCTTGACAATCGCTGCCGGCCACCAATATATCAATATCGCCACCGATGGCTTGCGCAGCAGCCACCGAATTTAGCGTTGCTGCCTTGAGTGAGGCATTGTCGTGTTCTGCAATAATCAACGTGCTCATGAGATCACCTTCGCTTCGTTCTTCAGTTTATCGACCAGCGCGCTGACGTCTTCTACCACGACCCCAGCCTGGCGCTCGGCGGGTAATCTAACGTTCAGCAAACTGGTGCGGGGTGTGGCATCGACGCCGAGCTCTTCGGGCGTGGTGCTGTCAAGTGGCTTGCGCTTGGCCTTCATAATGTTGGGCAGCGACGCATAGCGCGGCTCGTTAAGGCGTAAGTCAGTGGTCACGATAGCCGGCAGCGTCAACGACAGGGTCTGCAGGCCGCCATCGACTTCGCGCTTGACAATGGCGCCATCGGCGCTCAGGGTCAACTCTGAGGCAAAGGTCGCTTGGGGGAATCCTGTAAGGGCACCGAGCATCTGGCCGGTCTGGTTATTGTCACCGTCGATCGCCTGCTTACCGAGCAAAACGATATCGGGTTTCTCATTATCGCACACGGCCTTAAGGCATTTAGCGACCGCCAATGGCTCGATGGCGACATCGGTGGCAATCAAGATGGCGCGGTCTGCACCCAGCGCGAGTGCCGTGCGCAACTGCTCCTGCGCTTGTTGAACACCGACAGACACGGCGACAATCTCGCTGACAATGCCCTGCTCTTTGAGGCGCACTGCCTCTTCAACGGCAATCTCGCAAAAGGGATTGATGGACATCTTTAAGTTGGCTAAATCGGCGTCGCTACCATCCGACTTGGGCCTTACCTTGACGTTATAATCGACAACTCGCTTAACTGGTACCAGTACTTTCATGGTGATCCTTCTTTTGTTGATTGGGTTGAGTGATCGCTGGCGGCGCCGAGGCTGACGGGTGGGCCAGTAGTAGCGCTTAAATCGGAGCGATATGATGCCAATGTATGACGCCAAAATCAATCCCCAGCCGCCCACTCGCAGAGAGTAAACACAACCGCAACGCCACTCTTTGCGTATAATTGATGGCGGTAATAGTCGCTATAGCTTTGGTAATGGCTTTGCTGTGCGTCTATTTATCAAGGTGACAGAAGGGCAAAACCTCCGCGCTACCACTACCTTTAGAGGTACGGCGATTGTAGCTATGCCGATCTATTGCGCGTAAAATAACGTCTGAGTTAACTGTGGAGAAGACAATTGCAAAGAGAATCGATGGAGTACGACGTGGTTATCGTCGGCGCGGGCCCCGCAGGGCTGTCGTCGGCTATTCGGCTTAAACAGCTAAACCCCGAGATCAGCGTCTGCGTCGTCGAAAAAGGCTCCGAGGTCGGCGCGCACATCCTTTCCGGTGCGGTGTTTGAACCGCGAGCCATAGATGAGCTCGTTCCCGACTGGAAAGAGCGCGGCGCGCCACTCAATACCCCGGTAAAAAAAGACAACTTTCTTTTTTATCTGTCGAATAAATGGTCGGTCAAACTGCCCAACTTTTTCATTCCAAAGCCAACCCACAACTACGGTAACTATATCGTGTCGATGGCCAACGTCTGCCGCTGGCTCGCAGAACAAGCGGAAGCGATGGAAGTCGATATCTACCCCGGATTTGCCGCATCTGAGGTGGTGTTCCACGACGATGGTTCGGTTAAGGGCATAGCGACTGGCGATATGGGCGTTGGTATCGATGGTGAGAAAAAGTCCGGCTATGCCCAGGGCATGGAATTACACGCCAAGTATACCCTGTTTGCCGAGGGTTGCCGGGGGCATCTCGGCAAGCAACTGATCGCTAAGTTCGAATTAGATAAAGATTCAGATCCGCAGCATTATGGTATTGGAATCAAAGAAATATGGGATATACCTAAAGACAAACATGAGGAAGGATTAGTGGTTCATGGGATCGGTTGGCCACTGCAAGAGAGCAGTTCAGGTGGTGGTGCTTTTCTCTATCACGCCGAGAACAGCCAAGTTTACATTGGGCTTATTGCCGATCTGAATTACAGCAATCCGCACATGAGTCCCTACGAAGAATTCCAACGCTGGAAACAGCATCCAGATACCTTAAAATACCTCGAAGGCGGATCGCGCATTAGCTATGGTGCTAGGGCGATCATCAAGGGCGGCCTCAATTCGCTACCGAAAATACACTTTCCTGGTGGTTTATTGATCGGTTGTGACGCCGGCACCCTCAACAGTGTCAAGATCAAGGGCAACCATACCGCCATGAAAAGCGGTATGGTGGCTGCGGAGTGCGTCGCTGCTGCGATCGCCCAAGGCGAATCAGCGCCGGCTGATCTTGCCTCCTACGCAGATGCCTTTAAAGCCTCGTGGCTTTACGAAGAACTGCATAAAGCGCGCAATTTCTCCGGTTGGATGCACAGCTTTCCGCTATTGATTGGTTTGGCCGGTGTGTGGCTCGAGCAAAATATCTTTGGCGGTAAATTACCCTTTACGCTGCGCGATAAAAAACCGGACCATGCAACCATGAAACCCGCCGCCGAATGTGCCAAAATTGACTACCCAAAGCCCGACAACATTATCAGTTTTGACAAGGCCTCGTCGGTGTTTTTATCCAGCACCAACCACGAAGAAGATCAGCCGTGCCATTTGAAACTAACCGATCCGCAGTTGCCGATTAGCTTCACCCTTGGCGAGTTCGATGAACCGGCGCAGCGCTACTGCCCGGCGGGTGTCTACGAAGTGATTGCCGACAACCAAGGCAATCAGCGATTCCAGATCAACGCTCAAAACTGCGTGCACTGCAAGACTTGCGATATCAAGGAGCCCAGCCAAAATATTAACTGGGTCACCCCTGAGGGCGCCGGCGGGCCAAACTACCCGAACATGTAGATCAGCGGGGATGCTGAATTGCCCAAATGGGGGGTTATGCCCCGCCAGTACTAAGATTACCAGCGGTAACGGGCACGCTTAACTCTGCTGATTACCGCCTGTCTTAGCGCTGTAACGATCACCGAATAGGTTCGAACCCTGGGGTTTTGACTTGAGGATTTCGAGTTAGGGCCTTTTTATTTCAGGCGTTAGACCTCTTGTTCTTGTTCTTGTTCTTGTTCTAGAATTTTGGCACCGGTGGCCTGCCCCGAGTAAACGTAAACTAATTTATTTGTTCTGCTCTCTTTGCACTGAACTCTTTGCACTGAACTCTAATTATGCCGATCTCTTTTAAACGCTCAGCTATTTGCAACAACCTCTGTTCAAGATCACCTCTTTAAAACGATCACTTTAATATGCCTAGAGGAGGCTTGCTACGCGGTGGTTGAGCCGGTCTATCCTTGATCGGCGGAGCGGTACTTATTCGTCGACGCTGCCAAGTGAGAATTGCTCGCCAAGACTCTCGATTTCAAGGCAGTGAGTCGATGGGTTGACCGCCCCCCACGACACCAGTTGGTAAAACACATCGCGGCTGATCAGGCCAGACATACCATTGCGCACGCTCACTAAAGGCACGCTACTTAGGGCTGCCCTGCCCTGTTGTGGTTCGACCCATAGGGGGTTGTTCTCGCCAATCACAATCACTTCGCCAGTGCGAGCGGTGAGACTGATCGCCTGATCCGTCGAACGCTTTTGGCGCTGCGCTGAGATTATAAAAAACGGCGCAATGGCTACTTTAATACGCCATTTTTCTTCGGGCGTAATCAAAAAATAATCGTCAGCCTCGCGCCTGAGCAGTGAACTAAATAATTTGACCATTGCCGCGCGTTTGATTTCGCCGCCCTCGTGAATCCAGCGCCCTTCGCGGTCGATAACAATGTCGATATCACCGCACAGGCATGTGTCCCACAGATGCACCGGTGGCAGCCCACCCACAGAGTCACGCTGGCGGCCTAATTCGGTATTAAATAGTTGATCGAGTTGTTTAATCATCGCTGGGATCTCCGCGATCGGCCCGATACTGTCCGGTATTACTCATGGTCATACCGATGCCAGTAATGAACTCCATCAATTTTTCAGTGTCCAGACGGTAGTTCCAGCTCTTGTTAAAGCACAGCTCTACAGCCCCCTGAGCAAGCGCCCAACATGCCAGGTAGTGATAGTGTGTCGGCACATCCTCGAGGACCCCGCGCTCTATTTGTTTGGTAAGCATCTGACTCAATGACGCCTCGTTGGAGCGGCGCATGCGGTGTAGCTCCTCCAATTGCGGAGCCACGTCTTGGGCATCGGCTAAACGAATCTCGAGTTGCTGCACCAATCGATCGAGTTCTGGTCGCGCTAATCGGGATTCAAAATAGGCCCGCGCAGCAGCGCCCGGCGCGCCCGCCTCGGCTTTTCTTATACCAGCGGCAAGATTGGTGCTCAATTGTTTTTCATAATCGAGCATAATCCGCATCAGAATCTCATTTTTGGTGAGAAAATGCTTGTAAACGGTGCCCTTGCCGATACCGGCGCGACTGGCGATTTTAGAGACCGTGACGCTGTCGATACGTTGATCGATAAACAACTCTAGCGCCGCATCGATGATGCGCTGTTCTCTGGCGAGAAACACCCTTTTCTTTTCGCGAATGCGCTCAGTACTGCTGCTGTTGGCTTCAGTCATATCGACAGTGTAGCTCACCTAGTCTGTTCGGGTCGCTCTATCCGCCGCCGCCGGCGTGCAAACAGTCCACCTCAATTCGCTTAAAGCGTCAAATCACGCTCGCTCGCTAGCACAAATTGTTGCTTGAGATCGGCATAGTTGTGCACCGCCGGAAATTGCGGAAACTCCTCGATCACTTGCGCCGGCGCGTGAAACAAAATACCCGCATCGGCCTCGATCAACATCGACGTGTCGTTGTACGAATCCCCAGCAGCAATGGTTCGATAGTACATACTCTTAAAGGCGACGATCGCCTGACGCTTGGGGTTGGCCTGCCTCAGACAATAGTTTTGCACCGCTCCAGAGGCATCGACCTCCAATTGATGGCACAGCAGCGCCGGATAATCGAGGTAGCGCATCAGCGGTTGAGCGAACTCGTAAAAGGTGTCAGACAAGATCACCACTTGAAAGCGCTGACGTAACCATTGCACAAACTCCACCGCACCATCGAGTGGTTGCAGGGTGGCTATCACTTCCTGAATCTCGCCCAAGCCCAGGCCATGGCGGTTGAGAATGTCGAGCCGATAACGCATTAACACGTCGTAGTCTGGTTCATCTCGGGTGGTTTTTTTTAACTCTTCAATACCGGTTTTTTCTGCGAAGGCGATCCATATCTCGGGAATCAGTACTCCCTCGAGATCTAAGCAAGCAATTTCCATTCTAACAACCTAAATAATAGTAACAGCGCAACTCTACGCAACTTCTGCGGCCGCCGCAAACTCAAGTGCGCCCTACCCAAAAAACCCCATAACCAAAACCTGAGAGTCGCGTTGATTACAGATAAGGCAGTTCCATATCCTCAAAATAGGCGCGTTGCGCGTCTTTATTTGGTAGCGCCATGACCTCGTCGATGACCGACCGTGTCAGGTGGGGCGCGAAGGCGTGGATAAAATCGTACATATACCCTCTGAGATAAGTGCCCTTACGAAATCCAATGTAGGTCACGCTCGGCTCGATCAAGTGCTCAGCGCTGATCGATACCAGATCGCTATCCTGATCGTCGCACGCCATACGTGCAACGATACCCACGCCGAGCCCAAGCTTGACATAAGTTTTGATGACATCGGCATCCGTCGCGGTAAACACCACGTTGGGGGTTAATTCGTGGCGACTAAAGGCCTGATCCAGGCGCGAGCGCCCAGTAAATCCAAACACGTAGGTGACCAGTGGGTAGCTGGCAATGTCTTCTAAACTTACGCGCTCAAGGGCCGCTAGTGGGTGATCTCTGGGCACCAAAATACAACGATTCCAGCGGTAGCAGGGCATCATCACTAAATCTTTAAACAGCTCAATCGCCTCGGTGGCAATAGCAAAGTCAGCGCTGCCGTCGTCCGCTTTCTCGGCGATTTGCGTCGGCGTTCCCTGATGCATGTGCAGGGCAACTTTGGGGTACTTGCGAATAAACCCATTGATCACGTCAGGCAGAGCGTAGCGCGCCTGAGTATGGGTGGTAGCGATCGATAAACTACCAAGTTCTGGGCTATTGTGCTCATCGGTTAACTGTTTGATGCTCTCTACTTGGCGCAAGATATTACCGGCAATTTTGAGTATATGCTCGCCTGTCGGCGTCACCCGAGTCAGATGTTTGCCGCTGCGTGAAAATATTTCAACGCCCAGTTCGTCTTCGAGTAATCTAATCTGCTTGCTAATACCTGGTTGAGAGGTATACAGACTCTGCGCCGTCGCAGAAACGTTTAAATCGTGGTGTGCAACTTCCCAGATGTAGCGCAATTGTTGAAGCTTCATGTGCATCGCCTCTGTTGGCGGAGAACCCCGGTGGAAGGCGCGATCAATCACCAAAAACTGATCGTATTAGGTCAAGAATACCCTATTGTTATTCTAAATAGCTATAAAAGTATGTTTAACAATTACTTCTTAGTATACATCGAAATTGCTAAGCTAGCGCCTTGTTAGAGACCAAGATTGGATTCGATGGATTTTATCTACTACATAATGGCGGGCGGGTTGGTCGGTTTGACCATCGG
>DDJS01000062.1:18765-36468 GCA_002339165.1 Cellvibrionales bacterium UBA2618 | reverse complement strand
AAATCCTTTTCGGTGTGTTGTGCTCTTAGTGTAGTCGAAATTATTGCATTGTGGTTTTTTGGCTCTCTAACGCCAAGTTCACTCGCAACTTTTTGTTAGGCTATTTTTTTACATATACATGCCCTATAGAATTGCCAACAAGGACGCGAAAAAAGCACCTATACCTATCACAACTCTCATCCAATGCCATTTGGCCCATTTCTTTAACTCTGCCGACAAACCATCAACTCCAACGGAACCAGATTTAAAGCTGTTATTTGCCTTCTCAAAGTAAACAAAATATATGGCTAACATAACTATAACCAACACAGCTGGAACAAATGAAAGCCAATTAGCTGGGGCACCACTAACAAAAGGGGAAATAGCAGTCACAATTGGAAGTATGGTTGGAGAAATTGTTAGCGGGCGAAATAACGGAAAAGCTTCGGACCGAGCATACTATGCAGATTCAAAAACTCACTTGGATCCATAGCTCGCCAATACGGAACTAAAATCATTACTTCAGTAAGTAAACTACAAACTAGTAAACCCAGCGCCAAACAGGATAACAACTGAAATAGTTCGATCATTGCCATTGTCGTTTATCGTATTTTTTAGTGCCTAACATTTGTATATTGCGCATGCGCGTTTACGCACCCTGCGTTGCGTGTAAACTCCCTGCGAATTTTTGTAACAGACTGATTCAGCTATCTATTCTCTAATCCATAGAACGTAAACGCGCATCTTTTGAGTATAAAGTGCGCACAGAATTAAACAACAATCTAATTAACTGCATGGATATACAGTTAATTAGCGCGTATGGCGGCGCGCCTATCGAGTCGGTTTTTAGGCTCGCTCAACCTCGCTGGCGCCTCTCTTTGACTTGATGGGCTAGTGGCGTTTTAGACCTATTTTTTTACCATTTTATGCCTACAAGGCAGGATTGTCTTCGATTAAAAATGTCCGTTAAACTGTCGCCGGTGGCTGTGGGCTCAAGGGTTATGGGTAACGTGCAATTGGGCCAATAAAAAACACCTGCGCTCAACAGACAATAACCACCATTGAGCCGTAAAACCGATTAACAGCACATTTTTATTCATTTTGCCTACGCGTTTTCGCGCGTTGGCTTACGATAAGGCAAGCAATCATGAGAGATTTAACATACCTTGGATTTACGTTGCTTATGGCAACGTTTGGCATGGGACAGGCGATGGCGATAGAAGAAGCAAAATACACCACCGTTCTCACACAACGTAGCTTTGAGGTGCGCCAGTACCAGCCTCACATTGTCGCTGAAACGGTGGTCGATGGCGATCTTGAAAGCGCCGGCAGTAAGGCGTTTAGGCCTCTGTTTCAATACATCTCTGGCAACAACGAATCGCGCGATAAAGTCGCCATGACAGCGCCAGTAGGTATGCGCGCTGCCAGCGAGAAAATCAGCATGACCTCGCCCGTCGCTCAGCAGCAAGACGATGGGCGCTGGGCGGTCAGTTTTATGATGCCGTCGTCCTATACGCTTGAGACGCTTCCGGCACCCACAGACCCTAGCGTGGCATTGCGCCAGATGCCCAAACGCACTATGGCAGCCATTCGCTATTCAGGCTTTTGGAGCGAAAAAAACTACCTCAAACATGCCGCTAAGCTCAACGCATGGGTCGCCAAAAAAGGCTTTAACACAGTCGGCGATCCGGTATGGGCGCGGTATGATGCGCCCTATATGCCATGGTTTTTACGGCGTAATGAAATACTGATAGCCATCGAAATGCCGACTGACTAAGCCGGCATTTTTACCGACAGCCCCAGTCGCGCTGTAGATCTGAGCCGACTCGAAAGCGAATCTCGCCAACCACGTTAGCCCCGTTGTTTACCGTCACGCCCTCGGGGCGCGTCACTGCCAAAAAACAGGCTGCAACTAACGCTGCAGACACCTCTATACGAGGCATCTTTACACCTATCAAAAAGGGGGGGGAATTAACACCAAAACTGTACTCCGCTTAAATGGCCTGTTAATTTAGAGCATCAATAATAATTACTACAAACGGGTTGTCCGCGCTGGCATGACGGCAGTGATTAAAAAGACCCTTAAGCTTACCTTTTGGCATGACTAAATCCGTTCGTCACCAGCAATCGTGGTGTAATAAAAATAGCCGAAGACGGCGCTAAATATAATCGCTAATACCGCAGAGGATGTATGACTCTATCCAATTGCAACAGAGTAATTGATGTCCATGCCCACATTGTATTTCCCGAGAGTATGGGCAAGGCCGGTCGTTATGGCCCAGAATTAGACGTAGATGCAGATGGAGTGGTGTTTTTCCGTTTCGGTGGTTACAGCATGAAACCGATGGATTATCGCAACACGGTGTTTATGGACCATGCTATGCGCCTCGACGCTATGGCCCAACACGGTATCGACCTGCAACTGCTGTCACCCAATCCATTGACTTTATTTCACCATATCCCCAGTCCTGAAGCGATCGCATTTTGCCAAACGCAAAACGATGCCATGGCGGCGCTGGTCGGTCGATATCCAGAACAGTTTTTGGGTGCCGCTGCGGTGCCGATGCAAGACATTGACGCGGCGATTCGAGAGGCCGAACGAGCGATTAACGAACTCGGTTTATGCGCTATTTACATAGGCACTCACCTACCCTATGACCTTGACGATCCCCGTCTCGACGCATTTTATGCAGCTGTTACCGCTCTCGACGTGCCGCTTTTTTTTCATCCCGCATCGAGCGGTGGTGTGTCGGGCCCGGACGATGCTAGGTTGGCTCGCTTTGACATGACATTGATACTTGGCTACGCCTATGAGGAGACCATCGCCGCAGCGCAACTGGTGTTGGGGGGTGTAGTAGATCGTCATCCGCAGTTAGACATCTGCCTATCGCATGGCGCCGGAGCAACAACCTTTTTAATCCCCAAATTTGAAGGCTGGGCCAAGGTTCGCGACTGGGCACCCGATTCTGTACAGGAACTGGGATTTACTCAGGTATTGAAAAAGCTGTGGTTTGATGTGCATATTTCGGGCAGCGTACAACAGCAGCTGTTAATCGACTCAGTGGGCTCGGATCGCTGTGTTTACGGCACCAATTTTGGCGGTTGGGATACGCCCGCCAAAGCCGGCGAGTTTGCCAAGAGTTTTACCTGCAACAGCGAAACGTTACTGCGCTTAAAGCAATGACCAGTAATTGTTTTTTGACTATCAACATGAGGGCGTATTTATGACACAAGCCGTTGTTTTTACCGGAGCTAAATTGTTTACCGGCGTGGATGAATCAGTAATAGAAAATGCCGCGATATGGATAGATAACGAGCGCATAGTGTATGCCGGCCCAGCGGATGGCTTGGGTACTCTCGATCCGTCGATTAAAAGCATAGACTTAAAGGGTCAATTCGTGATGCCTGGCATGACCGAATGTCATGCTCACTTGTCGTTTACCGATGCTAATCCGTTCAACCTGGGTGCCCAGAGCCCAGAGGAAGCAACCCTCACTGCGGTTCGCAATGCCCGCGTGATGCTTGGCTCTGGCTTCACCTCGGCACTCAGTTTTGGAAGTATACACAAGGTCGACCTAGCGCTTAGGTCTGCCATCAACAGCGGTGCCATTCCGGGACCGCGATTGGCCGCTGCCGGTAAAGATTTAGGTGTCACAGGAAGTACGGTTGACTCGGGCGTCTTTGACGGTTTGGAGCAGATCGCAGATGGTCCCTGGGCGCTGCGCAAAGCTGTGCGCGAGCAACGCCGTGACACGGTTGATATTGTTAAGATTTTTATCGATGGTGAGGGCGTGTGCGAACATGCGACACAGCATGAATTGTCGTTTCACGACGATGAAGTGGCCGCCATTGTCGACGAAGCGCATCGACATGGTATGCGCGTGGCGTGTCACAGTCGGTCTGCGGCCGGGGTTAAACAAGCGGTTAAATTTGGTGTTGATTTCATCGCGCACGCCAACTTTTTAGACGAAGAAGCTGCCGATATGCTCCATGCTGTTCGCGATCATGTCTATGTTGGACCCGGGATTATTTGGGAATTGGGCCTCATTGAACATTGCGAATCACTCGGTCTGACAAGCGATTGGGTTAGGCAACGCGGCTATGAAGAGGAGGTCGAGGCGAGCATTAGATCGGTCCAAATGATGTTGGACAGAGACATACGAATGATGGTCGGTGGCGACTATGGCATCTCAGTCGCCCCTCACGGCACCTACGCGAAAGATCTCGAAGTGTTTGTCGACCTGTTTGGAATGTCGCCTGCAAAAGCGCTGTTGTGCGCGACCCGCGATGGCGGTGCGGCGTTCGATACGTCGGGTATGCTGGGAACGCTGGAAAAGGGAAAGTATGCTGACCTATTGATAGTCAACGGCGATCCGATCGCAGATATAAAGATTTTGCAAGACCATAGCAAGTTTTCGGCGATCATCAAAGGCGGTGTTATTTACCGTGATTTAATCCATGAAAGCACCTTTAAAATAGCTCCAGAAGCAATATTCACTGGTTAATTTCACGCGTTGTTTGGCTAAACAAATGGCTCTTCAGGATCATATCCCCGATGCTCTATTCAACCGAGTAACGGTTGGATAGAGCATGCGATGTCCAAGCTGTGCGTTATCCTTGTAAGAGCAGCGCTGCACGTTGCCGATACCGATTGGGGCCCTGATTCATGCGTTTATTAAGCCACGCGTTGGCCGTGCATTTTTAGCGACACCAGCCAGTCGTACTGCGGATCTGAGCCAACGTGAAAAAGGGCCTCGCCGACCACTTTAAATCCGTGTTCATGGTAAAAGGCAATCGCCCTTGGGTTGCCAGACACTCAGCCAGAGTGCATCGGCGTTTGCGTCTTTAAAGCTGGGCGCCTTGAGTAATGCCGACATCAATTCGTGGGCAAGTCCTTGTCCGTGCCATTGTTTTAACACGTAAAACCGATGGATCTCTGCCGGGCGTTCGGCAGTGACAAGGTCGTTGGGCGAGCGCAATCGAACTTGGGCAAAGGCGACTGGCTGGTGTCTATGCACCGCAATCAAGTTTAGGGTGTTTGGATCGGCAATCTCGTTGAGTTACATCGCGTTGCCAAAGGGCGTCGCGCAGTGGTGATCCATATCGGCAGCGAGGTTCTGCGCTGCAAACGACTCTCGAAAGGTGCGCTCGGCCAAACCGGCGAGCGCATCCGCATCTGGTGCCAGTGCCGGCCTGATTATTGTCACTGTACGTCGCCTGTTAATTAACGCAAACGCTTGGGCGTTCGGCAGTGCCTAAACAGCAGGCAGCCGATACAGCTAAGCCTACGCGATCTTAGTTGGGGGGCTAAAGAGGAATTTACCAAGAGATGTCGGTCATCTGCGAAACCAACGTCCTTTGCAATTGCTGTTACTAAAGTTTAGTCGAAATTATGCTACTTTTTTATGTGACTTATTAACCCTGATCTCATCGGCCAGCATGGCCGTTGTAGCACCTCTTAGTCAACACATGCAGATAGCCAACGGACGAAAGATTACATTTACAGGCCCGAACTTAACGCATAATGCAAACAGTTAATATTTGCTAAGCTTGTATCGATTTATCCATATTATTATGGGGGTGCAAGATACGTTTTCTCAACATGGTTTTATTCACCTCGATGATCGGCGCACTGATTGCATGTGGTCGCGGTGGCGGCAATGCGCCTGCGGCGCAAACGCCGGTAACCCAGACATCTGCAGCGGAACCCGAGCAGAGCGCGTTCTTCTAGTCGGAAGCTGATCCAGAATCCGAGGGCATGAACAGTGATCAATTAGAGTTCGCTTTCGACGCGGCCTTTGCCGAAGGCAGCTTCACTCAGGCCGCATTGGTCATAAAAAATAAACGCATCGTGTATGAAAGATACCGCGGCTTTCTCGACGGCGAACGCCAATCGATCAGCACCTCAACCTCTCTATCAAGCGCATCCGTTGCCGATTTGTATGGCAACCGAAACCGCGACAGATTGGTGAGCTAATGGTCAACCGCAAAATCGTTTACCAGTATTGTTATCGGCATTGCCATGGGCCAAGACTATATCCAGTCATTGGATGAGAGCGCCGCGAATTACATCGACGAGTGGACCAATGATGAGCGGGCCACCATCACCCTCCGCCAACTGTTAGACATGCGCTCGGGCCTGATACCGGTGTATTTCGACCCAGCCTCGCAAAATCTTTCCGAACGCACTGAAACAGATGAATCGGGCGGGGATTTGGTGTTTGCAGATGACCAGATGTCGGCCTGTATTCAACGATCTCTGGCGTCCGAAACCGGTAACCCAGTATGGTACTTGAACGGCCGAGTGCCCTATCAACGTGGCGCCTGGGTTTACTCCAACTGTGACACCATGATTCTAGGCGAGATCATCTTTCGGGCCACCGAACAATCTTTGCAACCCCATGCCGATATTCACCTATTTTCCAAATTGGATATGACCGCTTATTGGTGGCGTGACAACACCGCAATCGGTCAGGAGAACGGTAATTTTCTCGCCTACTGCTGTTTAGACGCCACCGCCAGAGACTTCGCACGGTTTGGTCAGTTGATTCTTGATGGCGGTGTCTGGGAGGGCGAGCAAATAGTTCCCAGTGCCTATATTGACGCATTAAAACGTATTACCCAAGACTCGGTGGTCGGGCCACCCTACAACTCCAGTTACAATTACGGTCTAAAATTTTGAACCATCGCACCGTTTTAACAGGCAAATGGTCGCCTATTCACGGCCGCATTTACTCTATTCTCCACCATCGGCTTCGATGGTCAGTACATTGTGATTGATTTTAAAAACGATCTCATCGTCGTGCGCAACAGCCTGTATAACCAATCCGTTCACCAAGGCGGCGCGCTCAAAATGACGGTCGATTCGCTCGACATAAGCCAATCTAACTTCGTCTCTACTCTCCCCAACGGGATTGGTACCAGCCTCCCATCTTCGTTTAATGTGCAAAAATTTTTATACCAGATCAATCGGTCCATCAACGCGCCTTGATAATGCCATGACTGCCGATCGAAACGCATCGAATTTACCTCGCCCGATTGCCTCAAGCTCGATGCGGAACATGTGACTGATTGATCTTAATCCGTCAAAACTGTACCCAGCCCTGTTGGCGTCATTTGCTCAAACAGCTATTGACTAAAGATGCATAAGGTTTTAAGTTGCTGGTTCACCTTATTGCAACGATTCTTTAGGAGCCATATTATGATCTCAACCCGCGTTTTACTGGTCACAACGCTACTTGCGAGCGCGCTGCCTTGTGCCATTTATGCCAACGACGGCAGTCCTGCCGAAATGGCCGTATTGCACTCAATCAACGCCGAGGCAGCTAACGGCAGCGCTGATATGGCCAACGAAATGACAATGGCTGCAGATGGAATGCCCAACGGCATGATGGCCGGTGCATTAGATCCCTGCGCCATGGCCAGCACCATGTTTGCCGCCGCGGATATAGACCCAATGATGATCTCCGAAATACAGTCCAGTGAGGATCCTGCCGCTGCGCTTGCCGAAGCGATGGGTGGCGACGCAGAAGCCGCTGAGTTACTCATGGCCAGCCTCGAGTCAACCGGAGGCGATGCGGATGCGTGTGACGCCATGCCCCCCGAAGAAATGGCTGGCGACATGCTCGAGCCCGGCATGATGCCGCCGACCGCCGCAATGGGCGACGAGGGTTAGTTTAAAGCGCTGCTAGTGCTGAGCCGCCTTGGTTTAAATCCGTTTTGTCTTGATCGGTCTGCGGTCAAGATAAAACGGTTGCGATTGCCGCTGGTGTTTTAAAAGTTCAATGATGATCTAACGATAAAGTTTGCTGGATATTTTTCTGAGAACATCCCGTTAAGCATCGCTTCAACCTTGAACTGCCTGTTTTTTGACCGCCAGCGTAGCATGGCGTGTGCATCGGTCCACGCCTGCGACCGACTCACCACAATCGACGATTGATTGCTGTTAGTCACCGAGGCAGTGCCCCTGGCGATACTCTCGGTCATGCTGGCGTGCTCAATTAACAGCGACACCTCGAGGTTGGCTTGCGGCAGCCAGGTGATGCCGGTTTTAATGTAATGTTTCGGGAATGCCTGCGCCTCATACACTCCGTCCTTCGGTTGCTCGCACGCAGCGTCCGAAAGCACCGCGTCAAAACACTCTAAGGCTCCGCTCAAAAAACCTGATGAACCGAGCGCTACGACCTTCGAATCCCAGTGGTGCAGGTAGCTAAAGCTAGCGGAAACGTCTGGTGTGATAACAAAATTAACGGCCATTTCCATTTGCGTATTGCGCCTGCAGTTAATGCAGAGATGGTCTTCAAAGGGGCCCACCGCGGTGTTCAGGCTTCTAAGATTATTTGATCTCATTTGATCAAACACATCGCTGGTCAGCCACTCGGTATAGCCCTTGGTGCTCGGGGTGATATAGGATCCGCCCCAACCGGAGTTGTCGCTGATTTTTTCCGGGCGAATGTTGCTCTGGCTGAATGACAGGCGATAGAGCGCATCGTGGTTGGTGACCCATGTGACGCCCAAACGATCGGTCGATACCCGATCATCGCTGCTGATCCGGTAGGGTAAATTTGCAGAAAAACCCAAATAAACCGGCGCCAGCGTCACGTTTAGGTTGGGTTTAACATAATCGGTATGCCCCATGTTGAGGTAGACACCATCGCGTGGTTTCAGCAACAGGCTAGCGCTGGCTTTGTAACGCCATCCCGGCCCCCGAGGATTTGTCAGGCTGCGTTGCGGCGCGTCAATCGACACCGTATCGCCGTCTATGTTTGACAGTTCGGCACCCGGAAAGAACATATTAAAACCGCCGTAGAGATAATCGACCGCGGTATCCTGGTACCGCTTATAAAAATTAGCCTCGCTTTTAACCCCCTGCAGAGCAACATCCAGCACCGCCTTTGGGCTAAATTTATACTTTACATTCAGATTTGCGTATTCGCTCTGCATCGAGTCCTGACCGTGAAAAGCGATCTGCTCAGAAAAGTTTTTAGTACCCAAGATTTGGCTAAATAACGCGTTCCGCGTGCCCAAAACAGATTGGCACAGTGACGACTGAATGGGCGACACGCCGCAAAAAAAGTTGATTCCGGGCAGACTGGCATAATCACTGGTTAGGCGTTGCGCCGGATCTAAATAATGGTTGCTATCGGTTCCGGTGTAGCCCCAATCGCTCCGATTGCGCGATTTTGACCTCTCATAAGCGATCGACACATCATAGCTAGGTCGGTTCAACTCAAGCGCCAGACTGTAGTCGCGCAGGGTATTCAACTTGCGGTCGTATCCGGCCAGTTCTGTCTGCAGGCTTTTATCGGTAAACGCATTCAACGAGCAGTCCGAACTAAAATCTCGCTTCAACGCCTGATTGTAGAGGTCCCAAAAGCTGGCGGGCCGGGCGTTGGGATTTTGCGGCGAATAAAAATTATTGAGAAAGCCGATCTCTTGATAGATCGGCAGCAGATTCTGTTGCAGCTCCAAGCCGACCGATTGATTGGTCAGAGTAGACAACTGGCAGATCGTGGTGTCTTGATAGCTGACGTCAGAAGAACTCGTGGTTCTGCTGTGCTTGCCGAGCACCGCCAGATGGTCGGTTACTTGGTACTTAAAACCGGCGATAAATAGCTTGTTGAGATAGCGCCCTTCGGTAGTTTCATCGACTAAAGGAAAAATACGCAGAGCCTCGGACAATGTCAGTTCTGAACCGGCCCCCTCGGCGGTCAGGTAATCGTCGGCAGAATCGATTTTCGACGCATCGGGGGCGATACGACTCGATGGAGAGCTTTCCTTGGACTTGACGTAGAGCGCAAACAAACTCAACTGGGATGTCGGTTTGATCCCCAAACCGAAGGTAGTGATATCTTTATCCGCCCTACTCACCTGCCGCTGCCACGCGGAGCCCATTTTTGCATCGCTAATGGTCTCTCCAGTAATAAACTGGCTGTAAGTCGCACTGATGGAGGAGAAAGTATCGCTGAATTCCTCACCGTAGCCATCATCGGTGGTACCGCCCTTGGTTTTCTGCAGAAAAAACGAAATCGGTACCGGCGCAAAGGTCAGTCCACTTACCGCCACGCGGTAATCATCGCTTTGAATGCCGCTTTCACCGGATCGATCATAGGTGATTTCAGTGCTGATATTACTCCGATCCATCAATGAGATTCGCCGCTTTGAAGCGCCGAAGGTGGTCGGCTCGTTGATAAATCCCTTTAGCGACAGCGACGATCTAACAAAGCTATCGGCCTCGCGCTCGGCGAGAAAAAATTGACTGCCCGCCCAACTCGGTTGATAAGAGTCGAGGGCGTAAAGTTTGGCAAAATGCTCGAGGCCAAACTTGCTGTAGGCATTGCCGATGTTGGAGCTACCATTTTGATCACTCGACACCTTATCCAGCGACTTGAGGTAAGGAATTTTTTCTAACGCTGATTTTGAAAAACCCATGGCTTCATCGACGCGGTATTCATCGGCTGAAATAGCGCTCATCAGCAACAGCGGCATGGGGTCATTGGGGTCCTTTTCAACGGCGTCCAAAAGCTCACTGTAAGCGCCCTCCAAATTACCCCGTTGATGGCGTATCAAGCCCGCGGTCAGATTGGGCAAGGCTGAGGCCGGCTCTACCACGCCGGCTTTTTTAGCGCTTTGCATAGCGGCGTCTAGGCGATTTTGCGCCAGATAGGCCTCGGCCAGCGAATTGAGCGCGAGTAAATCGTCGGGCTTTTCGGTCAACAGTGTTTCAAAGGCGTCTATAGCAATGCCATATTGCGACTGTGCCAATTGCAGCTCAGCTCGTTGCGAACGCGCAAAATGATTGTCTGGGTTGAGCGCCAGGGCCGCGTCCAAAAAATCTTCACTGGCGAGCGTATGGCCATAGGCGCGATGCAGTTTTGCCAGCCGCACCAACGACCCAGTCCGTGTGGCTGCCGTGTCGAGGCCCGCCTTGTAGGCCGTTTCAGCACGCTTAAAGTTGCCTTGCAGCGAGTAATAATCACCCGCAACCCAATGCTTGAGCGGGCTCTGCCCGCCGTTATACGCTGTGCTATTTAGGTACTCCTGCAGCTTATTCAAATAGCCAAAATGCAGGTCTATCGCCGCCCGTTGCGCGCTCAGGTCGGGGCGCGATCCGGGTGTTTTTTCAAATTTATCAAACAGGCTGACTACCCGCGCATAGTCACCCGACATGGCCGCCAAATCAGCCCGTATTTGCATGCCCAGCCATGAACTGGCTAGCCTTGGGTAGCGTTGCAGCAGATCAAACGCGCGCTTGGTTTTGCCCTGTAGCAGGGCACCCAGCGCGCATTGCTGCAATGACGGCAATGCCTCCGATAACCGCGCACCGCCCGATTGCCCATCGGTAGACGTAGCCAGTTGCTGGCAGCGGCCATCGGCGATTTCTTCTGATGCGGTCGCCAACGCTAAGCCAGCATACTTGCCAATGTACAACGCCGGAAACGCCCGGTAATCGCTAATCCACTGCACCCGATCCCGCGCGCGGTTGATTCTGCTGGCGCTCGGTTTTTGGCCGGCTATGGCGGTGCCGCGCATATCCCGATTCAGCACCACACTGCCCTGTGGGTTTGACAGCTCGACTTCACCGTTGAGCACCGTCACAGACGCCGTGTCGGGCGCGCTGGCATCGATCTCCCACTCGGTTCCCCGCACCGCAGCCGTCGCCGTCGGTGTCGACACCGACAATTGATCTGGCTGGTCCTTGGCGCGACCCCATAGCTTTCCCCGAGACAACAGTAAATCTGTCGAGCTGAGGGCTTTTTTCGAGCGCGGTTTGGCCGCTCGTATGGTTAATTCAGAGCTCTCTGCCAGTTTTATCTGCGTGCCATCGGGGAACAATATATTGGCGCTGCTTACCGCTGCAGTTTTGATTTGCGATCCGGCGGCTAAAATTTGATCGTCTTGCGCCACCTGCCATTTCCCGGCCGGCGTCGACCGATACCCCACATCGCCGTTAAACGACACCAATAAGCTGTGTTTTTCGGTCGCCGCAATGCACATGCTCGAATACAGCGCCATGCACATCGCCAAGCCAACCAACCGGCATTGCGAGGTTCTATAATTTTTCAAGGTCTGTTACCCCATCCCAGGTATCATCTGCGGTTGCGCTCAAACCGGCGATTCTAGCTTTCATGGTCGCGGCATAGTTCGTCAGCTCGGGGATTTCGGCAATCGCGTTCAGCTGCGTTAAAGCATCTTGCCAACGTTGTGCGCTGTAGTTAGACATAAAATTTTCACATAAAAGCGCCGCGTCTGGCTGCGACGACACGCTATAAATTTTGATCGGTTGGGTCTTACCCTTGACGCGTATTTGATCGAGAAGACAAAAACTGTCCTCCCCCGTCGTATCATCACGGGTATTCTGGCTGATTAAAATGTCGGTGCCATAGGCTTTGTTGGTGCCCTCCAACCGCGCCGCCAAGTTCACCCCATCACCAATCGCGGTATAGTCAAACCGATCCTCGCCACCCATATTGCCGACAATTGCCTCGCAGGTATTTAACCCGACCCGCATGAACAGCGCAGGCTTACCCATTTTCTCGTACTCGACACGAAAATTCTGCATCTCTTGCTGCATTTCAACCGCACACTTTATCGCTTTGTCTGCCTGATCTGGATCGACGATCGGCGCGCCCCAAAAAGCCATAATCGCATCACCAATAAATTTATCGACAGTTCCGCCGTTTTTGAGAATTATTTTTGTCATTCTATTTAGGTGATCATTGAGGATCGACGACAGTTCTTCAGCCCCGGTTTTTTCGGAGAGGCTGGTAAAGCCGGCGAGATCGGTAAACATCACGGTGATTTTTTTGCGGTCGCCGCCGAGTTTTATCTGCGACGGGTCCTCCACTAACTGCTCGACAACATTGGCAGGCACATAGTGTGCAAATGCTTCGCGTATCTCTCGCGATTGCTTTTGCTCTCGTAAATAGCGAACGATGGTAAAGAGAAAATAACCGCCCAAAATGACACTGACTTGAACGATGACCGGCGCGAAAATATTTTGCAGCGCAAACACCCAATAACTTAAAACCATCAGTGTTGCGGCAAGAACTAATAGCAATCCGCCGCCCCTAACAACGCCAAACCGCACAAAAATGGCCGATGCCAGAAAAAAGATAATCGCCGATCCAACCGTTTCCCAAGACGCGTCAATGCGCGTGATGATGTTCGACTGGAGGTGAGTGTTAATCGCGTTGGCGTGGATTTCGACGCCCGGCGTGTAGGCCCCAGATACCAGCGTAAACGGCGTTGCGTGATTGTCGCCTTTAGTCTTGGCGGTCGGCGAGGTGAGCATGGTAAATCCGACCAAAACGATCTTGTCGCGAAAGTAATCCTCGGGTAAAAATTCATCGGCAAACAGCGCCTGATAATAAGATATTGTCGGCACGGTACCGCGCGCTCCGGCAAATTGAATGTAATGAACGCTAGAACTGACGTCCGTGCTGACCGCGTCCGGCGACGACGCGGTTTTTAACGCTTGCCGCCAGAGTGAGTTCGGACGATCCGGTAGACGTCTGACCACTTGGTCTAGGTCGTTTCGAATACCGACATCGCCGGCAAGAACTCCAGACGCGAGGAACGGCTTTATGGGAAGAACGTCGGTGATCACCTCGGCATAAGCGGTCTGTTGAACAGCGCGTTCAGAGGCCATAACCACCGGAATGTCCCCTTCGATCGCTGCCGCCAACAACGCATCTTCTGACGCATCGGAAGGCTCTGAAAACAATAGATCAAAAACCACAGAACGCGGGTTTTGTCGCTTGATCTGAGACAGAAGATGCGCGTGAACGCCTCTCGGCCACGGCCATTGAGCATCCAAATTGGCAAACGACTGATCGTCGATACCGACAATCACCAGCGATTCATGCACCTCGCCGGTGGCCGTCGCGATGCTCAACAAATCAAAATTTAACGCCTCCAATGATTGTTTTTGCGGCGATGAGTAAAGTACCAGCGAGACCATCACTAACACTATCAACGGCGCAAGGTTTGGCAGCGTGGCGGCGGCTAAACGGCGAAAAATGGCGATTTGAGACACGAACATTCCATAGTATTTAGTTAATTCTGACTATTGCATACAAACCTTTATAAGTCCATACAGCGTATAAGATGCTTTAAAATCAAACCACTATGCCGCTATTTATTCTCTATTGTTTTTTTCCTATAAGGACGACTCCTGCCTTAGATCTTGGTGCTTTATACCTCAATAAAAAAATCTCTGTGCCGTAGCCCCCGTGCCACCTTTTATGCCACCATAGCAGTAGATTTTGCGAGGTAAATATGACTCAACTATTCAACCATCAGCTAACAAGGTCGCGTTTGCTATGCGCTATTGCAGTGACCCTATTAAGCGGCATGGTACCCCAAAGTTTTGCCGCGCTGAGCGATTACCAGAGCGATCTAGATTCGGTCAGCACCGATCAGGGCTTCGCCGATCAAGATGCCCGTCTGACCGCGTTGATGGATCTGATCTACGACTATAAAATGACGGAATATCCCGAAACCGCCACTTGGTTGGGTTATCTGGGACAAAATAACCGCTGGACCGATCATTCCCTAGTAGCCATCAATCAGCGCAAGCGAGATAGCCACACCTTACTCAACGCGATAAAAACCATCGCCATTACTAATCTTAGCGATGCATCGGCGTTGGATTACCAGCTACTCCACAAAGATCTGAGTTACGACGTAGCGGCGCAGGCATTTCCCGACGAATTGATGCCAGTGAATCAGATGGGCGGCGTGCAGCAGGATTTAGCACAAATAATCGCGTTGATGCCAACTCGACAATTGACCGATTACCAAGATATCGTCGCCCGACTGGAATCAGCCGACATGCTCATTGAGCAGACCGTAGCGCTGCTCAAACGGGGCCTTAAAGCAGGTGTCACGCCCGCCGCCATCACCCTGCGCGATGTGCCCAGCCAAGTGGCAAATCAGATCTTTATCGAGCCGCTGGATAGCCCATTATTACTGCCTTTTAAGCGCTTCCCCAAGAGTATTACCATCGCTCAACAGGCGCAACTCACAGCGCGTGCCACAGCCGCCTACCGCGAGCGTATAGTCCCCGCTTACACGGCGTTGCAGAGCTTTTTAGAGACCGACTATCTACCCAACGCTGTGACCGCGGTGGGTATCTCCAACCTCGCCAATGGTCAGGCCTGGTACGCGCATCGCGCGGCACGTTCGACCACCACAGAACTCAGCGCTGAGCGAATTCATGCGCTTGGATTGAGCGAAGTGGCACGAATACGCGCCGCCATGGAACAGGTCATGGTCGAATCGGGGTTCGAGGGTGATTTTAATGCCTTTACCCATTTTCTGCGCAGTGACCCGCGCTTTTATTTCACCGACAAAGCCGATTTGATGCGCGAGTATCGCGACATTGCCAAGCGCGCCGACGCCGAACTGCCGGCGCTGTTTGGTATCCTGCCGCGACTGCCTTACGGCGTGAAGATGATTCCTAGCTACGCAGAAAAATCTCAGACCACCGCTTATTACCAACCGGGCACCTTGTCTATGGGGCGTGCGGGAATCTTTTTTGCCAACACCTATGCCTTAGACACACGACCTAAATGGGAGATGGAGGCGCTAACGCTGCACGAGGCAATGCCCGGCCATCACCTACAAATTTCTCTAGCTCAAGAGCAGAGCCAACTCCACCCGTGGCGCAGAGACCTATACCGTATCACCGCGTTTATCGAGGGTTGGGGCCTCTACTCGGAAAGCCTCGGCGAAGAAATGGGTTTTTATCAAGACCCATACAGTAAATTCGGTCAACTGACCTATGAAATGTGGCGCGCCGTGCGGCTAGTAGTAGACACCGGGATGCACTCCCTCGGGTGGAGTCGCCAGCGTGCCATAGACTTTTTTATCGCCAACAGCGCTAAATCTGAGCACGACATTAGCGTCGAGATCGATCGCTACATCGTCTGGCCCGGCCAAGCGCTGGCGTATAAAATGGGCGAGTTAAAAATCAACGAGTTGCGCCAATACGCCAGCCGTACGTTAAATGAAAACTTTGACATTCGCGAATTTCACGACCGTGTGTTGGAGGCCGGCCCCATCCCGCTGGATATTCTCGAGCAGCGCATTAAACGCTGGGTCGCCAGCGAGGAGCCGTCGCAAAAGCCTGAAAAATAGCTACGTGACTTAGACACAAATAGTACTGCCCGAAAACACAAGCCGAGACAAGATAAGCAAGGTCGTTCAGCCCACAACTGTGACTAATGGCTTTGGCGGGCTGCTAGGCGACCAAAGTCATCACTAAAAATAAGCAAGTTGGCGATCCTATCAAGCGCCTACCTAAGTATCGACGCACAAGCCGATACCTCGTCTCAACAGATCCTGCAGGCCAGCCTATGGACTCTTACTCACTTACTCACTTACTGCCTATATCTAGCATGGCTCTCGCGCGCTTCGCACGGCGCCCCCAGAGGAGCCTTGCGCCAGATTCGGGGCAGCCCAGAGCCGCCAACCGCCTAGCCTGTGTCGCGCGATCCTTACCTACGAAGCCTTGCCGACCAGCGGTGCCGATGCCAACAGCGAGCTGTCATCTGGGTGAATGCAACGCACCAATTTCGAACCATACGCCTCGGCCATGGCCTTGTACTCTATCCATGACAGTACCATGGTGACTGGCGTACCCGGCCCGTCGTCGAACGCCAGGGGACCGTATATATTAGAGTAATAGATCAAGTCCTCTTCGCTCAATCTCTGCGACGCATCGTGACGCGCCCCCGCCGGCTCAAAGTACCAGACCCCCGGGCCATGCCCGTTAGGTGGCCCAGCACGAACGCCTATCCGTCCTTCCAGAATTAAAAAGTCGCCTGCACCCAAGTGCGTATGCCCCGGAGCTACGCCATTGTGTCGGACAACCAGAGAAATATAGCCATTATCTTCACTGACCCGTAAAATTTTAAGACCGATCGATTCCATGCCCTCGAGAGTAATCCAAGGCACCTCACGCGTATCGACAAAATGCGGATGTTTAAAGTCACCGACGTTGGCCGCCCCGCCCTCGCCAGCTTGAATCAAATGACTGGCATTGCCCATAGCGATTGCCAGCGGTTGCGGTTCGTTGGTCATCGGCTCTTGGCGCTCGACAACGCAACCAGACAACGTGCTCGGTACCAACGTAACGTTGGCCTTACGCGCCATGCGCATAATGTCCAGACTGGTAAGAATTCTCGACAGCAAGTGCTGATTATCCAACAGGGCAATCGCGCCATAGGCGTTGAGCAAGATTTCCGATTCTTCCTCTGCAACAATCGCCGCAATCTTGGAATTAGCCGACACATAACCCCAAGAGCCCGGCGGCAGTACGCTGGTATCCGCGTCCTGTCGGTACACCAATTGCCCCGACAGCACGAAAATGTCCATACCACTCAAACAGACCGTCACCGGCATCGCCGCGCCCTTGTCCAGTTTGACAATAATTGAATACATACCGGTTTCTGCGCTGGCGCGCATGGTTTTAATACTCATACCATCAACCCCATCAACAGCTATCCAGGGCAGTATGTTGGTATCGACTGCGCCCTCGGAACCTCCGGGGTTAAATTCTGGGTTAAATACCTCTGCAGATCCACTCATCGCGCCACCTCCTTTGTTATAGTTATTTTTACATTAGTGTAATTAAACACGCTTTAGGTAGTATCTGTATACTACCCAAAACTAATCTTTGTAAGATAACGTAAAAGCAATAGCAAGACTAGTTGCGGG
>DDJS01000062.1:6060-18348 GCA_002339165.1 Cellvibrionales bacterium UBA2618 | reverse complement strand
AACTATACAGCAGCAAGTTAACTCAACCGATCAACAGTGAAGCTTAAAATATGGCCGAAACCTATCTAATTGAAAATGCTAAAGTGATCTCTGGAGGCCAGCACTCGCAGGTACCTGTGCTGGTAGAGGGCGATCGCATCGTCGCCGTTGGCGAGCAGGCAAAAACCTCCGCAAATCCAGATGTGAATCGAATAGACGGTACCGATTGCACGCTGATACCGGGGATGGTGGACGCGCATTGTCACATCAGCTTCGACCAACCCAAATCCAACGACGAGCTGTTTTTTCATCGCCGACCGGGCCTTGCCACCGTGATTGCAGCTGTGAATGCGCAAAAAATGCTCCGTGCTGGGGTCACCAGCTTTCTCGACCCCGACTGTATCTTTGACGTCGGTATCGACTTGCGCGACGCCATAGACGGCGGCGTCGTCGAAGGTCCGCGCATGGCCACAGGCGGCAATGTACTGATTACCTGCGTTGGCGGAACCGCGGGGCAGTTGCTTCCGTCCGAAGGAAAACTCGGCTACGCGGTAATCGTGCAGACGAAAGATGAGATCGTGCGGGAAATACGCAAGCAGATTAAAGGCGGTTGTGACTGGATCAAG
This sequence comes from Cellvibrionales bacterium UBA2618, assembly GCA_002339165.1. GTDB lineage: Bacteria > Pseudomonadota > Gammaproteobacteria > Pseudomonadales > Porticoccaceae > TMED48. Next base: position 17,743 of record DDJS01000062.1, on the reverse strand, counting down.
GTCCACGTTACTGGCCTGCCAGTACGGCGAACCAAACGACATAACCCCGGCGAAATACAGTCATGGTCGCTCGACGAATTGCGTCTGGTGTGCGACACCGCGCATGCGCTGGGTGTTCCTGTGGTCGGTCACTGCCGAAATTCCTCGAGTACCAGAGATGCAGCGCTCGCCGGTTTTGACTTGATCTTTCACTCATCCTACATGGGCGAAGATGCGCTTGAGGCGGTAGTCGATAACAACACCCCCCTCGCACCGTCATTTACCTTTTTGCGCAACTTGGTCGACTATGGCGACAAAATTAATTCAGACCCCGGACTGAAAAAGATCTTTATGAATGAGATCGAGGCTACATCGGCGATGATACGCCGCGCCTACGACGCTGGCGTGCCGCTGATGTGTGGTACCGAGAGCGGCTTTTCAATCACCCCCTATGGCGATTGGCACTACCGCGAGATGGGCATCTATGTCGAGCATCTTGGCCTGACTCCCCTCCAAGCCATCGCCTGCGGGACCGAAGCCGGCGCAAGAATATTTGGCCTCGAAGATGAATTGGGCCGCATCGAACCCGGCTACATCGCCGACCTAGTGCTGGTCGCGGGCGACCTGGAAAAAGACCTTAACCTCCTCGGTGAAAAAAGTAACATTCGGGCGGTTTTCAAAGGCGGTAAAAAGATCGATCTCAGCCGGCCACTGCCCGACAGTTGGTCGATACCAGGCTGGCGCACGGGTCAATTTTCCAACGAAGTTTTGACCTATGAACTTGCCCACAGTTACTGATCGAAAAAGCTCTCAGCAGATAGACGCCTGCAGGCGCGCCGAAGTCGCAGTCAATGCATAAGTCGCTGTTAATTACTGGCGGCGGTTCTGGATTGGGACGCGCAGCCGCCGAGTTAGGCGACCGCAACATTCGCGTCAACTGCGTAATACCCGGTGGTGTTTTCAGTGAAATCAATCAACGCGCCGGCCTCTTCGACGATCATACCGCACGCCGCAGACTGGACGATTTAGTCGCTCAACAAGCCCTCGCTCAATACGGTAAACCCAGCGATATCGCCGAGGCGATGGACTACTTAATCAATGCCGATTGGACTGCTGGCGCGATACTCGACGTCGATGGCGGTCTCGGACTCGGCGTTACACCCGACACACGCTTGCGCGCTGAGCCCTAAATAACAGAGGTGTATACCCTACTATGACTATTGATTTATCGGCCCAAAAAGTTTTGATTACCGCTGCCAGCAGCGGACTCGGCAAGGCCACTGCCTGTGCCTTTCAGCGCGCCGGAGCCAGGGTCGCCATCTGCGCGCGCGGCGCCGAGCAACTGGCCGATGCGCAGCGTGAAATTGAAGCGCTGACCGGCGAGCCGGTGTTTGCTCAGGTCACCGACCTGACACAGCTGGTGGATATCCAAACACTCTGCAACAACCTCCAGAGCGCCTGGGGCGGTGTCGATGTGCTGGTCAATAACGCCGGCGGACCGCCCCCCGGAAGCCACACCGATATCGATGATCAACAGTGGTCCGATGGCTTTGATCTGACCTTAAAATCGGCTGTACGCACCACCGAGTTACTCCTACCCAATATGAAAAAATCGGGCTGGGGCCGCATTATCAACCTCTCGTCGTATTCGGTAAAACAGCCAATGCGCTCGATGATGTTGTCCAACAGTTTGCGTCTAGCGACGCTCGGTTGGGCCAAGACTCTGTCAAATGAAGTGGCCGCCGACAACATTCTCGTCAATACCGTCTGTACTGGCTGGACCCAGACCCAACGAGTCGAGCAATTGTTGGATAAGCGCGCCAACGCCGAGGGTATTAGTCGCGACGACGTGGCGCAGAGTTTAATCGCCAACATTCCAATGCAACGGATGGCGCAGCCGGAAGAAATCGCCGCCGTGGTGCTGTTCCTGGCATCCCCGGCAGCCAGTTACATCACCGGCGCGGCCATCCCAGTGGATGGCGGATGCGCGCAAACACTTTAGGAAAAACTATGAAAGAAACCATCAATCAGGCGGTACAACGCGCTAAAACTATCGACGTGCACGCCCACGTGGTGCTCGCAGAGAGTATGCACAGCGCCGGGGCCTATGGCCCCGAAATCGGCTGTAGCAGCGATGGAACGCCTTGGTTTCGGATTGGCGACTACTATTTACACGGCGTTAAATACCAGCAAAGTGCCTTTATGGATCTGGACCTGCGCCTTGCAGCGATGGATAAAGCATCGATAGATTTTCAGATACTCTCGCCAAACCCATTAACTTATTTCCACTTTATTGAAGCGCGTGAAGCGATCAATTTTTGTCGCCAGCACAACGATGCTCTTTTTCATTGCGTCGCCCGTGCGCCGCTGCGTGTCGCCGGGGTGGCTGCGCTGCCGATGCAAGATATCGATGCGGCTTGTGAAGAGTTGGAACGCGCGGTGTTACAACTCGGCCTGCTAGGCGCTTATATAGGTACCGACATTGGTCGCCACTTGGACAGCCCCGAACTCGATCCTTTTTATGAAAAACTGGTCGCTTTAAACGTGCCATTATTTATCCATCCGGCACCCAGTGGTATCGATGGCCCCAGCGGCGACGCCAACCTCAATCAATACGAACTGGATATTTTAGCCGGCTTTGCGGCCCAGGAAACCCTCGCGGTGGCGACCCTGATTTTTGGCGGAGTGCTCGAGCGGCACCCGCAACTCGACGTCTGCTTCAGCCACGCTGGTGGCGCTATACCTATGCTGATCGGGCGACTCAACGAGGCCTGTCGACGGCGCTCTTGGGTCAGCGAAGCATTGCAAAAAGATGGCGCTTTTGAGAGCTATCTAGCTAAATTATGGTTCGATATTCACGTCCACGATCAGCGCGTGGTAGATTTCGTTACCGGCATTTTAAATCCGCAGCGCCTGGTCATGGGAACCAACTTTGCCGGCTGGGATCAGCACGGCGCCAATGGCGAAGAACTCTGGTTACAGCAGCTAGCGAACAATGCTCGACACCTTTTACGCTTCGACTAAACCGGCAATGACGCCGTGCAACTAAAAAGGAGAAAACTATGCGACGCGCAATTATAACTGGTGGAGCCAGCGGTCTCGGTGCCGACATGGCAGCCGCATTGATCGATCAGAATTACTTCGTTGGCATCATGGATATCGATCGCCAGAAAACCGCGGATCGCGCCGCGCGCCTGGGTGCCAATAGTATGCCACTGGTCGCCAGCGTCAGCGATCCGCAAGCCGTCGAGGCAGCGTTTGAACGCTTTGGCGAGGTCCCAGACCTACTCATCAACAACGCGGGGATCGTCCGTTTTGGCCCCCTGCACGAGCAATCGATCGACGCTTTCCGTCAGGTGATCGACACCAATCTGCTCGGCGCCACGATCTGTTCCAAGATTGCCGCTGAGGGCATGGTCGCCCGAGGTTCGGGCCACATCATCAATATTAGCTCGGTCAACGGTATACACCCGGCACCGGGCGTGGGCCTTTATGCTGCCACCAAGGCTGCCCTGAGTTCGTTAACCCAGTTGATGTCGATCGAATTGGGCCCATTGGGCGTACGCGTCAACGCCATCGCACCAGGCTTTATCGATGCGGGTATGTCGTCGGAGTTTTTTAAAGACGCCCGAGTACGCAAAAAACGCAGCGCCGGCGTGCCATTGAGGTCCCTGGGTGAAGCGGCGGACATCGCCAATGCGGTGTTATTTTTAGACTCTGAGAAGGCTCGCTATATCTCCGGCCAAGAACTGGTCGTCGACGGCGGCGTTACCAACAGCGTTTTCGCCCACCTACCGAGAGATTAGCCCCGCCTATCGACGCTGCCTATCGATCACCATAGGCAGTGGCTATTGCGCTGTCCCGTCGGTATTTTCCCAGACGTTGTTGTTGAGCTTCATAAACCGCTCGATCCAGCGGTGATAATTCTGTACTGCCGGTTCGTTACGACCAAAAATGAAATGCTCATTGGCCCTCGAGTCGAGACACGACTGGATCGAAAAACCAATACCGTAATCTTCGATTTGCACTGCCTTGAGCGTCAGCGCACTGAAGACTTCGGAAGCCTGAATTTCAGCATCGGTCTGCGGCTTTTTGGCCACCAAAATCGTTTGCCGGGTAATCGTTGTGGTCGGTGTTTGACCGGGAAATACTTGGCTGACCAAACAGTGGTCTCCGAGAATACCGGAGATCGAGAGATTGGGAAATCCCGAGTGAATCAACCGAATATGTTCCATCGGCTGCCAATCCTGCTGCGGTTGTTGGGCTAATTCGCCGAGCGATTTTCTACCAAAAGTCAGTCGCTGATGAGGACCATAAGTATCCAAAACCAACAGATTGCCAACGGTGTACTTACCGACGGTTTCACGGTGCACTAGCTGGTGATGGTAAGCTTCCAGATAACCATCCATAGTTACTTTCCAACCCGGACCCGGCAAATCACGCTGCTCGAAAAGGTGCCAATTATTTAAATCGAGGGTCTCCAGTTCCTCGCCAAAATCACCCAGCCAGGTGTCCGCATCAAACACATCCCCAGGCGTCAGAGAAGCCCAGACAATACCGGCCCTCTCTTCGCAGTGCAGTCGGGTCAAGCCGTACTTGTCGTTGGCGATCTCACCAAAGGTATCGCCGCCATAGCGACCCACTAACCCGCCTTCATGGTTGTAGGTCCAAGCGTGGTAGGGACAGGCAATGATTCGCTTGTTGCCAGCGCCATCTTCGCATAATTTGGCGCCCCGATGCCGGCACACGTTGAGCATGGCCCGAACCTTTAAATCGTCGCCGCGCACCAACAACAGCGGCACACCCAGCAATGTCATGGCACGATAACTACCGGCCTCTGGCAGCTCGAGACTGAGCGCAACAGCCAGCGGTAAACGCTTGAAGACGCGATCGATCTCTCGGCCATATTGCGCTTCATCGCGGTAGGCGGACAGCGGTATCTCCATCGTCGATCCCGCCTGATCGGTGGTTTTGTGGGTAAAGTGCTGAAGCGCCCGTTCAGCCAACTGCATCGCGTCCTTGTTCAACTAAAGTCCCCCGCGGCAAAACGACCCCAACTATCCAGGCTTTCGGGGAAGTCAGCCGGATGCCAAGCATCGTTGATATAAACTCGGTCCGTTTGTGTCAACCCCTCGGCGTACTTACTAACCGGAACATAATAGAAAAAGTTAATCTCGCGGCGGCTGAAACGCCAAACACCCTGCTCGCGAACATACTGATCATGGTATTTCATCGCCGCCAAACTGACCACTCCATGGGGAGTCGTTTCGGCATGGCTGTAGACTAAACCCGACGCGCGATTGGGATTTTCCGGATCGATTGTCGCTTGCACGTCGTGGGTCCAGTGAAACCCCGGACCGCGCGTTTGAAGAATATTGCTGAACATGGCGCGGATCGATTCGCGCCCTTCCGACACCATCGCACCGTTGGGAGAGCAAAACACCGCATCTTCCGCAAATAAATCGGCGAGACGGGGAATGTCGTGCTCATCGCAGGCGATTGCATAGGCGGTTGCCAAAGCACGAATTGCCTCACGCGATTCCAGTGCATCCAGCCGTTGTAAAATATTTTCTAAATCGCTCATAGTTTATCTCGGTTAAATTTTTGTGATTCCGCCTTTCGGCAAGCCGCCGGACTCAAGCTCTGCCGCCGCATTATAACCGACGATGGCTAGGACTGACGCAGCGCGTCGTCCTAGCCGCCGACAATCGTCTTGGCGAGTCCCGATGGAGAAAATATCTCAATCCAATAGCCATCCGGATCTTTAATAAAAGCCAATCCTTTCATCGAACCGTCGTCCGGCCGTTTTACAAACTCGACACCGAGTTGTTCAAACCCCTGGCAGGCGGCATAGACGTCGGGAACGCTAATGCCAATGTGACCAAAGCCCTGTGGCGCGCCGTTGCCATCATGGTATCCAGCGAAACCATCATCCGTCTCGGTGCCCCAGTTATGAGTCAATTCCAACGCCCCAGATTGGCGCGCCATCCACTGAATACGCTCGCTCCGATCGTCGGGTCTAGGACCTTCGATACCATCGCTAAAGCCTAAAAAATATAGCGAAAACTGCATACTGTCAAAATCAAATTGTTCCAGAATATGCATCCCAAGCACCTTGCAGTAAAAGGCCAGAGAGATCTCAGGATCTCGAACCCTGAGCATCGTATGATTTAACCTAAAGCCGTTGGTGTGCAAAATATAAACCCCTGCATGTTTGTTTATTCAAATTGAGATGCTAGCTTAGCGAACGAAGTATTGGTAGTAATCCTCTACTACTCAGCGGTTTTTAGGTCGTGCGCAGTGCCACCTTAGCGGCGATTCTCGGCGCCGAACGACGTATTTACAATTGGTAGTCAACCACCCTGCGCTCCTCGGTAATCGAAACGATAAAGGGAACCAGTGCGACATGCTGCGGGTGTTGCTGGTAACTATCGAGATCCTCTTGAGTAGCAAATTCGGTGTATAGAGCAATGTCTGAAGCACCGTCAGTGGCATTAAAATTTATTCCGACCTCAATCGCGAGTAACGCTGGGATTTCGCCCGCAAGCGCTTCTAAACGCTGCTTTGCCTCGATCGCTTTGGCCTCTTTTGTCGCGGCATCAAAAGTCGAATGTAACCGCCAAAAAACAATGTGCTTAATCATGTGATCATCCAAAAATAAGTGGTTTACACGCTAGCATAAATACTCCGCGCACTTCAACGCGCTTACCCGGCAAATTTTACTTTGCACAAACACGCCCGTACCTTTATCGCTGTTTAAGGACACGCTGGCCTGACGATGCCGATGCCGATCGACTGATCCACCCCAGTCGAAAGACAGACAACACCGCACGCAGTCGACCAAGCGACCCCACGTTCAGTCAAAATCGTCTTTGCATAACGATTGACCTACTATTTAAAGGGGTTTACGCTCATTAACGAAATTGATTAGAATGAGGGCAATCTGCGGCGTACCACAAGCGAACGTCTGCAGAGTCAAATAACGAGGATGCGTTATATGTGCGAAATATTTTTAAGCGGTGACCCCATTAGGTTTGAAAGAAAATCACGTTCAATGCGCATCGATGGGCATGTTACGAGCGTTTGTCTGGAGGGTATATTCTGGGAACTGCTCGGCCACATTGCCGAAGAACAGAATCTAAAGCTGTCAAAATTTGTCTCCGAATTGTACCGCGAAGCGCTGATCCAAAATGGTGAGGTGACAAATTTAAGCTCGGTTTTGCGCGTTGCCTGTATAAATTACTTGAACCATAATGCCGCCAGTCAATTACCTCAGGAGCGCCTCCTACAGGCCGGTGGTTGATCGATTTAACAGGGTTTATTACCCAGAAAAGCTACAAAACGACTAGCGAGGGGCGCGACCCATCGGCAGAGAATACGTCGATTACGCGCTCCGGCATTGGCTCGCGGTTAGTAACGCGCCCAACCCTCGAATTTTAAGACATAGACTTACTACAAAGCGTCTGCATGCTGTCTGTACTGTGTCTTTAAACTGATTGAGGATGGCCGTACACAAGCGCGCCGCGCTAAAGGATTGGTATTTGTCGGCGATTGCCTTAGCGCTATTGCACATCCTTCATTTTGCACCTTTTATTGCACGCCTTTAATTACAGATCCCCTGTGCCGACAACTATCGCCCCGTGGACTTACACATATTTCCGCAAAGTGTAGTAGAGGCTTACTACCACTATTTGATTGCGCCGGATAGCATTGGAGTATAACAAGGCAGTAAGTGTAATTTAGCTGCCTCCATAAAATAGGGGCATAACATGAAAAGTACTCACCACATAAAGCTCGCTGCGACTATATCTTCATGCTGTTTTTTACTCAGCTTGGGTTGGGTAAATGTAGCGATCGCCGAGAATAGTTTGCAGATCGATGAAGTCGTTGTTACGGCGCGTAAGCGCTCAGAAAGTATGCTAGAAATACCCGAATCAATGATGGCCATCTCTGGTGAGTTGGCGGATCGTCAAAACATTAAGGGCTTGAACAAAATAGGTTTGGCGGTGCCGAACGTTAATCTGTCAATGCGTACCGACAGCTATCCAAACGTATCGATCAGGGGAGTGGGTGCATTCGGTCTTACCCAGGGCGTCGGATTCCACGTTGATGGTGTGCAAATATACAAGGGCGATGCCTCATCGCGCTTTGGCGACATAGAGCGCATCGAGGTCCTCAAGGGCCCCCAAGGAACCATGTACGGCGGCAGTAACATCGGTGGAGCGATCAAATATGTCACCCGTAGACCATCGACCGAAAGCTTTGAGGGACGCGTTAAATTACTTGCTGGCGAGCAGGGCATCGCCGATGGTGAAGTGAGCCTCAACGTGCCATTGAGCAATGACTGGGCGATGCGCGTGTATGCTTATTCGAAAACCGACGATGGCTTTATGAACAACCCTAATTCGCCATCACCCGTGTTCGGACTGGTGTCAAACAACCCTGCGGATGTCACTAAGTACGAAGAAAATGCTATTCGCCTGTCCGTCGCCGGTCAATTAAGCGATACGTTTTCGGTCTACGCCACCGCACGATTTAGCGATTACGACGGCCCCGCCAACAACTGGTCGCGAGAACTCATCGACGGCGCCGCCAACTCCAACACCGGCAATGTGCCGACCGGCATGCAGTATTCTAAGGTATTGGACACCAATAATCTGCCGATACACAAACGTGAAACAGTCGGCGCGTCTCTCGAGATGAACTGGGAACTCGACGGCTTCGACGTCACCTCTATTACCTCTTATGCCGACACCGACAGCCAGCGTAAAACCGATGTCGATGGCACCCAATTATGGGTTATCTATACCGACCGTCCAGAAACCTTCGAAGTCTTTACCCAAGAGTTGCGTCTGACCTCGACATCCGACAGCGAGTTGCAGTGGATGACCGGTTTGTACATGGAAAATGTCGAGGCCAGCATGCGTTCAACCCTCGATTTAGGTTGGATATTGCTGGGGGCCGAAGAATTCACCCACTTTGCCGTACCATTTGAAACCCGCGACGAAGAGGACAGCAAACTGGCCGCGTTTGGTAATGTCACCTATAGCATGGGCGACTGGGAATTGGGTGTCGGGGTGCGCGTCGACCGTTGGGAAGCGGAGGAATCAGCCGTCGATATCGGTCACTCGGCATCTAGATCAGACACCGAAATCCTCGGCCATTTATCGATCACCAAAAATCTTAGCAATGGTGGTATTGGATACTTCTCCATCGGCCAAGGCTATGAGCCCGGCGCATGGAACGGTATTGCCGACGGCGTGCCACCGGTGTTCGGGCCAAATGGCGAAAAAACCCTATTGGCCATCGCACCCGAGGAACTTATCCAATATGAACTCGGTTGGAAGAGTACCTTCATGGATGGGCGCGGATCCGCAACCGCCGCGGTATTCTTGAGCGAATATGAAAATAGACGTTACGAATACAAGGCAAAAAATCCAGACGGTAGCGGCACGTTGATCGACGGTATCACTAACGTAGGTGATTCAACGCAATCTGGAATCGAGCTATCGGCCAACCTTCAGGCCACAGAAAGCCTCCTCATTAGCGCGTCTCTGGGGTTAATTAACGCCGACTGGGACAATGGTGTGGCGGTTGAAGTTGGTGGCGACATGGTCGACCTCAGCGGCAAGGACACCTCCAACGTGGTCACCGAGAGCTGGAATATCGGTTTCAATTACGCTCGCCCAATGGCTAATGGCTTTGATCTGATCGCAGACATGCAAATGAGCCATAGGGGTGAGCAAGATGGCGGTGCACCCTGGGATGTTCTAACCAACGACAGTTTTAACGTCGTCAACCTTCAGATTGGCGTACAAAACGACCGCTGGGAACTGATGGTGAATATCGATAATTTAACCGACGAAGAGTACTACACCGACCTAGAACCGTTCGATAACTTTAGTTTTGCCGGTTTGACTGGGGACGGCGAACCCGCCCGCATCGCGATCGGCACCCTCGGTCACCCAAGGCTGGTTACCGCGAGCGTCTCCTACGCGTTTTAATCTAGGTTGGCGTTTAACAAAGCCCCCAGCAAGAATAACTTCTGGGGGCTTTTTTGTACCTGTTCGCGCGAGTTGCAACCGGTACTCATGCATGGCACCCAAACTGTGCAGCTAACGTCTCTATCTGCCGAGACAGCGATCTAATGCTGCTGAACGGTCAGGCTCAAAGCGCGGCAAGCATTACCCCTAGCGACAATTACAACGACAAGCGTTTTCATCTATGGCGGTTTTTTTTCAGCGGTGATAGCACTCTTAGGCGATAGCACCACCAGAATGACAGCCATAACGACGGTAAAAACCACCAAATTCAACTATCGATGCACTCTACCGACCGCGCATAGTGCGGCATACTAAAACGAAAAAATATCGCTGCAACCGGCAGCGCCAATGCACCGGTTAGTGACAGTGACCAGTTAAGTTTGCCTTCATCGGCAAACACAAAATCAGTAAAAAAGGCGGTTAACTGGGGGCCCAAAGTAGAGCTGAAAATCATCATTAACAACGCAAAGACCGCCGTCATTTGGCCTTTGACGAGGGCGCTGGCAACCCCACTCACCGCCAACAGTCCGAGCGTTGCGTAAGCACTGATAAAGAGTAAATAAAAGCCCAACAGAACCCAGGCAAGCGTCAGCGACTCCATTAGGGGCGCCATAACAATCGGCGGCATCGCCAGTAAGCAGACAAACATGGCCGCCCTAACGGGCGCATCCCGATAGCCGAGAGCACTCAAACGATCAACGGCAATACCGGCTATTATAGTACCGGTAATCGAACAGACGATAGTCAGAATACCGAGCATCTTACCTGCCTCGGCCAAGCTAATTGCGTAGGTTCGCACCATCATCGTTGGCGCCCAAGCCGAAAATGAATAAAAAATAATCGCCATAAAAATCAGCCCAGAAAACATCGGCACCAAGGTCGTTCGATGCGCAACAAGGTGCAACCAGAGGTCTTTGCCAAAGGTCTTGTTAGCCGATGCTACAAGCGCCGATGGACGCGCCGGTTCAGGCAGTAAAAAGACCAGTGCCGAGAGCAATAAACCGGGCAATCCGGCGATCAAAAATACCGCTTGCCACGGCTTAATGGGGCCGATATACGGGATATTTAGGCCGCCGATACGGGTTAGATAATCGATCAGATAACCGCCGCCCCAGAGGCTGATTCCGACACCCACATAGACCCCTGCAGTAATAACACCCATCGCCCTACCACGTTGATTCTCCGGAAAAGAATCACTCACCAGCGATACGCTAGTCGGCGCAATCGTCGCCTCTCCAGCGGCGACACCCATGCGCGCACCAAACAACTTGGCGTAGGATGTTGCAAACACCGCTGACATGGTCATAAACGACCAGATAAAAATACCCGTACCCAACACTTGATTGCGGCGCAATCGATCGACTGCGTAGCCAATCGGCAGGGCCATAATTGCATAAAATACCGAAAAAGCAGCGCCGATGAGCAGCGCCACCTCTGAATCTGACAGATTAAAGTCTTGCTTGATCGGGCCCACTAACATTGCCGGAATCTGGCGATCGACAAAGGCCACTACGTTGGCAATCGTCAACACAGCAACAGCAGTGTACGCCTGAGTTCTTGTCGGATAATTGCGATCTTCTGACGATTTATTAATAGTATTCATGGTGTTCGTAGTGCTCTTTTTAAGCCTTTAACCGCGAGTACAGCCTTGAGCCATTTCG
>DDJS01000062.1:1892-5661 GCA_002339165.1 Cellvibrionales bacterium UBA2618 | reverse complement strand
TGCATATTTATCCGTTCGCTCGGGTTGCCACTCATGCGCCGACGCGATTAAACAGCCGCATACATCGCCAGTCATGGCAATCCAATCTTTTATCGGCCGTGCTGAACCCGCAGCCAGCGACGACGTAATCAGTCAAAACTAAACGCGATCGGTGGGCATCGTCGCGGCTACTTTGTGCGCATCGCTGGCAACACCAGCGTTGCGCACCAGTAAACCGGTGCTTATTGCCGGAGTCGCTCAACAGAATCGGCGTAGTGAGGCATACAGGCACGAAAAAATAGCGCTGCGATGGGCAGCGTTAAACCCCCGGTCAAGGCGATTGACCAATTGAGTTTACTTTCGTCGACGAATACAAAATCGGTAAAAAAGGCGGTTAATTGCGGCCCCATAGTGGCACTGCCAATCATCATCACCAAGGTAAATATCGAGGTCATTCGCCCTTTAAACCCATCGCTGGATACACCGCTAACAGCGAGCAGACCCAGCGTAGCCCAGCCGCTAATAAACATCAGGTAAACGCCCAGGAGCAACCAACACAGCGTCAGCGACTCCATCAAAGGCGCCGACACGATCGCCGGCAGAGCCAACAAACTGGCACACATGGCCACCCTTATGGGCGCATCCCGATAGCCCTTTTTACTCAACCAGTCTACCGACATCCCGGCGACTATGGTGCCGGCTATCGAGCTGATAATAGTAATCGCCCCCAAACTTTTTCCAACCTCGGCAATGCTTAATCCGAAGGTGCGAACCATCATAGAGGGTGCCCAGGCGGCAAACGAGTAAAATATCAACGCCATGAAAATCAGTCCGCCAAACATCAACCCCAAGGTCACTCGGTGCGCGCTTAAATGTGATCGTAAATCGCTCTCGCCTGCGTTGTTGTGCCCCGATGCAATGGCAATTGCACGCGGCGGTTCGGGCATTAAAAACACCGCTAGGGCAAGCAGTAGTCCGGGGATTCCTGACATCAAAAAAACCGCTTGCCAGGGTTTGACAAAACCGACAATCGGGATCGTCAGACCACCTATTGCGGTGAGGTAATCAATCAGCGCACCACCGCCCCAAAAACTGATCCCCACCCCTATGTAGATCCCTGCGGTGGTGATGCCCAATGCCCTGCCGCGCTCGGCCTCGGCAAACGAATCACCCACTAACGAAACACTGCTGGGCGCGAATGCCGCATCGCCAGCGGCGACGCCCATGCGCACGCCAAATAATTTTGCGTAGGAGTTGGCGAACAAAGCAGACATGGTCATGCACGACCACACTAGCAACGCGCTGCCCAACACATCTTTTCTACGGAGTCTATCAACCGCATAGCCAATCGGTAGCGCCATGAGAGCATAGCTCACCGAAAAAGCGGCACCGAGTAACAGCGCCATTTGTGAATCTGAGAGATTAAAATCCTCTTTGATAGGTCCGACCAACATCGCCGGAATTTGGCGGTCGACAAAGGCCACCACGTTGGCCAGCGTTAGCAACGCCACCGTGGTGTAGGCGTGGACTTTTTTTGGGTAGCTGCGTTTATCTCGTTCGGAGGTCATACGGTGATTGTTCGCTTGTGTTTAATTAGAGCGCGCCGAAACGCGCAAACCCATCGTTGATCGCGCTGATAGAGCGCTTTCGATCTCTGCAAAATGACCTATTGCACCGACATAATCAGCAGCATGTTGCCCGGCATATGATTATAAATACCGTAACCCGAACTGATCGCCACCAGACCATTTTTTGCCGTCGCTCCGGAGCCACCGCCGAAAGATCCACCGGTGGCCATCTGCCCGGAAATCGATGCGACGGGCTGCGTGGTATCAATGCTGTACAGAACCTCACCAGAATTTTCATCGTGTACGCGCAGCACGCCGTCCATTCCTCCCGCAAAAATCTTGCCGCTAATCACAGAGATCGCCTGACCAATTCCGGGGTCGCAAAAATCCCTACCCGAGCACACGTCCGGTGCCGGAGAATACCAAAGAATCTCGCCAGTATCTGCGTCTAGCGCATGCAAGCCAGGACGAGCAGGCATATCGTATTCGCGCCCATCGGGGCCATCGCTGATCGGTACAAAGATCTTTCCATTGTTCGCCGCCATGCCGAAGTGCACGCCGCCTTGGATACCGCCTCTGCCAACCCGCGTACTCCATACCAACTCGCCCGTTTGCGGGTCGAGTGCGTGCACATCGCCCGACTTTTGACCGCCAACAACCAGTTGACGGCCGCTGTTAGCAGTGGTCAAAAGGGTTCCCGCGCCAAAGTCAAAATCTGGGCCGTCTTCCTCTGGACAACTCTGCGGGGTGCGCGTGTCGCAGGCAGTGTTCCAAGCATCACCTGCCAGCGCTTGGTAGATCCAATTGACCTCGCCGGTGCCCAGGTCCATTGCAAAGATCGCGTCCGACGTGTGATCTGCCGGCGATGACATGTTTTCGCCAGTGCCGACGTAAAGTTGATTGCGCGCGGCGTCGATAGTCGGGCTATTCCAGACAGTTGAGCCCGATGGCCCATACATATCAGTCCCCGCCGCGTTCACCGACTGCAATGTCGGTGGATTGGGCACGGTGAAGGTTTTCCACAACCGCTGTCCATTGGCTACATCATAGGCAACCACCGATCCACGGCCGGTGCAGCACTCATATTCGGGATTCACCGCGAGCGAGACCTCGAGCGACGACACTGGCACATACAATGTCCCAGCGTGCAGCGCTGGCGCACCAGTGATTGTTGCGCTGGGATGACTGTCGGCGCGATCTCGCCAGATCAGGGCGCCAGATTTCGCATCCACGGCATAGACATTGCCAATGGTGTCACCGAAATATATTTTCGGTGACACCTGGTTGTCACCACTCTCCCAGGGATCGATAGAGATACCCGTACGAACCTCGCCAACGGTTTGGAAGTGCCAAACCTGGCAACCGCTATGCTGATCGAGCGCGTACACCCCGCCACTGTGACTGCCTACATACAGAAGACCTGCGGCAAACGTAGGCTGCGACCGCAAGCGGTTAGCACCCGGCATTTCCATTGCCCACAAAGGTTGTAAGCGATTGATGCCATCCTCGGTTACGCCAGATTGCCACGTCGACCAATTGCGCTGATTACCTTCAGCACCCCAATTGATGTGTGCAGGCGCATCGTCGCTAGTAAATTTGAGTGACTTTTCACAATGGGGAATCTGCGCCATAATTGCGCTACCCATCGGCTGTCCACCCAAAAATTCGGCCACTTCACGGCGCTCTTGATCGCTCAGACTAGCAGCCTGGGCCATCATAATGCCCTGTGTTATTGAAGAATAAATTGCCTCTGGGGTTTGTAGATAGAGCATCTCTCGGTGCGGCGCTTTTTTGACCGCTCCCTCGTGGCAAGAAGCGCAGGCCCGGTCATAGTGCTGCTTACCCGGCAAAGCCAATCGAGCGGCCCATTGGTCCATTATCGCCTGGGTTCCGACGGTTTTTTCAATCCCATCCGAATCTGTCGCAACCTGCGGGTGTTGCGGTTCGAATTTATTTTGCTGCCATACAAACAGCAGAATCATCGATAGAATGAGTAACGTCGAATTTTTCATTGCCAACCCCTCGCCCACTGTCCCTTGACCGCTTTTTATCATTATGTAG
This sequence comes from Cellvibrionales bacterium UBA2618, assembly GCA_002339165.1. Lineage (GTDB taxonomy): Bacteria > Pseudomonadota > Gammaproteobacteria > Pseudomonadales > Porticoccaceae > TMED48. The sequence continues at coordinate 2,053 of DDJS01000062.1, read as the reverse complement.
TCAGGGAAGTTTTGAACGACTATTTTTATTTTTTTGCCGCGCGTAAGCGCGACCCTATTTCCGTCGAGCGTACTGCATTCTTACATTTAATTCAAGAAATGGTCGTTATCCTGCCTGCGCGCTTTTCAACGACAATCTTGCGGGCCATGCTGCGGTAAAAA
>DDJS01000062.1:871-1481 GCA_002339165.1 Cellvibrionales bacterium UBA2618 | reverse complement strand
TACGGACAGTCACTTGGGCGATAAAAAATACTCAACATTACTGGCTTGGCATTGGATATTACGCCAATCTCCAACGACCGTTAAGGCGCTCAATGTGCAGGTCGGATAGCCGGCAATCTCAGTTCCAGAAAGCTGCTCAAAGGCGTGATGCATCGCAGGATTATGACCGATGATAAGCAGCGTGCTGAGCCCGTTCGATTGGTCTTTGATTCGGTCGACAACCACCTCATCGGAGGCGTAGTAGAGGCTGTCCAAAAACTCCGTCGGCGCGCCTATTTTAACGTCTTGCAACACCGACTCCTGGGTTTGCCTGGTACGCTCGGAAGCGCTGCAGAGTACTTTATCAAAACGCACCCCAAGGCCAATTAAAAAGGTATTCAAAGAGGCCGCATTGGCAAGGCCTCGCGCGCTCAGCGATCGATCAAAGTCAATGGTATGGGCATTGTTCCAAACTGCTTCAGCGTGGCGCAACAAATACAGTGTCTTCATTCGCGTATGCTCCAAAAAAACCGACGATAGTGGGCGACCTATTTCAGCTCAGACAAACGCCAATCAAGGGCTCTGGTGTCAAGAAACATTTAAGCGAGCGCAAAAGTTAACAACATCGCCA
>DDJS01000062.1:0-541 GCA_002339165.1 Cellvibrionales bacterium UBA2618 | reverse complement strand
TACTGCATTAAGAATACTGGGTTAAGAGTACTGCATTAAGAAAAACGTTTCTCAGTGAACGCCACCGTTGCAATCTGAAGGTGAGTACTAAAAAATCGATTTTCGGCGTTCGATGACCTTAAAACAACCCTCTAAGTATCAAGCTAGGCTGGGTCATCGGAGCAATAATGTTGCTCTAATGGAGTATTGCTCGGACATAAAATACGTCACCCACGACTGACGCTGCCAACCTACAATCTGCATCACCGCCTCGTGCGAGAGACTATGGCTAAGGGCAAGGCTTCGCAATGGTGATAGACACTGGATGGTCATTTAGCTTGATCAAACTTTTATAGATACTATAAAAATTTCAATCATATCAATATCTAATACCACATAATGCGCGATATTTTAGCAATAATGAGGGTCGGCACTGGTGCCAAAACCGCTCCCCTATAGCCATTCAAAATGCCATCCAAAATCGTCCCTAAAATGGGCACATCGTATCTTTTAAAAATTGACCTTTTCACTGTCGCAAAACACTATTGAAATTTTCGCAAAT
>DDJS01000116.1:17823-19345 GCA_002339165.1 Cellvibrionales bacterium UBA2618 | reverse complement strand
GCTGAGATTCGATCGATCTTAAACTCTAAAAGCTCTATTTCATGTTACTCAGGTTATCATCTTTTGAAATGTGTCTTGTTTTTTGGTTCACGCTTTGGGTTGCCAATCCATCCATTAGCTCGGGCGGTTTGACCCGACAGCGTGGAGGGTTTGCTATAATTGGCGTTGAATTCATGCCACGAACCTATTGTTATGATCACTATCAACCCGCACTGCAGCATTGCCGAAGACGAGATTGAGTTCTCGGCGATTCGCGCGCAGGGTGCGGGCGGGCAAAACGTTAACAAGGTGTCGTCGGCCATTCATTTACGCTTTGATGTTAACGCCTCGTCGCTGGCCGATGTGTACAAGCAACGTTTGCTCGCTCTGAGCGATCAGCGCATCAACAAAGACGGTATCGTGATTATTAAAGCGCAGCAGTTTCGCACCCAAGAGAAAAACCGCAGCAGCGCGTTGCAACGGCTCAGCGAACTGATTGCGGGTGTGACCGTGGAGCGAAAAAAACGACGGCCGACCAAGCCGTCGAAGAATTCGCAAAAAAAGCGCATGGACAGTAAAACACGGCGCGGCAAAATTAAATCGCTGCGCGGCAAACCGGTGGATTAATGGATGGCTATTGCCGCGACTCCCTCAGGTGCTCGACGGCAAAAAGATTAGGGCTAAGAATTAGGGATTAAGGAACAGGGGCGAAGGATTAGTGGCCATAGGCTTTGCAGATAGGGTGATTTCTGCCGGTCTGCGCTTGGCGCATGGCTTTGCCTTGGTCTGAATTGCGCGTATTCCCCCGGTGGTTGGTCTGGCGCTAGGGCGCGACGATTGCGGGTCTTGGTACATTTTGTAACTGGGTTATTTCAGCCGCAGTGAATGGCCGATCAAAAATTAATAGCTCATCGATAAAGCCCGAATATCTTAAACCCAAGTAAATATTGGCGTTGTTGTGGTGCCAGGTAAATGGGTCTTTTATCGGCTGGTGGGTGATGACCCGTTGGCCATCGAGGTAGAGGTTGGCGCTGGCATTGCCACTGCCCAATTGGTCGTGGGTAATGGCCACGTGGGTCCAGCGATCGCCGCTAAAAGGCGGGTCTAAGATACCCCTCACTCGGTGATAAAAGCCCTTGGTGGCAATGTCTTTGTCGCTGCTTGTCCAAGATGCCTCGTCGCCGGCGACACCGAGTCGAAACATCCGCTTGTCATTGGTGGGGGTAAAATCTGTCCAGATCGCCGCGTTTCTGTGGCTGGTTTCGGTGATCTGTATGGGGTCAACGTAGTTTTTACTGAGGTCTTGGTCTGGGTCTATCTTTAGCCAAAAAGCGATGGTACCGCTCCAGTTTTGCGGTTTGAAATTGACATTGTCGACGGCTTTATAAAACACCACCGGCACCAGATTGTTTTTAAATTCAAGCGCACCGCCATATTTCCCCTGATCGAGGGCGATGCTAACAGCGGGTGCGAATTGCAAACTGCTCGCAGCTGCGTCCAACTGCTTGCGCGATGGCGCGCTGTAAAGGCGCGGATCACCACG
>DDJS01000116.1:13400-17446 GCA_002339165.1 Cellvibrionales bacterium UBA2618 | reverse complement strand
GTCGAATCGATGGTCGGCCCCCGCGGTATTTAACGCACTGCACGCAGCAATACCCAACAGCGCACTCGTCGAGAGTATTAGCAGGGTCTTACTTAGCGTGGTTGGGGTTTGCATAATGGCGCTCCCATGACGGCCCAGTACTCAGCGTACAAAATCTATTAAAAGTATAGACCATGAATATTGAATTGAAGACCTTATAACCTATGCGGTGGAGCAAGGTGTTTATTCAAACACCTTGGCGTTCTGATGAGCGATACAAGGGCTTGAAATGTTGCATGTAGGGTACTTGTGGATTTATTGCAGATTATGCAATCTATGATTATTTAAATTGGGAGTGAACTTTTCCCATAAAAAATCAAATGCACTCCAGCGTTTTGTTTTAAGCTATTTGACTAACATTACCGATTAATCAACTTCAATCTCGTTAAAGTTTAGCTTTTAGAACTCGATACCTTTGGGTCTACAAAGAAAAATAGTAGCGCGAAGACCACCAAACCTGTAACGGTAGTAGCGAAATTATTAACAGCTTTAATCTCTGCGCTTACATCACGACCATGTATATGTCTATCTACAACAAGCCCGAGCGTTTCAAATACACAATAAATAAGACCCAAGTCCAAAAGCTGCCAGACGCTTATTTTTAGTTTTAAGAACGCTGTCGCTTTGCGCTTAGCTTCGTTTATCATATTCAATATTCTCTTGGTAATAGTCGTCAAAAAGTTGTCAATATTGCGGGTCAATTTTACTGGCTGTCTAAATGCTAGGATTGGCAGCTCAAGAACTTACCGCCAATCCGGTAGCGCTGATTGTTGCTGTTTTGAGCCATTTTCAATCATGACACTGGTGAGGACAGCCGCCGGATGCCAAGTAGATCAAGATCCAAAAACTCCTTCGGGGGAACGCGGCAGGGCCACAATTTGGCTCGTTATCACTCATTTCCCCGCTTGCTTTTGTAGGGCCCAGCTATTATTTGCTTGGCTATAGGCGCAATGGAACAATGGCTTGCTTCAGCAAGGTTCATGCCATATGTGGACAAAGCGAAGCTGGCGGGAAACAAGACAAGAAATGTGGCGGCAATGGCCTTTTTTCTGCGTTTGGTGTCTGGTATCGATTATCCTCGATGGCTTTCGCGTTAGCCACTCAAAGGTAAACCACCTCCAATCAAGGCGCCGCTAGGGGCCGCCTAAGATCCGAATTTATGAACGGGAAGCGCTATTACTTGCGCTGGATTATGATAATTAGCCTCTTCAACAGCGCCGGCCATCGCGTCTGATGCATTCGGAGCTATTACTCTTGCGGTACCTCGCCTTGAGCATCTTAAACAATAGTTTTTTGGGAGCTATGATGCCTGCATCTAACACAAGCCGTGGGTTTATTGGAACGCGTATCGATATCAACAACCGTCAATACTTAGGTGGTTTTTTAAGCGTGGGTTCGGAGTTTTTGATTTCATCCGCAGAACTGCTGAGGGTATCAGCCACGCGCCGGAAAGTCGCCTAGGCCGCAGCCAACCATGCGTGCAACTATTTACACCACTCGACGATATACAAAGCGCCGGTTAAGAATTTGCCATTCTCACGGCGCAAATTAACCACAGAAAAATGAATCATCGTATAGCCATACTCATCGCATAGGCTCTGAATATAGGCTTTTGAATGAGAATAGCGACCTGACATCTGCAGGTAAAAACCCTCTTCAGATTGATGCTCGGTAGAAAAGCCTATTTTGGTTTTGCGACGACTTCGGCTGGCGATAAGCCTGAATACATTTTTTAAATCCCCCATATAGTTAAATACATCGTTGGCAACAAAGTAATCAAAGTCCAAGGGCGTAGTATCAAGGTATTGTGCAATGTTGGCGTGGGTTAAATTGTCGTATACCTGTTTCTTTTTTGCCTGCTCTAGCATTCCCTTAGATATATCCACACCTACGATAGAGTCGCAGAAATCTCGCAGAGCAGTGCCAGTTAATCCGGTGCCACACCCCATGTCCAATACCGCTCCAAACGAGGCGTTTTTTTGCACTTCGAGCATGGTATTTTTTAGAATAATTGGCATTTCATAATGCAGGTCTACCTGCAGAGACTGATCAAAATTGACCGCGTACTCATCGAACAATGATTCGACATAACTTATTGGCGGGGCCGCTGTTTGCACCCCGGTAATCGCATCAAGTGTATGTTTGATGTCGGCATCGTCAGGGTCAATTCGGGCGGCTTGCGTATAATGTTCGATGGCTGCTGCCGATTCCCCCAGTGCGGTATGAATGTTACCGATATTGTAGTGGGCCTCGGCGTACTCTGGATTGGCGGACAGCGCCTTGTTATAGCTGACCAACGCATCGCCGAAAGCGCCCATACGATGGAGTACCGTGCCAATATTGTTGTGTGCTTTTGCATAGTCGGATTTGATGCCGATGGCCTGTCTGTAGCAGGCTAACGCCTGGTTAAACGCGTCCTTTTTCTGAAAAGCACAGCCCATATTAAAGTAGACCTCTGCCACCTTTGGTTTTATCGTCAGGGCTTTTTGGTAGCTGATGACCGCGTCATCAAAACTACCGTTTTGGCGTAATGCATCGCCGATGATGTTGTACGCTCCTGCATAATTGGGTTCCGGTGCGCTGCGTCCAACCTTGGACCCGACATCTTTTGACCCTGCTAGAGCCCTGGCAATGATGATCAGTAAAAAGTTGTCATTGGGGAATAGTTTGGCCAGCGGCAGGGCTGTTGCGAGCAACGATTTATTCTCGCCGGCGTTTAAAAGTGCCGTCAGAGTGAGCTCTTGGCTGTTCGGCAATGCGCTCTTTTGTGGGCGTATTTGGGTTAATTGCTGATCAAACATTAAGGCTAGCCGGTTTTTGGGAAAGTGCAATAAAATGTTTTTATAGATGCTATGTGCGGCTAGCAGGTTACCTGTTTTTTTCAGGTTCTTTGCCATCCGCAGTTGGCTGCCAATTAAACTAGACATGCGTTTAATGGCCGTTGATAGATGGGTGCTTTGTCAGGACGCACGAGTCGGAATCCTGTTGTTTAAAAGTGCGCGAGGTCTTTTTAGGTTAGCTTTCATAACGGCGTGCCATATCAATAAGCGCGAGGGTGGAGGGCACTTGCATTGTCTCTTTAACAGCGGCGATGTGGTGCTCTGCGGTTCGCTTGCTGATAAATAACTGCTCCGATATTTCACGGCTGCCCAAAGGGTGGCCCTCTGCGCCTATGATCAGGCTAGATACACGGCGCTCTTGCGGCGTTAATCTGTGGTATTTACGTTGGTACTGCTTTTCTTCAGCGTGGTGCTGACAGGTGCGCGGGTGCTGCTGCAGCGCTTCGACCACGCTGTCTAATAGCGCAGCCTTTGAGCAGTGTTGCTCCAAAACATTGGCAGCGCCCTCGCGCATAGCCTGAATAGATTGAACGAGGGCATTGCGTGGCCAAAAAAATACGCTGGGAAGATCATGGCCACAATGTTGCAATGTCTTTTGCCGCTCTGGACCAAACATGTCGGGCGGAAAAATGTCTGCCAAAATGCACGACTCAGCGAGGTCGTTTTGCGTCGACTGCGCGCAATCAAAATCAACTGTTTTGAGTCTAAAAAGCTGAACATTAGCATGATCAAAAAGATGATCGTCTCCATTGTCCATGACATACACTGGTGTGTGATGTTGCATACATTAATCTCCAAAAACTGTTAGACACGTCTTGAGATTTAAAAATGTGCAGATTTTTGGTAGTTTTCCAACCGGCAAAAAAACGCGACGCAACGTTGAGCCTTGTTCGTGTGCCTTGCCGTTGCCGTGAGATTTTTGCATCTGAGCCGTTGTTAGCTGTTCGGCTATGCGGACGCTTTATGCCCATTGATTTAAGTAATTTGATTGGCGTGAGAACGTTCTTGTGAGAAGTGACTGTTGTCGCTAGTTGGGCCGCAGAGTGGCCAGATGTAGGCATTCGGTCTGCGCTCGACAATGGTATGGCTTGAGATAAGTCCATTTCGCCCTCTGTAAATTCTAACTATTTATGCGCTATGCAAGTCTCGACTGTTGTTTTTCTGGCC
>DDJS01000116.1:12816-13060 GCA_002339165.1 Cellvibrionales bacterium UBA2618 | reverse complement strand
TTTGGGGAGTGAGCTACGATGAGGCTACACCTAATCTTAACCTAAATTCATTTATGATTTTAAAATATTTTATTATGCATAATAACATAGTTTTAATTTCGGTTAATTCGGCATTGCTACGCAAGGCAGGGCTGCGCTTTTTTGGGCGATGTTTTTACCTCACATAAGTCTTACTCGGACTCGCTAGCTTTCGCCAAGTATGCTGTTATTGGCCATGCAGCGAGGGGATTGTTGCCTTTCTACG
>DDJS01000116.1:8418-12484 GCA_002339165.1 Cellvibrionales bacterium UBA2618 | reverse complement strand
CTACGCCGAGCTTTTTATCAACGCTCATTAGCGCCAACGATCAGCCGAGGTCCGATCAGCATTATACGATTTTTCATCTGGTGGCGGCGCTCTTGCCTGCCGTTACCAATGGGTGTTCTATGTGTCCGATATGTAATAGTCACCTGATTAAAAATGTCTTACTGAGCGGCAGGTATTGGACCGCACTTGCCAGTTAAACGCTCCTCGGTGATGATTGGCCGATTGGCCTATGCGGCTTGAAAATAGCTACTGGGGCAGCCCGCATTATTTATCAATCGGGTTAAATGTCGGGTTGTTGTTTGCGGCGATGGCTCGAAATAGCGCGAGGTGCGCCCGATCACTGGCGGGCGCATGGTCGGGATCGTTGTAGCGGGGATTGGCCGAAAATTTGACGATCACGGTTCGCGTCGCTCGGTTGACGTAAATGTATTGGTTATACACGCCTTGAGCCATAAACTCGCCCTGTTGACCCGCCGGTATCCACCATTGATAGCCGTAGCCAAAATTATCGCCGGGCATCAGATGCGGCGCGTCGGGTGTAAGCGATGCATCGACCCATGCTGTGGGAACGATTTGCCGACCTCCCGACCGACCGTTGTTTAGGTAGAGCGAGCCGAGCTTGGCAAAGTCTCTCAGGGTTAGATTTAAGCCGCCTAGCGCCATCTCGACATCGTGTCCATCGATGATCCAATAACCATCCTGCTCCATACCCATCGGTTGGTAGAGCTTGGTTTGCATATAGTCGGTGATCGTGCGCCCGGTCGCTCGGGCGAGCACCATACCGAGCACGTGGGTGTCGATACTGACATAGTGATTCAGGGTACCTGGTGCGACGCTGCGTGACAGGCTTGCGGCAAAGGCGTCTTGCGAGTTACCCAGCGCAAAATCGCGCCCCCAGCGGTTGATGTCGCTGTTAAAATCAGCGTAGTCCTCGTCAAAGCCGATACCCGACGACATCTGCAGAACATCTTTAATGCGCACACCCTGATAACCCGATCCGATCAACTCGGGCACATAAAGATCCACAGTCTCCTCGATGCTGGCAATCTGACCCTCGTCGACGGCAATGCCGATCAGTGCCGAGATAAAAGACTTGGCCACCGACCACGAGATAAGTTGCGTCGAAACGCTATTGCCCAAGTAATAGCTCTCGTAAATGAGCGCGTCGTGTTGTATCACCAACAGACCGGTGGTCCAAGAATCGTCGAGGAATCGTGCGGTGCTATAGGTTTTTCCAACGTGGTTAAAGTGCTCGGGCAGGGCGTTCGATATTCGCTCTGGGTAGGGTCGGGGTGTGGGCGATGCGGTTAAGCGTGTGCTTGGCCACAGAGTCTTAGTTGAGCGAAAATTTTCAACGATGTAACGGGAGTCGAAAAGTTGTGCGACGGACTTGAGCGCGATCATTTTGGGATAAAAAAACAACCCGCCAATCAACATCAAGGTTGCGATAATCACACATTTTTGCGCTAACCGCATGGTTGATAACCTCCTGTTAGATAGCCCTCCTTTGATTGTCTTACGCTCACTGCACTCGTACCCGACATTAGGATTTTTTAAGCCTAGGCGTTCGATGCGCGGATCGCAAGCGTTTAAGGCGACAAAAGCGGTATTTTAATTCGCCGGACAGTCCTCAAAAGTGGATCGGGTGACGCGCGGGCGGATGCGTCATTGAGCGCTCATGATCGAGCGACAAACGCTTTATGCCGATTGTTTGTTCGAGTTTTACACCGCGTGGATCACCGCTGGCAGGAGAGCGACAGAGCGTTGTGCGCGATGTTTTTGGCGGCAATGCGAGTGCCAGGGGTATCGGTGTGATCAATCGCTCAGTGTTTGCGCGATGACGACCGCGTCAGGTTGTCACGGCGTCTTTACTGGTCGGTCGGTTTGAGATGTGGGCGCTACCCACGTTACACTGCTGGCGACAAAAGATTGACTCCTCGACAATGGCGCCGATGAGCACCCCGACACTATAAGGCAAACCGACAATGAGGACTTCACCAGAACCATCGCCCGATGGTCACCTGACCGGTTATGGCACACCCGGGTATCGCAACTATGTGTTGTTATTGTTGATGCTGGTTTACACGCTCAATTTTATCGATCGAACGCTTATTGCTGTGGTCGCGCAGCCAATTATAGACTCCTTTGGTTTGACCGATGCGCAATGGGGGCTTTTGTATGGCCCGCCGTTTGCCATTTTTTATGCGTTGATGGGATTGCCTATTGCGCTGTGGGCTGACCGCGGTAACCGGGTCAAAATCATCGCCGTGTGTATTGTGCTGTGGTCGCTAATGACCGCTCTATGCGGTCTCGCTGCGGGCTTTCTTGCGCTGCTGGCATTTCGCATAGGGGTGGCCGTGGGGGAGGCTGGGTGTACGCCGCCAGCGAATTCGATTATTGGTGATTACTTTATCGCCCGCAAGCGCGCTACCGCGATTGGGATCTATTCAATGGGTGTGACCTTGGGTGGTGTGTTAGCCAACCTTTTTGGCGGCCCACTAGCGGAGATGGAGGGCGCCGATGTGGGTGCATGGGTCGCCGGCATCGGCTTGGCTGGACTTTTTGGCTGGCTTGACTGGAGCTCGGTAGAGGGCTGGCGGATCGCCTTTGTGGCCGTTGGATTACCCGGTATTGGGGTCGCGCTGTGGGTGTATATGGCCATTGAAGAACCGCCGCGCGGGTACTCAGATCCGCCGGACTCAGCAGCGACTCAATCGCAGGATTGGCTGGTGGCTTTTCGTGAATTAAAGCACAAACCCACGTTTTGGTGGATGACCGCTGGAGCTTCGATGGTCGCGTTCGTCGGTTATGGTCTGATCAGCTTTCAGGCGCCGTTTTTGCAGCGTGAACACGGTTTGAGCGTCAGGGATGCAGCGATACAATTTGGCGCGCCGCTGTCTTTATTGGCGGCACTGGGTACTTTTTTAGGCGGTTACATTACCGAAAAATTAACCCCCTACTCGCAAACCGCAGTGGCTTGGGTTCCGGCGGTTGGATTGCTGGTGGCGGTGCCGGCGTATATTTTGGCGTTTTATGTCGACGATCTAAATACCCTATTTATTCTCTGGGGCATAGGTGCAACCTGTCACTACGCGTACTTGGGTGCTCAGTACAATATTGGTCAGGGCGTGGTAAGCAATCGCTCGCGCGCGGCGGCGATCGCTATTCTATTGATTGCTGTTTCCCTTGTGGGCAATGGGTTGGGGCCTTATTTTGTCGGTTTTATGAGCGACTTTTTTATGCGTCAGCAACTCGTTGAACTGGATATCACCGGGCAGTTGACATCAGCTACGTGTCTGGCAAATGCCGTCGATCTGGACGCGGCACAGCGCTCGATATGCGATCTGGCAAATTCAACCGGCTTAAAGCAGTCTATCTCGTTGACGGTCTGCTGGTTCATTCTCGCCGCCGGCTGTTTTTTTATGTCGGCACGGACGTTACAGCGCGACTTTGTTGCCAAGTTGGCAGACTAAGACGATGAAAAAAATCGCCCTATTCGTCGATGTACAAAATATATATTACACCGTTAAACAGGAGCGTGGTTGCCACTTCAATTACCGCGAACTCTGGCGCCAACTCAGTTGCGAGGGCGAAATCGTCAGCGCATATGCCTACGCGATTGATCGCGGTGACGCCCAACAGCAAGGGTTTCAGCAGATTTTGCGCAATATCGGTTTTGAGGTAAAACTAAAACCCTACATTCAACGCCACGATGGATCGGCGAAAGGCGACTGGGACGTTGGCTTGACCATCGATGTGATGGATACCTTTACCGTATCCGAGACGACCGCCGATTGTTTAGTGCTCCTGTCTGGCGATGGTGATTTTGATATGTTGTTAGAGCGCGTCGGTCGAGACTTTGGTGCCTCTACCATCGTCTATGGTATACGCTCCCTGACTGCTGCATCGCTGATCAATGCCGCGACTGAATTTCGCGCCATAGAATCATCTTTGCTGTTAAACAATGAACGTTCTGGGTGATTATGCGCATGTAGCCATTTCCAATACGGCGGTTGCTTGTGACTACCGCGAGTAGCTGTGGGATCCTTGGGCCATTGGTGCATTG
>DDJS01000116.1:0-8079 GCA_002339165.1 Cellvibrionales bacterium UBA2618 | reverse complement strand
TGCATTGGTGCCTCAGGTTGGGTCAATAGCCGTCTAAACCTGCAACATTAGTCATCTCACGATCTTAAGCGTTGCGTCGAATGTCGATAGAGTTTGTTGGCTCTAACGAGGGGCTCAATGGCGACTGACCTTAGAGGTACTCGCAACCTCACTTAAAAAATTAGGACGATAATAATGCTACAAACATTGCAATGCTGATGCTTCCGCCACTGGATGTGTTGGCGACGCTCTCGAGTTTGGCGTTGGTGGCGTCGATAACCCCTGGACCCAACAACGCAATGCTGGCCGCTTCCGGCGCCAATTTTGGTTTGCGCCGCTCGATTCCACACGTCATGGGAATAGCGCTGGGTTACGCGCTGATGATTTTTCTGATCGGGTTGTTTTTGGGCGAAGTGTTCCAGCGCAGCGCTGTTTTGCGCGAGGTACTGCGCTGGGCGGCCGCTGGATTGTTAGTCTACGTAGCGTGGAAGATTGCCACAGCGCGAGGGCTCGGCACCGAGGGCGCAGCGGCCAAGCCATTTTCATTTTTGCAAGCGGCGAGTTTTCAGTGGATCAATCCCAAGGGATGGGCCATGGGCACGGCGATCACCGCACAGTTTGTCAACGCCGATGCTGCGCTGCAGAGCGCGCTGCTAATCGCGCTCATATTCGTGGTGGTTATCTTGGCCAGTTCGGCCTGTTGGTTGCTGCTAGGGCGCGCCATTGGCCGTCTGTTAAAGACATCAAATAACTTACTTTGGTTTAATCGGGCGATGGCCGCGACCATTTTGCTCTGTTTGGTCCTATTATTTGTCGAGTGATGAAATTTTAGCCAATAGTCTCGCTAGCAAAGCCTAAAACCGCGCTGTGCGCTTTGCGTACCAACCTGGTCCGGCTTTGAACACCAAGATGTAAGGATTTTTAGCGTTTGACTATGTGCAAGGCCTGATTTTCAACTATGCTATTGCAAAATTAGATAAATTATTTACAGCCACTATCGATCACCTCAAGCGCTTTGAGCGGCACCTAAAGTTCTGGGTCGGTAGCGCACTATTTTTGGTAATAGGCACTGGCCCCAATTACGCAGGTTCCGTCAATGACATCAGACAAAGACAACACCACGCCTCAGGATACGCCTCAGAACACACATCAAAGCACAGCGGCCGTGGCCGGCAACCCAGGAAAAACCATCTTGGGTCATCCCCGCGGACTGTTCATCCTATTTTTAACCGAGATGTGGGAACGCTTTTCCTATTATGGGATGCGCGGACTACTGGTGGTTTATCTTACCCAGCACTTTTTGTTTTCCGATGAACGATCAAGCGTACTCTACGGTGCCTATACTGCGCTGGTGTACGTGATGACGATTGTTGGCGGGTCATTGGCTGATCGCTATCTCGGGCCGCGTAAAGCGGTGACCTTTGGCGCGATATTACTGACGTTGGGCCACTTTGGCATGACCTTTGAAGGCAGTGGTTCGAGGCAACTGCTAGATTATCAGGCGAATCAATACGAGATTGTGCTAGATGGTCGCGGCGGTGATGCGCGTCAGCAAATCGTTACCGATCGGGGTACTTCGGCGGTCAATTTTAGCGAAACCCACATGTTGATCGACCAACCACAGGCGGTTGGACTCCCGCCGTCGATCGCTCGGAGTGAGTTTACCATCAGCGTCGAGACTGAGGAGTTCTATCTCAACATGCTGTATCTCTCGCTGGCGTTGTTGATCGCTGGGGTGGGGTTTTTAAAGGCCAATATTTCGACCATTGTCGGTTCGCTGTATGGCTTTGGTGATGCGCGCAGAGATTCGGGGTTCACTATTTTTTATATGGGCATCAATTTGGGTGCTTTTTTGTCGTCTATATTTTGTGGTTACTTGGGCATCGTGTATGGCTGGAAGTACGGTTTTGGGCTAGCCGGTATAGGCATGCTCGTTGGTTTGGTGATCTTCTTGTCCTGTCAGGACTGGCTCGAGGGCAAGGCAGAGCCACCGTGTAGAGAAAAACTCAAGGAGAAAGTCTTGGGTGTGATCAATGTAGAGTGGGCCTGTTATCTGGTGGGTATTGGTATTATCGCGCTGTCGATGGTGTTGGTACGCAACGAAGAGTTGGTGGGTGGCATTCTCGGGCCGCTCGGCATCATCATGTTGATCGGCATGGTCGGTTACGCAGTGCTGCAACTCGAGGGCGATGAGCGCTCAAGAATGTTTGCTGCCATCTACTTTATTCTGGCGCAAATACCGTTTTGGGCGTTGTTTGAACAGGCCGGTTCGTCGCTAAATCTGTTTACCGCGCGGCTGGTAGATCGCGAAATTTTTGGCTTGTCGGTTCCCGGCCCAGTATTTCAATCGCTGAACGCGGGCTTTATCTTTCTATTTGCTCCGCTGATGGCGTGGCTTTGGGTGTGGTTGGCGAGACGCAAGCTCAACCCGTCGACGCCGGTAAAATTTGCCCTTGGTGTGGCCATGGCGGGGCTTGGCTTTTTGGCGCTGGTGGCCGGTATGCGCGGTTCAGGCGAGATCGGTTTGACGCCGGTGATGTTTATCTTTTTGGTCTACTGGATCCATACCATGGGTGAATTAATGGTCTCACCGGTGGGGCTGTCGGTAGTGACCAAGTTGGCTCCTGCGCGGATTGTCGGGATGACCATGGGCGCCTGGTTTTTGTACTCTGGGTTGTCGAATTTTCTCGCTGGCGTTATCGCGCGAACCACCGGCGCCGAAACCATCGGCGGACAAATCACCAATGTTGCAGCGGCAAAGGCGGGTTATATCGAGGTCTATACACAGGTAGGCACGATTGCCATTGGCATTGCATTTGGCATGTTGCTGATCTCACCGATCATCACAAAAATGATGCGTGGTGCAGACTAAGATGTCGGTCAGCGCACTTACAGGAGTAAAGGGTATGCTAGCAAAGGTCATCGCCTGCCTGGCGATTGTTGTATTGATGGTGGGCTGTAACGGCAAGCAGGCGCCCGCCGACGTTCAATCAGGCATCGACGATGCCGATAGTGTAATGGTCACACCGTCCAATACTGAACCGGGGCTTGTTTCGCAGGTCGGACTGGGCGAATCTGCGATCGATTTTGTCACTCGGGTCGAGGCCGAAGGTATTGCGCTGGCGAAAGAGTTAGATGCTGCCTTTTGGGTGCGCGCTACCTACATAACACCGGATACGGCAACGCTTGCGGCTAAGGCTGGCGAGCGAGGGTTGGCGTTTGAAAGCCGGGTGGTGGAGCAGGCCAAACAGTACCGCGACACGATTACGGATCCTTCGACCGACCGCGCCATCGAATTAATGTTGCGTGGATCGTCCGCGCCAGCACCGAATGATCCGGCGCTGCAGGCAGAACTGTCGCAGATTATGACCGATATGGAGGGCCAGTACGGCGCGGGCAAGTATTGCAACGCGCAGGGCGAATGCCGCGAACTACAAGAGCTCGAGACGATTCTTGCCCAGTCGCGCGATTATGATGAATTGTTGGACGTTTGGCGCGGGTGGCGACAGGTTTCGCCGCCCTATCGGGCACAGTATGAGCGCTTTGTCGAGATTGCCAATAGCGGTGCTAGAGATGTTGGCTACGGCAATTTGGCCGAACTCTGGCAGGGTGGTTACGACATGGATAGCGCGTCTTTTGTCGAAGAATCGCGCCGACTGTGGCGTCAAGTGGAGCCTTTTTACGAGCAATTACACTGTTATGTGCGCGATAAACTGAGCGATACCTATGGCGCTGAAAAGGTGCCCGCGAAGGGTCCTATTCCGGCACATTTGCTGGGCAATATGTGGTCCCAGAGCTGGGAAAATATCTATGATCTGGTCGAACCCTACGCGGGGGTTAGCTCGTTGGATGTGACCGCTGCGCTGGTCGATCAGGGTTACGATGAGTTGCAGATGACCGAGGCGGCCGAGGGGTTTTTCACCTCTTTGGGATTGCCCGAACTGCCGGACAGTTTCTATCGTAACTCGATGATCAAAAAGCCCCGTGACCGCAATGTTGTCTGTCACGCGAGCGCTTGGGATATCGGCAATGGCGATGATCCTCGTATCAAACAGTGCGTCGAGGTCAACGAGGAGCACTTTGAAACCCTGCACCATGAACTGGGCCACATATATTATTACCTGATGTATAAAGACCAGCCAACGGTGTTTAAAGGTGGTGCTCACGATGGGTTCCACGAGGCCATCGGCGATACCGTGACCTTATCGATGACCCCTGCTTATCTAAAAGCACGTGGTTTGATCGATGCGGCCGACGAGAGCTACGAGGCGACGATCAACAAGCAGATGAAAATCGCGTTGACAAAAATTGCCTTTTTGCCGTTTGGTAAGATGATTGATGAATGGCGCTGGCAGGTTTTTTCTGGGGAGATTGCACCTGCTGACTACAACGCCAGTTGGTGGAAGTTGCGCCAAGCTTATCAGGGTATCGCGCCGCCAATAGCGCGCAGCGAGGCTGATTTTGACGCCGGAGCCAAGTACCACATTCCCGGCAATACCCCTTACACGCGCTATTTTTTGTCGTTTATTATGCAATTCCAGTTTCATCAAGCGCTGTGTGCCAGTGCCGGATATGAGGGCCCGTTGCACGAGTGTTCCATCTACGGCAACAAGGTCGCGGGTAAAAAGCTCGGCGACATGCTGAGTCTTGGTCAGAGTCAACCCTGGCCCGATGCGATGGAGGCAATGACTGGGCAGCGGGGTATGGATGGCAGCGCGATCATCGATTACTTCGCGCCGCTCAATAGCTGGTTAAAGGATGAAAATCAAGGCCTGCAATGCGGATGGTGACGGCTCTCTTGCAGGGATGCCATCGCGCGCCAGTCGATCGCCTTTAACAACCGGTAAAAGGCCTTTTTTTGGCGCATTAAAATACTAATTGGCGCTTTATATGCAGCATAAACTGGCTATTTGTCAGTGCGGTTTGTGGCCCGAGAAAGTATCCTGTAGTGGTGTTTAACCATTGCCGATTTAGGCGCTTAATTCTATGTTTATAAAAATTATTTTGTCGGTGTTTTTACTGCTGACCGCTGCCTACGACAACGCGTCCAATCGCCGTCCACCGCGGATCAACTTGACGGTACACCCTTCGTGTTGATCGGCCGTTTGCATGCCCTGCCGGGACAGGGCGATGCGCTACTGACACTATCCGCCGCGGTCGATAAAAAAGTCGAGAAGAGCGAACCGGGGATGTTACTGCATACCTTTGATCAGGACCCCAATGACCCACTGGGCTTTGTTTGGACCGAGGTGTACGCCAGTAGTCGGGCGTTTGAATACCATTTGCAAAACCCTGATTTGAACGCTTATTTAGAAGCTGCTGGCGCTATAACAGACGCCTTTAGCGTAGAGCTGTATAGAACCGTATGGCCCTCGGCGCTAGCGGCCATGAGTGCTACTGGGGTGCCTTTTGAGCATTTTTAAACCGGTGCTGGCTACATTCGCGATCTAACCCGATAACCCCATGAGGGAAGGGCTTGGCACAATGTCGTGTGGCGGTCACGGTGTGATCAAACGGCGCTAGCGTTTAAGGTGCTTGGCAAGCGGCAATTAACGATTCAATAAACACATATGTCAAGGAGATGGCGTTGAATAAAGTAATGGTGATCGGTAGTTTTATAGTGCTTTTGGCGGGTTGTGCAAAACCGCTGGAGAATCCAGACGTGCGGGATGAGCAAACCACGGCTGCGGGCGATGAGGGTTCACCCTATGCAGGCGATTGCGCCGGCATAACTGGTACAGCCCCGGTGATTGATGCTGAGGATCGCGACCAATGGGGCACTGCAGGCTTAGATCTAGGGGCGATGGATACGCGCTTTGAGGCAGGCGATGACTTTTTTTGTTTCGTCAATGGCGCTTGGTACGCCAATTTTTCTATGCCCGAGGACAAAACACGGTACGGATCTTTTACCCTGTTGGCAGATAAATCCGAAGCTCGAGTAAAAAAAATTATCGAGGAGTTGGCGGTCCGTGCCCCAGATCCCGACACCTTAGAGGGCAAGGTTGCGGCGTTTTACTCCGCCTATCTGGATAGCGATGGCATTGAGAAGCGAGGTTTGGCGCCGGTGCAGGGCTATCTTCAGCAGATTCAGCAGATTGAAAATCGTACCGACTTGGCGCAGGCGTTCGGTACCCTGGGTTTTGCTAGCCCTCTGGGTGGTTGGGTGGATATCGATTCTAAGGACACTGAGAACTATATATTTTACATAACCCAAAGCGGGTTGGGACTGCCAGATCGAGACATTTATCTCTCCGACGACGGCGAAAATACGGCGACTCGAGAGGGTTACCTAAAATATTTGACGGTACTCCTCGCCGCGGCTGGTTACCCGGAACCAGACGTTGTGGCCGCTCGGGTGTTGGCTCTAGAGACCGACATTGCCACCGCGCACTGGGATCGGGCGGTGGGGCGAAATCGCAATTTGACCTACAACAAAATCACGCTGGACGAGTTGCTCGAACTCGGCGAAGGGTTCCCTCTCGAGCCGATGCTGAAAAAATTGCAGTTGGCTGAACAGACCCAGTTTGTGGTGCGCGAGTTGAATCCAAGCAGCGCAAAAATTGCCGAGTTGGGACTCGATAAGGATCAAGTTAAAAAAATATCGGGCGGCGGTGTAAGCGGCATATTGTCGCTGATGGTATCGGCAGATCTGGCCGATTGGCGGGCCTATTTGACCGCGCACTTTTTGTCCGACCACGCAGCGGTATTGCCCAAGGCGATTGATCATGCGTCGTTTGAATTTTACGCCAAGCAATTGAGAGGGCAGGAACAGCAGCGCCCGCGATGGAAGCGCGCGGTGTCGGCGGTGGAATCGTCGCTCGGTGAAGCTGTTGGCAGTATTTATGCGGCGCGCTACTTCCCGCCAGAAAATAAACGCGCGATGGATACTCTAGTGAAAAATTTGCGCCTCGCGATGGCCGATAATTTGGATGAACTGGTGTGGATGAGTGACGCAACCAAGGTCGCCGCTCGTGATAAGTTGAAAAAGTTTACGCCAAAAATTGGTTACGCCGAAAAATTTGCAACCTACGATAGTCTGCCAGTGGGTAGCCAAGCGTTTGAAAATACGATGGCTGCCAATCGCTGGGCCTACGACGATATGATCGGCCAACTCGGCCAACCGATCGACCGAACTGAGTGGTTTATGTTACCGCAAACGGTCAACGCCTATTACAGCCCTAACCGCAACGAAATCGTCTTTCCGGCAGCGATCTTACAGCCGCCGTTTTTTAATATCGCCGCGGATGCAGCGATAAATTATGGCGCGATCGGTGCGGTTATTGGCCACGAACTGGGCCATGGCTTTGACGATCAAGGCTCGAAATCTGACGGCGACGGTGTACTGCGCAATTGGTGGAGTGATGCGGATCGGCAGGCATTCGAAGACAAAACCGATGCGTTGGTTGGGCAGTACGAGGCATTCTGCCCGCTCGATGGGGGCGATACCTGCATTAATGGCCGTCTCGGCTTGGGCGAAAACAGCGGTGATTTGGGTGGTTTGTCGATGGCTCTCAAAGCCTACAAAATGAGTTTGGACGGCGATAGTGACGGGCGTATCAGTGCGGATGAGCAGGCACCGGTGATCGATGGTTATACTGGCGAGCAGCGATTTTTTATGGCGTGGGCGCAGGCTTGGCGGTCAAAATATCGTGAACAGGCGCTTCGTCAGCAATTGATTCGAGGCCCCCATAGCCCTCCCTATTATCGCGTCAATGGCGTAGTTAGAAATTTTGACGAGTGGTACGAGGCGTTTGATGTCGACGCCGAGAGTGCCCTTTATTTACCGCCCAGTGAGCGTATTCGCATCTGGTGATCGATGCCTAAATCGACCGGCAGTCGACTGGCATACTTCGCGCTCGGCGCATCGATATTGGGCCTGCGGACTGGGTTTGAGCAATGTGTCAAAGTCTGACCCAGTTCACACTTTAAAAGCTTGGTTAAAAAAATACTGTGCCATGCTATAGCCATCATGTTGTGTTAATGAATCGATGCAATACGCGTCGGTGGACGCACCAGCACGAGTTCGGAGTCGCTGGGTTGTCGATCGATGACGGCCGCTATCTCGCCGCGCAGAATACCGTTGATAGTGCCGTAGATAGT
>DDJS01000131.1:1328-3447 GCA_002339165.1 Cellvibrionales bacterium UBA2618 | reverse complement strand
TTACAGTGGTTTTTTGAGTATTGCCCAGTGCACCATTCCAACTATCGCTGCGGTCAATGGTCCGGCGGTAGGCGCAGGATTTAATATGGCGGTCGGTTGCGATGTGCGCATCGTGACCGAAAAAGCGCGTTTTGAACCGCGTTTTTTCGGTTTGGGCCTGCATCCCGGTGGCGGCAATAGTTGGATGATGCGACAGTTGTGTAACTGGGATACAGCGGCGGGCATGTTACTTTTCTCTCAACCGTTGACCGGCACCGAGGCGGTGGCAAAAGGGCTAGCTTGGGAATGTGTCGACAGCGACGCATTGATTGATCGAGCGATTGCCTATACAGCCAACATACAGTCGACGCCGAAAGAACTCCTGATGCGAACCAAACAGACGTTGCGCAGAGCCGATGCTGGCAAGAGCCATGATGAGATCATCGACATTGAAACTGAGCATCAGGTGTGGTCGTTACAACAGCCCTATGCGCAAACGGCGATTGCCACCATGATGAAAAAAATTAGTAGCGAGACCGATGACTGAACCCGCGGTGCAACGGATCCAATGGTTGTGAAAGAAAATTTTGTGCAAAAACGGCCTCTCGGCGCGTTGTCGATGACTGCGTTAAACCCGCGCCGCCACGATCGAAGATCCAACGAACCGTTATAATCAGGTTCAGCACCGAGCATCAGTTCTGTATCTGAGGATTGAGTCTTGTTCGCTAAATGATTAAAATACGCCGCAACTTTCGACAGCAATGAACACCGATAGCATTTTACGGGTCATTCATAGGAATTTTTATGCGCACAGTCATGTATGCCAAAATACACAAGGCCACGGTTACTGAAGCCAATTTAAACTATGTTGGCTCGATTACGATCGACGAGGATTTGCTCGACGCGGCGGGTCTTTGGGCAAACGAAAAAGTACTGGTGGTGAGTAACACTACCGGCGTCCGGCTTGAAACCTACACCTTAGTTGGTCAGCGCGGTTCAGGTTGTATCTGCATAAATGGCGGCGCGTCCCACTTGATAGGAGAGGGCGAGGAGATCATTATTATTGGATTTATGCTCACCGACACGCCGATTTTGCCGCGTGCCATACTGGTGGATAAAGACAACCGAATTCTCTGTGATATGACGGAGACTGCGTTAACCACCACCGACGATCTATTATAATTGTTCGCTGAATCGGGCCTCAAACTGCTACGATTGAAGCCAGTGCAATCGAATCAACCGGGTAAAAAATCTGCAATAGACATGTCGAGTGCGCGAGCCATACATTTAGAAGATCACCACCCCAAAAAATCCAATAAATTGCGTAGGGCGTGGTTGAATTGTCGGCTAAAAACGTAGCGTCATTTTACCTTTTCCACTCACACGATTGGATGTTACTGATGGCGCATGCCGCGAAACGACATACACATGCGCGCGACAATTGCACTTCGAGTTAACGGTGCTGACTCAGATCGGGGTATAAATAGGAGAATCCGCTCGATAGTTTAATTGAACGATTGACGAACAGGAGCCTAACTCTCTAGTGTTGCTACCTAACCAAGTGTCTCCAAATCGCGATAACTAAGCCGCAACCAGATCCTTGGTGTCGGTATTTGATTCACACTTTGCCATTTAGGCGCTTTTTAACAGTGCCTGAGTCATTGCCCGTCTGCCTTGATCTGTTGCTGGGCCCCAGTGCTGAAAATCCTCAAGCTCGCCATTGCCAAATGGCGATGCGCCCAAACCCTTGCTTAACAATATTGCGCGGCGCTATTCTATCCGGCGTATCGAAGAACCAACTGGGTTCTGGTGTGACAAAAGCGTGGCCCCAGCGGTTCAGTATAAGGCCGCCAATATCGCGTTGATGTATAAAGCCGGTGGCGGCAAAAAGGCGACTCATTTACTGGATAATTTGTTTTTCATAACCGGTATAACTCGTCAAAAACAGTTCTGCTCGCCCCGCGGCGACCTCCGCCTTAACAGCGAGGCCTGGCTGGTAAAACGGCACATAAAATATCAATACTGCCGGATTTTTAGGGTCTAGAATGGGCTGATGTCGGCCAGTCAACATAGTCTGTCTAATGTTGCAGTTTGAGCCGAACCCTTGATTTCAGCGGCAAGCCGTTACGCCCAGTTTGTA
>DDJS01000131.1:0-948 GCA_002339165.1 Cellvibrionales bacterium UBA2618 | reverse complement strand
GGCATAGTGGTTGAGCAACTGATGATAAAACACGCGCAAGCCGCAGCTACAATCCCAGATAATGCGCTGATGATTGGCTGGGTTGTGCTGGTTCCAACGGTTGGCGGCGCAAATGCTCCAGGAGATTTTGCGCACTTAACGGTATACCCAAATATGCAGGCTTTTATGAACATGCGAGAGTATAACGTCAAAGGCGGATGTCGGAATATGCGTGACTATTCATCTTATGCCGATTGTCATGGCGACGCGTTAAACGTAGAAATCGGCGTTCATAGGCCCGGTTCTTAATCGGTTTTAGATACACCGATAACCAGTGCTAAGGGCTATGCGACATGCATAGCTTTTGGCGCTGGTTCTACTGCTGCGTGCACAACCAAACGGGCTGGTGACATATCCTGTGGCCTAGCGGGATCCCTACAGCTTGATGTCAAAATGCTTAGGCCAGAGTTTTTTGATTTTTTAAGTACCGGTAAACCCAGCCTCGACAACAAAAATATCTCTAGGGCCTACGTGCATCGGTTCCTCACTGTTCGGTGCACTGGTATGCTGCCCCCGATAAGATAAACAAACTAGCACTCTGCGGTAGGCAGGTACAAGGCGTTGCAGTCCAAATGCCAGACACAATAGTTCCTTCGTTTGAGGTTGAGAGTCTTCAATTTTTTATGGTTGGCTCACCGTCGATGATTTCCCAAACCGGCAGCGTTTCAGCAATCACCTCGACGGCCTATTAATTGTCGAGTTTAAACAATTACTGTATTACTGGTATTTTTTTGTGAGCAGCGGTATGGGTGCAATCTGTCACCTATTCAATGTTGGCGGCCTATTTTTTTCAAAAGATCTAAATAATTACCGCTCACTGGCCAATAAAATGATGGGAATTTGATTTGGTTATCAAATATACAGTTTTATACGCGATATAAACCCCGCGGCGCTTCGATCCATCAAGCC
>DDJS01000139.1:58503-59076 GCA_002339165.1 Cellvibrionales bacterium UBA2618 | reverse complement strand
CCGCTCGCCCAGTCCGGTGAGGCAACCTTAAACGCGCCGCTCGCGCAACCGCACAGCGCGGCGCACAGCCAGCATATCCTCACAAATTTCACCTGCACCTCCCTGTATCACTTTTGGCAGAGTGCGCTCGCCACTCCCGCCAAGCCCGTCAATCGGTCACACACAACCGGCATACAATGAGTATAGACCAAGTTTTGGGTATCCACGGCAGGGGGTTTTGTACTACTGAAAAAATTTTCGGTATTGCCCCTGTATATATAAAAATATGATCTAAGCTAAACGAGCACTTTAATCGAAACTTAAATAAAATTAAGGAAATAGAAATGAACATGACAAGGATCGTATCACTCATCCGACCCCTACCCCTCGCAATGGCGCTCACCGTTCTGCCTACAGCGGTTTTAGCCGATGAAAGCACCTCCAGTGATCTGTCTTATAGCTACCTGCAGGTCACTTATGGTAACGGCGAAGTCGATGACATCGACAGCGATATATGGAACATCGGTGTCAGCCTAGCGGTTGTAGATCAAATTTACCTGACCGCCTTTTATCAGGATACCGATTTCGATACTG
>DDJS01000139.1:57149-58141 GCA_002339165.1 Cellvibrionales bacterium UBA2618 | reverse complement strand
GGCGTTGGCTTGCGCATGCCAATCGCAGCCAGTGCGGATTTTATCGCCGAGGCCACCTACTTGGATGGCAAAACATCGATCGACCACGGTTATGGGAGATTCCATAACTCGGAGAGCGACAACGGCTACGGATTGACGCTGGGCATGCGCGCTATGGCAAGCGAGAAAATCGAAATAGGTCTGGGCATACAGTATGTTGACATTTTCGATGGTAACGAAACAGTCTGGACTATGGGCGCTGACTATTTTATCTCAAAAGATATGTCCCTTGGCTTACATTACTTAAAGGGCACCGGCGACATCAATGCAGTGTCGCTGAACGCGCGCTACAATTTCTAATTAACTACGGGGCCTGCAAAGTACACTCTTTTGCAGGCCCCGCCACATCCTTTAGAATCCCTGAACAATCTATCGGCGATCGGTTCGACGGCTTGTAAATAGCACCGTCGGCAAACATCAAACACGCGCTACTCGAGAGGGGTCATAACCGCTCGCGGACGGTGTTGCGCAAAGTACCTGCCTGCACCTCGTGCATCAGCCCACTGTCACTAGCCAAGTACTATTTATAACCGCACGGGTATCGCACCGCCAGCCCTAAGCCCTAAGCCCCAAGCCCAAGCCCAAGCCCAAGCCCAAAGCCCAAATCCGCAAATGCTCAACCAAATGTCAGCGTACAACCCAGAGCGGCGAGTGATTTTGGCGGCAGTTTTTTAGTCGTCTTATACCGGCGGCAGATTATTTAGCATTTACCCGGTAGGTTAGTATTTTTCGTCTACACTGCAAAGGGCAGATTACTCGAAAAACACATTAAGAAAGAAACGTGCAAAAAACAAGGATCATTTCACTCGCTCGGCCGCTAACTTTCGCATGGGCTCTCGCGGCGCTGCCGACCGTGGCCTTGACAGACCACGGCAGTTATTACTCCAAGGATCAAACCCCAGGCGAAGTGTCCTACAGTTATGTGCGTTGCGGCTATGGCAGAGGCGCAGGCA
>DDJS01000139.1:55682-56779 GCA_002339165.1 Cellvibrionales bacterium UBA2618 | reverse complement strand
GCGGGATTGCCAGTCTAGCGGTTGCCGATTATGTCTACCTTTCCGCCTTTTACGCGCGCGCCGAGGTGGATGCCGAGCGAGACTATTTGGATCCTGAAATATAAGTATTTGGGGCGGTAGTGGCGTTCATATGCCCATCGCCAGCAACGTCGACTTTATCGCCGAAGCGACTTACGGGAGCGCCCAAATGACGTTAGGGGTGTGTGCTATGCCGACAGAGAAACTGGCGTTAGCTTTAAACGCGCAACATACCGATATCGGCGATGGTAACGAAACAACCTAGACCATCGGCGCTGACTATTTTAGTTTCGCCGGTTTTTCGATCGATTTGAACTATTTAAAGGGCACCGAAGAGTTCAGGGCATTGTCGGTGAGTGCGCGCTTCAACTTTTAATCGACGACGGCCGGCGGTATTAATGACATGACAAGCCCTCCTTGTTCTTTGAAATTATCCAGGAGATGCCAAATTACCGGATAGATGCTAAAGGCAATCGTTGCGGCACGGCCGATCTACTCTATTTAACAGATGTTGGAATGAACAACCACAGAGATTATACCGTCGCCGGTGATTCAACTAACGGCGATCAACCGAGAACATTCTGGGCGCTCTCTCAACGCCTAAACCACAATAAGGAAATTGACATGACCCCGACAAACACTGTTCGACTCGCCAGCATTATCAGCCTGGCATTACACCTTTATATTTTTTCTATGACCGCAGTGGCCGATTCTGGTGCCAACGCCAACAGCGATCTTTCCTATACCTATGTGCGCCTGAATGGGGCCAGTGGAGAAATTGATCATCGTGACAGCGATGGTTTTGGCGTCGCTGCTAGCTTTGCATTCAGCGACGAGTTTTACCTCACCGCCGCCCACGCCAAGAGCGACGTAGATTTGTACTATGCCAATGTCGACAGCGAGCGCCAAAGGCTTGGCGTCGGCTTTCATGCTGCGCTTGGTAATCGCACGGACTTAATCACCGAAGTGGTCTACGCCAATGCCAAACTCACGTTCGACCCAACGCATACCGAAGACAACAGTGACGCTGACCCTGCATTGACTCTCGGTGGGCGCGAACATGGTTATGAATTGACGCT
>DDJS01000139.1:49585-55290 GCA_002339165.1 Cellvibrionales bacterium UBA2618 | reverse complement strand
ACGGCCACACCGAAACAACCGGGTATTTCGTTGCCGACTATTTTATCACCGAGAAAATATCCCTCGGCGTCGGCTATGAGAAGAGCGAAAACAGCGATGCAGCGCAATTTAATGCGCGTTATAACTTTTGATTGATTTAGAGCGGCCCATAAAATCGACGGATTATGCTTTTTGGGCCTGATCATCCCTACATGACAAGAAAGCATTTTATCGGCTGACCGCCAACTTTAATCAGCGAGCACTTAAACCGCGCTCCATCCTTCACAAGGCGCCGGTTTCAGGCGATGGTCGCGGCCAGTTCACCGCTCTGATAGCGCGCGGTCATAGCGTCGAGCGATAGTGCTCGAATACCGGCCGCCTGGCCAGCGGTGCCAAACGATTGATAGCGCGCGCTACTGATCTGCTGCATCGCAGTGATCGACTGCTTTAAATACGCCCGCGGATCGAAATCAGCCGGATTCTCGGCCAGATAGCGACGGATAGCGCCCGTCGATGCGAGTCGCAGATCGGTGTCGATATTGATTTTTCGCACCCCGTATTTAATGCCCTCACAAATCTGTTCCACCGGAACACCATAGGTCTCCGGAATTTGCCCACCGAACTGATTAATCACTGCCAACCAGTCCTGTGGCACCGACGACGAACCATGCATCACTAAATGGGTGTTCGGGATGCGCCGGTGGATTTCTTTAATCCGATCGATCGCCAAAATGTCACCGGTTGGCGGGCGGCTAAACTTATAGGCACCGTGCGAGGTTCCGCAGGCAATCGCCAGGGCATCAACATCGGTTTTAGCGACAAAATCCGCTGCCTCTTCGGGATCGGTGAGCATCTGCTCCATCGACAGCGTACCCTCGGCGCCGACACCGTCTTCCTCACCCGCCTGCCCAGTCTCGAGGGAGCCTAAACAGCCTAATTCGCCCTCGACAGAGACGCCGCAAGCATGCGCCATCTCGACAGTGGCACGAGTGACGGCAACGTTGTACTGGTAACTCGAGGGGGTCTTGCCGTCCGCTTCGAGAGAGCCGTCCATCATCACCGATGAAAAGCCCAATTGGATAGAGCGCTGGCACACCGCCGCGCTGGTACCATGATCTTGGTGCATGCACACCGGAATATGCGGCCACTCCTCGATCGCGGCCTGAATCAAGTGCCGTAAAAACGGCGCGCCTGCGTATTTCCGGGCGCCCGCAGAGGCCTGCACGATAACCGGACTATCGGTCTCGTCAGCGGCCATCATAATGGCACGCATCTGTTCGAGGTTATTAACGTTAAAGGCCGGCACACCGTAGCTGTGTTCCGCTGCATGATCGAGTAATTGTCGCAATGAAATCAGTGCCATAAATCGCGCTCCATAATTTTTAAACTATTTACCAACACCTAAAGAGTGCGGTTGATCAGCACCTCGACGGCGGGCAGTCGCTTGCCTTCAACATATTCCAAAAACGCGCCCCCACCGGTCGAAATGTAAGAAATCTGTTCGCCTACTTGGTATTTTTCCACAGCGGCCAGCGTATCGCCACCTCCGGCGATGGAAAACCCTCGGCTGCGGCCAATCGCCTCGGCCAGTCGGCGGGTGCCCTGACCAAATTGATCAAATTCAAAAACGCCGAGCGGCCCATTCCATATAATCGTACCCATCTGGGCGATAATTTTTTCAATCGCCGCCGCCGATTCCGGACCGATGTCCAAAATCATCTCCTCTGGCAGTACCTGATCCACCGATTTAATCTGTGCCTGACTGGTGTTTGCAAACTCGCGGGCGACAATCACATCGGTTGGTAACGGGATGTTGGTCTTGCGCATCAGCGCTTGAGCGACGGGTATCAAGTCGGTCTCGCAGAGCGACTTGCCCACCGGCTTTCCGGCGGCCGCCAAAAAAGTGTTGGCAATGCCGCCACCGACGATTAGTTGATCAACGCGCTCGGCCAGGGTTTCCAGCACCAACAATTTAGTCGACACCTTAGATCCGCCGACAACAGCCGCAACCGGCGACTGCGGACTCGACAGCGCGCGGTCTAACGCCGTGAGCTCTCCAGCTAACAGTGGCCCCGCGCAGGCGATCGGTGCGTAGAGCGAAACACCATAGGTCGACGCCTGCGCCCGATGAGCGGTACCGAAGGCATCCATCACAAAAATATCGCACAACTCGGCATAGGCTCTCGCCAAGCGCTCATCGTTGGCCTTTTCACCGCGGTTAAAGCGCACATTCTCCAGCAACACAACCTCGCCTGGCGCCACCTCCAACCCTTGTTGCCAGCGCGACACCAGTCGAACCGGATAGCCGATGAGTTCTGCGAGACGGTCAGCCACGGGCTGTAAGGACAGGTCAAGCGAGGGTTCACCCTCGGTCGGACGTCCCAGATGGGACATCAAAATTAGCGCCGCGCCGGCGTCTATCGCGTGGCGGATTGTCGGCACCGCTGCGCGAATCCGTGCATCGCTAGCAACTCGCTCACCCGCCAAGGGAACGTTTAGGTCTTCGCGGATAAGCACGCGCTTACCGCGCAGATCTTGGTCGACCATCAAACGCATCTTCATCGGTTGGCCAGTGCCTGTTGACGATTAATACTGGGTAGTTGAAACCAATATAACAAGGTATCTAGCATCCGATTGGCGTAGCCCCACTCGTTGTCAAACCATACCAAGACTTTGGCTAGAGTCTGCTGACTCACTCGCGTCTGGCTGGCGTCGAGAATCCCGCTACGGGGGTCATGGTTAAAATCACAGGACGCCAACGGCTCCTCGGTATAGCCCAAAATGTCCTGTAATGCATGCTTTGCGGCGTGTTCCAGACAGCGGTTAACTTTGTCTACATCGACCGTTGCACCAAGCATTACCGACAAATCAATCACCGACACGTTGATGGTTGGAACGCGCATCGCCTGGGCCTGAAAACGTCCAGTTAAATGCGGTAACAGACGGTCTATCCCTCGCGCCAAACCGGTTTCAACCGGAATAATCGACTGCATAGCGGCACGGGTTTTTCTAAGATCGGTGTGGTGATAAGCATCGATAACCGGTTGATCATTCATTGCCGAGTGAATGGTGGTGATGACCCCGCCTTCGACCCCAAAGGCGTCATCCAGTACCTTAATAACCGGCACCACCGCATTGGTCGAGCAAGAGGCACTGGATATGACCTGCTCGGTGCCATCGAGGTGATGATGATTGACGCCAAATACCACCGTGGCATCGACATCGGATTCCGCCGGTTGCGAAAAAAGTACCCGCCCAGCGCCACTGCTTAGGTGCTTTTCGGCAGTCTGGCGATCCGAAAACGCACCGCTGCACTCGAGTACCACATCCACCCGCAGCTCACCCCAAGGCAAATTTTCTATCGGCTCGCCAGCGAATAGGTCGATCGCATCTCCATTGATGTGCAAGCGCCCTTGCTGTAACTCCACGCTACCCGAAAAACGTCCATGCGTTGAATCATACCGAGTCAAATGGGCGATGGTAAGCGCATCCGCCGGTTCGTTGATCGCCACAATGCGCAGCAAACCTCGAGCTTCTGATTCATACACTGCGCGCAAGATCGAGCGACCAATTCGCCCGTAACCGTTTATCGCGACTCGCAGCACTAAACGATGACCTCGAGCAGGCGGTCAATGACGTTTTCCACAGTAAACCCAAATTCCTGCATCAATTCTCCGCCGGGCGCTGATTCACCAAAACTGCGCATGCCGACGACTCGCCCATCTAGACCCACATACTTGAACCAGTAATCGGCATGGAGCGCCTCGACAGCTACCCGAGCGCGGATCGCGCTCGGCAATACCGACTCCCGATAGGCCGCATCTTGGGCGTCAAAAAGTTCTGCGCAGGGCATCGAGACGACCCGCACACTAACACCGCGCTCGGCCAATTGTGCTGCTGCCTGCACCGCAAGATCGACCTCTGAACCGGTGGCGATAACCACCGCCTGCGGCGCCGCGCAATCGCGCAATATGTAACCACCGCGCTGGATTGCGGTCACTTGAGCGCTATCGCGCGCCATCGGTGCCAAACCCTGGCGACTGAACACCAAGGCACTCGGACCATCCCGTCGCTGCAGTGCCACCTTCCAGCAAACCGCCGACTCAACAGTATCGCAAGGTCGCCAGGTATGCAGATTCGGAGTCGCGCGCAGAGCACTGAGTTGCTCTACCGGCTGGTGCGTGGGGCCATCTTCACCCAGTCCAATAGAATCGTGGGTATAGACAAATATGCTCTGAATCTTCATCAGTGCCGCCATGCGCACAGCGTTGCGAGCGTACTCCATGAACATAAGAAAGGTGGCGCCGTAATTAACGAAGCCACCATGCAGTGCAATACCGTTCATGATCGCGCTCATGCCGAATTCGCGAACCCCGTAATAAATGTAATTGCCGCTGGCGTCTTCTGCGGTGATCGGCTTAGAACCCGACCAAATGGTCAAATTCGACCCCGCTAAGTCTGCCGAACCGCCGAGCAATTCAGGTAGCATTGGGCCATAGGCGTTGAGGCTATTTTGCGACGCCTTGCGCGAGGCAATTTTTTCCATCGACGCCTGACAGGCTGCAATGTAAGCGTCGGCTGCGGCGTCGAATTCCGCCGGTAATTGGCCCGACATCCGGCGCTCGAACTCGCCGCTCAATTCTGGATAAGCGTCGCGGTACTCATTTAATCGCTTGGTCCATTTCGCCTGTGCAGCAATGCCGCGCGCCTTAGCGTCCCAACCTGCGTAGTGACTATCGGGAATTTCAAAGGGCCCATGGGCCCATCCCAACTGCTCGCGAACCAAGGTAATTTCGTCAACGCCAAGCGGGGCACCGTGACAATCTTCCTTACCCTGTTTGTTCGGCGAGCCAAAACCAATGATGGTTTTGCAACAGATCAATGTAGGCCTGTGCAAGTCAGCGCGCGCCGACTCAATTGCAGTAGACAACGCCTGACTATCATGTCCATCAACCGCGGGTATAACCTGCCAGCCATAGGCGGCAAACCGACCCGCCGTGTCGTCGCTAAACCAACCCTCAACCTGTCCATCAATAGAGATACCGTTGTCGTCGTAAAAGGCGATGAGTTTTCCCAATTTGAGTGTTCCCGCAAGCGAACACACCTCGTGAGATATGCCCTCCATCAAACAGCCATCACCTAAAAATGCATAGGTGTAGTGGTCTACCAGATCGTGACCGGGGCGGTTGAACTGCGCGGCTAGGGTAGTCTCGGCCAACGCCATACCCACTGCGTTGGCAATCCCCTGACCCAGTGGCCCAGTGGTAGTTTCTACACCCGGCGCGTAACCGTATTCTGGATGTCCCGGCGTCTTTGAGTGGAGCTGACGAAAATCTTTTAAATCGTCTATCGAGAGAGCGTAGCCACTTAGGTGAAGCAGCGCATATAGGAGCATTGATCCATGACCATTAGACAACACGAAACGATCTCTATTGATCCAGCTGGGGTCTTGGGGGTTGTGTTGCAAGTAGTCGTTCCAAAGTACTTCGGCAATATCTGCCATGCCCATCGGGGCTCCGGGATGACCGCTGTTAGCGCGTTGTACCGCATCCATACTCAGGGCTCTTACAGCGTTGGCGAGGTCTCTACGAGAGGCCATAGACAGTTACTCCAAATGCGTCAGGATAAGCCTGCTATTGTCGCTCAGACCGCCTTGCCAGTAAACCAATATCACCTTAACCAAGGGATAAAGCCGCTGCAAAAAGATCCCTATTAGTTGTCAGCAA
>DDJS01000139.1:23087-49192 GCA_002339165.1 Cellvibrionales bacterium UBA2618 | reverse complement strand
ATGTCAAATCTGTCGACAATTCTCGCTGACAATATCCCCACCGCGCAGATAACCCAGCTGTGCAAGGCGGCCGGCGACCCCTTGCGGATGCAAATCCTTAGGGTATTACAACAAAATTCGTACGGCGTACTGGAACTCTGTCAGGTATTCAATATTCGCCAGTCGGCAATGAGCCATCATCTAAAAATCATGGCCAGTGCCGGTCTCGTCTCTAAGCGCCGTGAAGGTACCACGCTGTTTTACCGGCGTAATTTGTGCAATCCCCATGAACAGTTACAAGAACTGCAGGCGATGCTCTTTAAAAGCCTCGATCGTCTATCGCTGAGCGATGTAATCAGCGCTCAATTAGATCGCATCAACGCGGAGCGATCGGCGGCCTCGGTGGAATTTTTTAACGCCAATGCGACCCGTTTTGAAGCCAATCAAGATCTGATAGCGAGTTGGTCTGACTATGGTGAGGGGGTTGAAAATCTCCTCGACACAAGTGTGCTTAATCGCTCAATAGCAGTAGAAATTGGGCCCGGTTATGGGCAATTTTTAAGCAAATTGTCGACCGCCTTTAAGCGGGTAATTGCGCTCGACAGCTCGGCGGAGATGCTCGAACAATGCCGCCAGCGAGCGACATCGCAAAACCTGCCCAACATCCAACTGTTACACGGTGACACTACGCTGGCTAAAAAGCTCAAACTGCAAGCCGATTGCCTGTCTATGAATATGGTCCTCCACCATAACCCGCTGCCAGCGCAGATCATTGCCGACTGCGCTGCATTGTTAAATCCCGGCGGCATACTTTTGATCACCGACCTGTGCGCCCACAACCAGCAGTGGACGAGAGAATCCTGCGGCGACCTTTGGATGGGCTTTGAGCCGGCACAATTGAGCGACTGGGCCCGCTCCGCAGGCCTAGTCGACGGCAGTAGCCTTTACCTCGCACAGCGTAACGGTTTTCGCGTGCAATTGCGTCTGTTTGTCAAACCACAGGCAGCGCCGATACGAGGCACTACCGAAGCACTTTTACCCATTTAAGGATCCAGCATGTCGAGCTACAATGTTTTTACATCAGAATCGGTCTCCGAGGGCCATCCGGACAAGATGGCAGATCAAATCTCCGACGCGGTTCTGGATGCGATCATCGGCGATGACCCGCACGCACGCGTAGCCGTAGAAACACTGGTTAAAACCGGCATGGTGGTGATTGCTGGGGAAGTTCGTACCGATACCTACGTCGACCTAGAAACAATCGTCAGACAGGTCATCAACGACATAGGCTATGATCATTCTGAACTCGGCTTCGACGGCAATTCTTGCGCGGTGCTGAATGCGATTGGCAAGCAGAGCCCCGATATAGCTGTCGGCGTGGATGCAGATGGCGACAAGGACATAGGGGCCGGTGACCAAGGGTTGATGTTTGGTTACGCCAGCAACGAAACCGAGACGCTAATGCCGGCGCCGATCTACTATGCTCACCGCTTGATGGAACGCCAAGCCGAGCTCCGTAAAGACGGCAGTCTGCCCTGGCTGCGACCCGATGCAAAAAGCCAAGTGACGCTCAGGTATGACAACGGTATGCCGGTCGCTATTGACGCCGTTGTATTATCCACCCAGCACGCCGGCTCAATTTCCCAGGCAGATTTGCAGGCAGCGGTGCGCGAGTTGATTATCGCCGACGTATTGCCTGCCGAGTGGCTGCATAGCGAGACCCGATACCACATCAATCCCACCGGTAATTTTGAAATCGGCGGTCCAATGGGCGATTGTGGGTTGACCGGCAGAAAAATTATTGTCGATACCTATGGCGGTATGGCGCATCATGGCGGCGGTGCATTTTCCGGCAAAGATCCGACCAAAGTTGATCGATCTGCCGCCTATGCCGGACGCTATGTGGCCAAAAATATCGTCGCCGCCGGCCTCGCCGAACGCTGCGAAATCCAGATATCCTACGCCATCGGGGTGTCAGAACCGACGTCCATCAGCATCGATACCATGGGTACCGGAAAACTCCCCAACCATGAGATTTCGGCGCTAGTGCGTGAACACTTTGACCTTCGTCCAAGCGGCTTGATCGAGATGCTCGACCTGCGCCGCCCAATCTACCGACCTACTGCTGTCTATGGACACTTTGGCCGTGAGCTGGAAAATTTTACCTGGGAAAAAACCGACCGCGCAGAAGTCCTTAGCAAAGCGCTTTGAAACATCTCAAATAGTAGAAATTGCGTAGTATTAGATAACGTTCAATTGAAATATGAGGAAAGACCATGAGTGCGCAAGTGCAAACCATTAAAAATAACACCACAGCCCCAGACTATAAAGTTGCCGACATCCAACTCGCCGAATTCGGACGCCGAGAAATTTCGATTGCCGAATCCGAAATGCCTGCACTGATCGCCCTGCGGGAGAAATATAGCGCGCAACAGCCATTGGCCGGTGCGCGCATTCTCGGCTGTATCCACATGACCATTCAAACTGCGGTATTGATCGAAACGCTCGAAATACTGGGTGCGCAGGTGCGCTGGACCTCGTGCAATATTTTTTCGACCCAAGACCATGCTGCCGCCGCAATCGCGGCCAATGGAACCCCGGTTTTTGCCTGGAAAGGTGAGACCGAAGAAGAGTATGAGTGGTGTCTTGAACAACAGATTCTCAAAGATGGCGTACCCTGGAATGCCAACATGATCCTCGATGATGGCGGTGATCTTACGGCGATGCTACACCAGAGCTATCCAGCTGTGTTGGATTCGGTTCACGGCGTGACCGAAGAGACCACCACCGGCGTTCTTCGACTTTACGAAATGCTTGAAAACGGCGAGTTAAAAATTCCAGCGATCAATGTCAACGATTCGGTTACCAAGTCAAAGAATGACAACAAGTACGGCTGCCGACACAGTCTCAACGACGCAATTAAACGCGCAACAGACCATCTGCTGGCTGGCAAAAAAGCGCTGGTGATTGGCTATGGCGACGTTGGCAAAGGCTCGGCGCAATCGCTCCGTCAGGAGGGTATGATCGTCAAGGTCACCGAGGTAGATCCGATTTGCGCTATGCAAGCGTGTATGGACGGATACGAACTGGTATCCACCTACATCGACGGTGACATCGAAAATGGCGTCGATACACAGCTGTTAGCACGCACCGATTTACTGGTTACCAGCACTGGCAATTTCAACGTCTGCGGCTCAGACGTACTGAGCGCGCTCAAGTCTGGTTGCGTGGTGTGCAATATAGGTCACTTTGACAATGAAATAGACACCGAATACATGCGCACAAATTGGCGCTGGGAAGAGATTAAACCGCAGGTACACAAGGTCTATCGCAACAGTGACAGTGCCGATCATTTGTTGTTATTAGCCGAGGGGAGGTTGGTCAATCTAGGCAATGCCACGGGCCACCCCAGCCGTATCATGGATGGCTCATTTGCCAATCAAGTGCTGGCGCAAATTGATCTTTTTGGCAAGCGATTTGCCGACCAAGATGCCGCTACTCAGGCGGCAATGCTGCGCGTCGAAGTACTGCCAAAGCATCTAGACGAAGAGGTGGCCGCCCACATGGTGCGTGGTTTTGGTGGTGTTATCACCAAATTGACCAAGACGCAGGCGGATTACATCAAAGTACCCGTCAACGGACCATTCAAAAGCGACAGCTACAAATACTAGCGTATTCGTGCAGCCACAATAAAGGGATTTTCGATGTTCGATGGAGCGCATATAAGTTTTGAGTTTTTTTCCGTAAAGGGTGATCTCGGACGGCAGAAAATCAGCGATATGTGTCGGCAACTTGCGCGCTATCAGCCGGCATTTTACTCGGTGACTTACGGTGCCGGTGGTTCGACTCGAGCGTCGACGCAGCAGTTGGTGGAAACCATCCAAGCCGATGGTTTTAATGCAGCACCGCATCTGTCGTTCGGTGGCGACAGTGCGGGTGAACTGGTCAAAACGCTCGAAGCCTACCGCCAAAAAGGCATTATGCAGGTGGTTGCGCTTCGCGGCGATCTTCCGTCGGGTATCGCAGGCGTCGGCCAACTCACCCACGCCAACGAACTGGTTGCATTGATACGCGATTCGTTTGGCGCTCACTTCGATATATCGGTGGCGGCCTACCCCGAAGTTCACCCTGAGGCAGAGAGTTACGATCGCGACGTCTATTGGCTCGGAGAGAAGCTCCGTGCAGGAGCCAACCGCGCTATCACCCAGTATTTTTACAACCCCGATGCATATTTCAGATTTATCGATGAAGCCGCCAAACAAGGGATTAGTGCGCCGATAATTCCCGGCATCATGCCGTTGACCAACTACCATAACCTGGTTCGGTTTTCGGATAGCTGTGGTGCTGAAATACCGCGTTGGTTGCGCCAGCAACTACAACAACGCAGTCATGACAGCGCCGATTTAATGCGTTTTGGCCTCGATGTGGTTTCCGAGTTATGCCGCAAACTGCTCGAGGGAGGCGCTCCGGGGCTGCACTTTTACACCATGAATAATATCGCAGTGATCGATGCATTGTGTCAAAATCTGGGCCTCACCGAACAACCCTGAGTCAATGGCCATGCGTATTCCGCGACTGTATGTAGACCAAATTCTGGCTATCGGAGTGCCGGTGGAACTAGATCCGCATAGTGCGCGCTATTTGCGCTCGGTATTGCGCTTATCTGACGGCGATCAAGTCGTGGTATTCGATGGTCGCGGCGGCGAGTATCGCGCACTCCTAGAGTCCAGCGGTAAAACGTCGGCGCGTATTATTGCCAAGGAGTTCGACCCAGTCGAGCGAGAGTCGCCCTTGCACATCCAGCTGGCTATCGGTATATCCCGCGGCGAACGCATGGATCTTGTGGTGCAGAAAGCTACCGAACTTGGGGTCGCAGAGATCACTCCGCTCTTCACCCAGCGCTGTGAAGTTAAGCTCAACCAAGCTCGGGCAATTAAAAAAAACCAACACTGGCGGCAAATTGCAATCAACGCCTGCCAACAGTGTCAGCGCAATCGACTCCCAGACGTGCGTCCAGCAGCAACTATCGGTGAGTGGCTGTGGTCTTCACAGCAAGGCTTAAAATTGCTTCTCGATCATCACGGTGAACGTGGGATCGCGCGACGAGCGCCGATCGATAACCGAGTGGTATTGTTAGTCGGCCCCGAGGGTGGGTTTGAGGCGAGTGAAGTGGCGGCGGCTGAGCGCGCGGGCTTTATACCCCTAGGGCTTGGCCCGCGGGTATTGCGCACTGAAACGGCTCCGATCGCCGCGCTGGGGATTTTGCAGGCGTTGTGGGGAGATTTGCAATAACCGGCGCTGAAATAGACGCGCGTCCTTTAGCGACGTTGAGCTCAGCCCTTTTTCTTGCAGCGTTAAGTGGCGCACCTGACGTCCTGGCAAGTAAGGCTCTCACGTCAGATCAATTACTACAGGCGAGCGGGAGCATTTTTTGTGATGGTGCGGTGCGTGGTAGCGGCGCCCATATTCAGCACCGACTAAAAGATTATTCAATCATCGTGACTGCGGCGCACGTACTGTTTGATCGTCGTACACAGCGGCGGTTTAAAGCGTGTTGGTACCGAGGTAATAATGCGCGTTTTACAGCCGTGCCCTTTGGCCAAATTTCAAAAGTGATTATTTCCTCTAGTGACCGGCCGGCGATTCAGCAAAGCGAGAGCGATCTGGTATTTATCGCCCTCAAGCGGAGGCTCTACGCGCCAGCGCTGAAACTCATAAAAGAGCAAAAGCCAGTTCCAAGTGTCACCGAGGGGCCTTTTATGGCCACACCTCTGGCGCTGATCGGATACCATGCCGCGTCCGATACAATGCGAATGGCCAGAGGCTGCAAGAGCCTCGCAACACCCTATTTCTACAGTAAAAAGTTACTGCTGCACGATTGTCCCACCGGACCCGGCGCGTCCGGTGGGCCACTGATCAATGACCGCGATCAGCGTCTCGTCGCTGTGCATGGGGGCACGTTATTGATCGAACATCATGATCTAAAGGATGGCGGGCTAGAGCACAAAGAAGAAGCGGGGCAGAAAGGAGCGCGGCAAAATAGCCGACACAACGACGAGTTGATGGCCCAACAGCCAATTCGATTAGAGCTTCGTCAAGGGCGTGCAATCGATGAACAAGTCCTCAGGCAACTCGACGACTTTATTCGCGGATTAGGCCAGACATTGAACTAACACATATCTTTCCAGGGATTACTGAGGTCAAATAACACGTCGCGCTCAAAGCCAGGGACACGAATACCACTGCGATCGATGACAAGCTCGGCGTCGTCGATCAATTTTTCCCCAAAGCGGTAAATAACGTCGAGTTGAGCGGCGTCGGCCCGCATCGCATACCCTGCCGCATGCGTTCGCACGGTGTCGCGGCGGGCCACGTAATCGGCGTACTGATCCGGGTAACGTTGCGCCAACATCTTCGCTACCGGCGCCGGGCCCAGTACCACGGCGGTCGCATTGTTGCCGCCAAAGCCCTTGGAATTAATAAACGCGACGTGCATTTGTCGATCGCTGACATCCATATCCTCAAGCGGAAAGATCGCGCGTTCTTGAAAAACGTCGGGAGCAATACTGTCGATGGTTTTGATACCCGGAACGATGTCGTAATGAAAGGTTCCGAGGGCCGACATTAACTGATCGCCACTGGCAGCAGACAGTGAATGCCCAACAAACGCCTTGGCGGCAGTGACCGGCCAATCGTAGATATCGAAAGCCTCGGCGACGCGTTCAATCAGTTGTGATTCGCTGGTTCGATTGGCCGGTGTACTCGAGCCATGAGCGTGGACAAAGCTGTATTTTTGAACGCTCTCCTCGCCGACGATATTGATTGCGGCGGCAACCGCCTTTGAAAACGACAAATAATTACCAACCCCGGGCGCCGATATGGATTTTTTTACGCCGTCCGCATTGATGAACACCTCGGGTACAGCCGCGTGAATATCGGCGCCTAATTCAATCGCCAGCGCATCGTCCATCAGCACCAAATACTGCGTCGATTCGGAAAGAACAAAGCCACAGTTTTCCGAAAATGGTCGACTCGCGCGCCGGTGATCCGGCCTATCTACGCCATCCAATGCGGACAAGTTTTCGTCGCTCGCCAGAGCCCCCATGTTGGCAAACCCTTCGGAAATCTCGGGCGTTACACCTGCTTCGGCGTTGCCGACGATGGCCACCCGACGGCGGCCACTGCGCAAGTCCCTCACAGCCGCTTGGAGAACGTACAAAAATGTCGCACAGGCGCCAGTAATCGCTTCGGTATGGCCGACACTACCCAGTACATAGGCGTTGATAAAGTCCGCAGGCATGGTATTTAAACCGAGAGGCAACTGCTTTGCAGTGGTTCGATTACCACGCAATCGGCCCTGCATGAGGCCACCTAGACCCTCCTCTGTGACTTGACTCAAGGCGCTAGATGAATACACACCCACCTCATCGGGGCGCACTCGATCCACGATTGCTTGCCAAGCCAATCCAGTTGAATGAAGAGCATCGCTAGCGCCGACTAGCGCCATCTGCAAGCCTCGCGGGTGAAACCTCGACGCGTAGTGAGCAGACGGCTCAAAGCCAGACGGCAGTTGTCCGGACGCCTTGGATATCAACTCATAGTGGGATTCAATCAGATAACTAGACGCCGCCGAGGCCGCGACGGTGACGCGGCCATTGTCGATGTCGGTGATCTGCCAATCAGCCGGCAGGGCACTAGGCAAGTCGCGCTTTTGCATGCTGAAAACCACGTTTGATCGATCGTCGCGGTCAAACGCAATACGTTTATGTCCCGGGACTTTGGAAGGATCAAACAACTGGGTTTTGCGCACCAAGGTGCCGTCTAATATGGCCTTGCGAAAGCGCGTATCGACCTCGGTTGGACTCAATACATCGCCATTCGCCGCGGTATATCCATGATCAGTCTTTTGCACCAACGCCATCAAACAGGCGAGAGCGACGACGGTGTTTTGTTGCTCTTCGACCGGCAATGACTCCAGCACCATGCGCTTGAACGATTGATGTGACGAACTGCGACCGGCGGCATTATAACCACCAAATCCAACGATCACTGGAAGTGACTGAGTCATTGCATAATCCCTTATAACTATCAATAAGCGATTCAGTTTACAGATAAAGATACCTCTTTGCTGTAAGTTTAGAGCCATTTTATGCTATTTTATAGCCATTATGCCGATGAATCTTACCTTAGTCCTTTGCGACAACATGCTCGTATCAAGTAGTACTCTGGCCGCAGAAATTTTTAATTTCGCCAGTGCAATGGCACGTGCCAGTTCTCGCCAAGCCGGCGAAGTCATAATTCGCCGGGTCTCGACCGACGATTTACCGGTACAAACGTCGTCTGGGTTCGAGCTCAGTCCGACCCACAGTCTGGACGATACGTTTCAAAGTGATTTGGTGCATCTCCCCGCGTTGTGGCGCAATCCACGTCCGATAGTCAAACGCGCGCGCGCTTTAACCCCCTGGTTGCGCCGGCAACATCAATTAAATAGTAGTTTTACCGCGGTCGGCACCGGCGTGTGCTTTCTAGCTGAAGCCGGTCTGCTGGAGGATAAATCGGCAACCACGCACTGGCATTATTTTGACCAATTGCAAAAAAGTTACCCCAATTTGAAATTGCAGCGCCAACACTTCACTACCCAAACCGGAAATATTTATTGCGCCGCGAGCATTAATGCCATGGCGGAACTAATCGTCTACCAAGTCGAACGTATTTTTGGGAGGGTGATTGCGCGTCAGGCGCAACGTAATTTTTTCCATGAAATTCGCAATTTATCTGAGGCTGTCAGTTACAGCGATAGCCGCGAACTCAAGCTGAGCGACGAACTGATAGTGCAGGCAAAAATATGGATACAAGACAGCCTAAGTAAGCGCTCAGTTATTTCTTATCTTCCGGAAAAACTGGGAGTGCAGAAAAGGACCTTAAATCGGAGATTTAAAATCGCAACCGGCAAGACGCCGGGGGAATACCTCAACGAAGTGCGCATGAACTTTGCCTGCGATCTGCTTAAAAATACCGACCTGTCAATTTTAGATATCGCTAGCTTTAGCGGTTTTAGCGGCAATAGCTGGTTTTCCGCACGTTTTAAACAGTGGTCTGGAAGTACTCCCAAAGCCTATCGAAGTTCAGTAAGAGACAAGACCTTCAGCGCTTCCCAAACTTCGACCTAGTTTCAACTGCCCAGCGTTCTGACTCGGAGAACACCTTCCACCTGGCTGATCTGTCGCTCCAGGTCGGCTGGAAGATCACCCTCCACATCGACGATGTTATAAGCCAGATCGTTGCGACTCTGATTCATCATATCGAGGACGTTGAGCCCAGTATCGGCGAGCACGGATAACACGTTGCCAAGTACTTTCGGCACATTTTGATTGCTAAATGTGACTCTAGCGCCCCGCCGGCGCGGCAATGTGGTAGCTGGAAAATTCACCGAATTGACGATATTGCCGTTATCGAGAAAGTCCATTAACTGCTGAGCTGCCATCACCGCGCAATTTTCTTCCGCCTCGGCAGTACTTGCACCTATGTGTGGCATCAACAAAACATCGCTTCGACCGAGCAGTTCCGGCGTCGGGAAATCACTCACGTAGCCGGCTAGATCACCGCGATCTAAAGCCGCGGTCATCGCCTCAGTAGAGACAATTTCCTCGCGCGCGAAATTCAATAGTTTGCCGGTTGGCTTCATCGCCGACAATTTATCCGCATCGATCAGGTGACGAGTTGCAGCTATCGCCGGAACGTGAAGCGTCACAAAATCAGAACGGCCGAGAAGGGCCTCCAAACTACCCATGCGCTCGACGCGGCTAGACAGTTGCCACGCGGCTTCGATTGAAATGGCTGGGTCATAACCGACCACCTGCATGCCGAGATCGAGAGCTAAATTGGCGATCATTGAACCTATCGCACCGAGGCCCACGACACCGAGGGTCTTACCGGTAATTTCACCGCCGGCAAACCGCTTTTTTTCCTTTTCCAGCAGTTTACCCATCGCTGCGCCGTCATCAATCTGCGTCAGACCCTGTACATAATTCATGCCGCCATAAATATCTCGCGAGGCCATCATCAGCGCTGCAACGATCAGTTCCTTGACAGCATTGGCATTGGCACCCGGTGTGTTAAACACCACAATGCCTCGTTCGGTGTAAGCATCTACCGGGATATTGTTAACTCCGGCACCGGCGCGAGCAACCGCTGCCAGGGAATCGGGGACGGCTTCGGTATGCAATTTATGGCTGCGTAACATAAAACCGTGAGGGGCTTCACAATCGCTGGAAACCTCGTAACCGGCGGCGGGAAAACTGTCGAGGCCCTTGGACGATAGCGCGTTGTAAGTACGTATTTTATACATAAAAATCTCAGTCTCTATTGTTGAACAGTATGATAGGCCCACTCGACCCAAGGCATAAGGGCCACTACGTCGGCCTTTTCTACGGTGGCGCCACACCAGATGCGGAGCCCAGCCGGGGCGTCCCGGTAAGCACCTATATCGAACGCGACGCCCTCGGAGGCCAGTAATTTAACCATATCGGCCACTTTTTTGGCTTCCAGATCGAGCGTCAAGCACACGCTGGTATTAGAAACTTGCGCCGCATCTCGGGCCAAGAAATGAATCCAATCATGCTGCTCGACGAACGTCTTTATGACCGCGAGGTTTTGCTCCGATCGTGCAATAGTCGCCGACTCTCCGCCAATCTCCGCAACCCAATCTAAGGC
Source organism: Cellvibrionales bacterium UBA2618 (assembly GCA_002339165.1). GTDB lineage: Bacteria > Pseudomonadota > Gammaproteobacteria > Pseudomonadales > Porticoccaceae > TMED48. Next base: position 38,500 of record DDJS01000139.1, on the reverse strand, counting down.
ATCGAGATAGTCCGCCACGCACAGCATAGATGGCGTATTGATGGTCGCGCCCTTGAAGATCCCCTCGTTCAGAACCCGATTTTTGGTCAAACGAAATATCTTTGGTAACGGCCAGGGTGGATCGTATGACTCGAGGCGTTCAACCGCGCGTGGACTGAGAATTAACATACCATGGGCACCCTCACCGCCGAGCACTTTTTGCCAACTGTAGGTAACCACATCGAGCTTTTCCCAAGGTAGCGACATGCCAAAAACCGCAGAGGTGGCATCGCAAATCGTCAAGCCGCGGCGGCGATCACTGATCCAATCGGCATCCTCCAAGCGCACCCCCGAGGTGGTACCATTCCAGGTAAAAACTGTGTCGTGTTCTGGATTGGCCTGCGATAGATCGGGCAACTCCCCGTAGTCAGCGAGATAACTGTGCACTCCTTCGAGCTTAAGTTGCGTAACAATGTCGGTCACCCAGTCTTTACCAAACGATTCCCAGGCAAATACGTCGACCGGACGAGCGCCTAAAACTGACCACATGATCAGCTCCATTGCGCCGGTATCGGACGCTGGTACGACTCCAACTCGATAGCCTTCGGGAAGGTTTAGAATCTCGGCAGTTTGCGAGCAAGCTCGCTGCAGAGCAGCTTTGCCGACCGCGGAGCGGTGTGACCTACCGAGCGTGTCGAGCTTGAGGTTGGCGACATCGTAGCCAGGACGCTTGGAGCATGGGCCAGACGAAAAATTCGGATTTTGCGGTCTAATAACTGGTTTCATAGTCGATCACACTGATTCGATTGCATAGAATTGGGGGTTAATTACATCGGACTCAAAATTAGGACCTAGACAGCCGACTTGCTTGGCATCAATAGCCTACGGAAAAGGTGCAAGACAGGGTATCTACGCCAAAGAGCCGAAGCACTAGGATGCAGGTACCTGCTGCCGCTCTTTGGTAATCAAAAAGTTGGCCACGTCCAGCATTCCAGCACCGCCACCATTCATCCGCATGGTAATCCGGTATTTGCCATTCACGACCATCTCTGGGGTTCCTTTTGAGCGGTATGCGCGCGCGCGCGCCTTGCCTTGATTGAGCATACTGGTGATTCCAAATGAATTGAACGTGCGTTCGAACCGCTCGCCATCAACGCCCTGTGCAACAAACAGGTCACGCACATCGTCTTCGCTGCGAACCGCCTGTTTTCTCAAATGAATAGTCTCAAAAATTGCGGTGTGCAACGGCTCGAACACATCCAAAGTCAGCGCACTGTAATAGGCTCTTGCATACACTTCCATGCCACTGTTCCAAACTACGTGGGTGCGTTGGAAGTCGACATCGTCAGCCAGAGAATCACGCCAGGCGTGGACTTGAGACTGAAAGTTGTAGCAGTGGCCGCAGTGGTAAGAGAACAATTCGTTAACTTCGATTTTGTTTGCATTGGCTGTGCGCACCACTTGCGGTAGCAACTCGTAATGAACGCCCTCTACATACTTGTCATCTTGCGCCTGACAGGCCGCAACCGGCAATAAAAATAGCAGAAACTTTAGGCGCCGTAAAAACATCATCATCTGGGTATCCTTTCAAAGAAGTAAGAGTCGACTATTTGAGACCAGCAATATAATTAGCAACTGCCTTGATCTCTTTGTCGCTTAAATACTCGGCAACGCCCTGCATAATCTGAGCATTGTTGCCGCTATTGCGCTCGCCACGACGGTATGCGAGCAATTGTTTCTCTATGTACCCGGCATGTTGCCCACCCAACGCGGGATATCCCGCGGGATCATTGCCACTGCCGGCCGGCGAGTGACAGCCCGTGCAGGACGGCACGCCACTGGCCAGATTGCCACCACGATAGAGTCTCTCGCCAAGAGCGAGGGCGTCGTCTGGATCACTAATGCCGACCAATTGAATATCCTCGGCGCCGGACAATTTGCGACTTTCCCCGTTGTAGTATGCGGCCATATCCCAGAGATCTTGTTCTGTCGAGGCATCCAAAATACCCGTCATTTCGACAATCACGCGCTCACCCGTCTGTACATAACGGAGTTGCTGGTAGAGATATTTTTCACCAAGAGCAGCCAACTTTGGAAACGCCGGCACCATACTGTTGCCATCCACACCATGACACCCGGCGCAGACCATAACTTTGGCGGCACCAGCATCGGCATCGCCTTTTGCCAATACTTGAGTACTCGTCAAGAGCAGTAACACTATCATTAAACGGTTTAATTTGGTCTTCATCGGTAGCGGGTCTCTTGGGGCGATTGGCGGCGTTGTTCCCGTCGTCTACATTGCGCTGGCGCTTTGGCGATAGCCCACAACGTCGAGGAGGAGTATTATATACCATTATACTTCCGCTCTTAAACGAGTTATCGATGTCTTTTTATGGATAGAGTCAACACCAACTACCGAGCGATCGAGTTTCTGACCAGCTCACCGTCACTCAAACAGTGCCCGGAGGATACCGGTTGTGAAGTCGCCTTTGCGGGACGTTCGAACGCAGGCAAGTCGAGCGCGATCAACACGCTGACTGGGATTCGTGGACTCGCGCGTACCAGTAAGACCCCCGGCCGTACCCAGCTAATAAACTTCTTCCAACTGGACGGGAAAAAACGCCTTGTCGACCTGCCAGGGTATGGGTATGCCAAAGTCCCTCGCGCAATGAAACAACAGTGGGACCTCCACCTAGCAGAATACCTGCAACAGAGGCGCTGTCTAGCGGGTCTAATTTTACTCATGGATATACGCCACCCGCTGCAAGACTACGACCAACAAATGCTCAATTGGGCGAAAACCGCGGGGTTGCCGGTGCACGTGCTGCTGACCAAGGCGGACAAACTAAAACGCGGCGCAACCCAGGCCAGTTTACTGTCGGTCACTAGCAAATTGGCGGCGCTCGATCCAGCGGCAGATTTGTTTAGTGTGCAGACCTTTTCCTCTTTAAAAAAAATCGGTATCGAAGACCTTAAAGCGACCCTCGATCACTGGCTCAACCATGAACTGTCTGAGCCTGAAGATCCCTTAACCGCGATCGAATAGCGAAGGATCTGAGCGCCGTTACCAGCCAGACGGCACTCGCTTTAGCCGGTGGGCAACGCAAAAAAAAAGCCCTGATTAAAATTTAATCAGGGCTCGCTACAGCTATGTAGATCGCAATTACGCATATGCTTCGCTGGGGGAGAGTTTAAAGCAATTAACACACGCACAAACTTAGACAGGCGTTTGGCAATTAGTTCCCGAAAACTTCACCATATTGTCATTTTTTTTAAAATTAATTTAATTTAACGCTGCTGTGATAGCCTAATGGGCCTCATTCCAATTGTTGCCCACCCCCACGTCAACGACCAGCGGCACGCGAAGTTCGGCAGCGCCCTCCATCCGCTGCTTTAAGCCCAACACCACCAAATCGACTTCGTTGTCCGGCACTTCCAGCACCAATTCGTCGTGCACCTGCATAGTTATTCGGCACTGCAATTGCTCCGCGAAGATCCAGTGGTCGACTGAAATCATCGCTAATTTAATGATGTCGGCTGCGGTCCCCTGCATAGGCGCATTGATCGCAGTACGCTCGGAAGCTTGCCGCCGCATGGCATTGCGCGCATTAATTTCCGGAAGGTAAAGTCGTCGGCCGAAAACGGTTTCCACAAAGCCGCGTTCCGCGGCACTTTCTCGAACCTGCGCCATGTATTCAAAAACGCCGGGGTAGCGCTGAAAGTAACGATCGATATAACCTTGAGCTTCGTTTCTACCGATCTGCAGTTGCTTGCCGAGCCCAAACGCTGACATGCCATAGATTAGTCCAAAATTAATCGCCTTGGCGCTGCGCCGCTGCTGCGCGGTGACCCTATCGGGCGTCGTATCGAAGACCTCTGCGGCCGTGCTGCTGTGTATATCTTCACCATTCGCAAAAGCCGCCAGCAAGGTCGGGTCTTGCGATAGATGGGCCATGATCCGCAACTCGATTTGAGAATAGTCGGCAGCGACAATAACGTGGTTAGACGGCGCGATAAAGGCTTGGCGAACGCGCCGCCCCTGTTCGGTTTTAATTGGGATGTTTTGCAAGTTCGGATTTGACGACGAAAGCCGTCCGGTTGCGGTGCCCGCTTGGTGGTATGACGTGTGTACCCGCCCCGAAGCGACGTTGATCATGGTCGGCAGTTTGTCGGTGTAGGTTGATTTAAGCTTTGCTAGACCTCGCTGTTCGAGCAACAATTTGGGCAGGGGATAATCGAGCGCCAATTCCTGCAACACTTCTTCTTTGGTCGATGGCGCACCCTTGGCGGTTTTCTTTAGCGCCGGTAAGCCGAGCTTTTCAAATAAAATGTGCCCCAATTGCTTCGGCGAAGCGAGATTAAAGGGCTCACCTGCAAGATCCCATGCCTCGCGTTCGAGTTCCGCCAAGCGAGTCGCAAGTTCACGGCTTTGTTCAAATAGCAGGGCTCCGTCGACCAACGCCCCATGGCGCTCTATTCTCGACAGCACCGGCACCAGCGGCATTTCTATCTCAGCGAATAATTTGGCAATGCTGGGAATGGCATCGACCTGAGGCGCCAGCGCGTGGTGGAGACGAAGCGTGATATCGGCATCCTCCGCAGCGTAGGGAGCGGCTTGTTCTAAGGCGATTTGATTAAAGGTTAACTGAGCTTTGCCACGACCCGCAATATCTTCAAATTTTACCGTTGCCACCTCGAGATAACGCGCCGCCAAACTATCCATATCATGGCGCAGAGCGACCGAGTCGAGCACGTACGATTCGAGCATGGTATCGAAGGTAATGCCCGCCAGGTCAATGCCGTGCCGCGCCAGCACGCTGCAGTCGTATTTGAGATTTTGTCCCAGCTTAGAAATGCTCGGATCCTCGAGCAGAGGTTTAATTGTCGCCAGTACATAAGCACGCGACAGTTGTTCTGGCGCACCCAAATAATCGTGCCCGAAAGGAATGTAGGCGGCTTCACCCGGAGTCAACGCCAGCGAGATACCCACTAGGTCGGCGGTCATGTAATCAAGACTGGTGGTTTCGGTATCGACGGCGACCAATTTGGCGCGCTTAACGCGGTTCAGCCAGTGTTCGAATCGCGCTTGTTCGGTAATCAATTCATAGTCGAGCGCAATCGGGGGTACTGGAATGGCTGCCGGCGGCTGAAAATTCGCCGGTGCCTCCTCGGTGGCCGCTGTGCTGGATCGAACATCGCTGACTGGAGCGCCGACTTCATCTGCCCAAGCCTTGAATTCAAGGTCGTCAAACAGAGTGCGTAAGGCCTCGAAATCAACCGGAGCTTGTGCCAATTGAAGAATATTTTTCGGTAGGACGACATCGGTTTTAATGGTCGCTAATTGGTACGACAGATAGGCCAATTCACGGTGCTCGGCTAGTTTTGCCGAAGTATTTTTTGCACCGCGAAAACCCAGCTCTGCAACTCGATTCAGTTGCTCATAGATGCTGTTCAAGCCGCCGAGACCTTGCACTAAGGCGACGGCTGTTTTTTCACCGACGCCGGGAACCCCGGGGATATTGTCCGATTTGTCACCCAACAACGCCAAGTAATCAATAATATGCTCGGGCGGCACACCGAATTTTTCGCGCACACCGTCGCTGTCCATTACGCTGTGGTTCATGGTGTTGACCAAGGTAATATGCTGATTGACCAGTTGCGCCATATCCTTGTCGCCAGTGGAGACTACCACCGGTCGTTCGGCCGCAGTCGCCTGTAGTGCGAGGGTGCCGATCACATCATCGGCCTCGACGCCGGCAATCGCCAGTAATGGCAAGCCCATAGCATCTATGATCCGGTGAATCGGTTGTATTTGCGCGCGTAAATCGTCCGGCATAGGGGGCCGATTTGCCTTATATTGCGGATACAGGTCATCGCGAAAGGTCTTGCCGCTGGCATCAAAAACCACCACCAAGAGACTTTTGGGGTAATCTTTCTGTAGACGGCGGAGCATCGAAATGACACCTTTGACTGCGCCGGTCGGCAGATTTTTACTGTTGGTAAGCGGCGGTAACGCATGATAGGCGCGATACAAATAGGAAGAACCGTCGACGAGGATCAGTGGTTCGTTTCGGGACATAGGCCAGACCTCGATAGACTTAAAACAACGGTCAAGCATACACCATTATTGCAGTATAGCGGGCTTTTTAAGCGCCCTGAACCACTCGGCTAAACGCACCAAAGCAGGCGCTATACTGAGTGACGAGACGCTCGATAAAATGGCTGTAGGCGTCTGCGTCAACGGTAATCTGTATGCCCAAAAGGTCAAGGGGCAGCGCTTGAATACCGAGGTTTTTGGCCATCGCTGTGGCATCCCGACCCGCATATTGGGCCTCGACAAAGACGCAAGACGGTTGCTTGTCAGTCGCCGATCGATGCATGGCATAGTGACTGGCGAGGCCTTGTGGGTGACCAGCAGCATCGCGGATAGTCGTCGGGCGCGACAATCTAAAGGCGCTGGCAAAGTGACCATAAGCGTCGTGGTAAGCAATGGTAGATTGATCGGCAAAGGGAGTTAACACCCGCTGGTGCCTCCGCAGCGTAGCGTCATCAATCAATCTGCGCGGCGGTAGTTTGAGTACCTGCTGTATGCGCCTAGCCAGCACCTCAGCATTTGATGGATTTAACCAAAAATGTAAATCCCGCTCCAACGACCGGTCATTGGATGACGGCAGGTTCGATGAAGGCCAGTGCAAATCTAATGTCGATGCGGTAATCAATCGTTGTGTCGGTATTTTTGCCAAGTGCTTATTCAAGCGTTGCTCAAACGCTGGATCGACACGAATAACCAGATCTGCCGCCGCGATACGTTGCAACATTGAGGGCGTTAGGTGCAGATCGTGCGCCGACTGGGCCGGCGACTGCAAATACTCTACCGTCGCTGCCTCGCCAACTGCCGAGGCAGCGATCAGCGCGAGTGGTTTAATGGTGGTCAAAATCACCGGCCTCACCAACAATTCGTCGGCCCAAACCTGCGAACACCAGCATCCGAAAGCCAATATACGGAGAATTTTAGTAACCCTGACCACAGCCTTCATTGCCTATTCCCATTGCAGATCTCAACAGAGATTTTTTTACCCACGCCACCGTTGGCCCAATATAACATAGCAGTCTTGATTCGAGGCGATACCGCGCTGACAAATTCGCGTCGGCTGCCCAACCGCATGAACATCTGCAGTAGATCGTGGGGCTAACTTAGCGAAGCGTTTATTAAGCCATCAAATTCTCGCCGAAACTGGCATTAGCACACCGTTTTCCATCGTTTAATGCGATGATTCGCTGCCGGTTCCCAAACAGCACCTACATAAATTGGTTTATGAATTACCAGCGCTGTGGGTGCGCCGCCAAAATAGCCCACAGTGGACTCAACGAACTGCTAAAATCCGTTAGTAAGCAAACGAACTTGGCTCCCGAATTACATAATTTGGAATTATTTGGGCACCGTTTACAACGCGGCTTGGATAAAAGCCCCATGACCACAGAGATCGATCATGTCTAAACAAAGTATCGAACTGCTCGACGTCTGCCAGTCGTTTAAAGGACAGAGCGTACTCGAGCGTATTTCGATGCGCCTGCAACAGGGTGAAATAACCACTCTGATTGGCCCCAACGGCGCGGGGAAATCCACCTTGGTTCGCATCGTGCTCGGACTCCTAAAGGCCGATTCTGGCCAGCGGTTGTGCTCATCGGACTTACGCCTCGGATATATGCCACAAAAGATCACCATTGATCCGACTCTACCTCTGACCACGCTGCGATTTTTGGGCTTGGCACAGGCAACACGCCGAGAGTGCCGCGCCGCGCTAGAGATGGCGGAAATATACCATGCAGCTGAAACCCCAGTGCAGCATCTAAGCGGCGGCGAAATGCAACGCGCACTGCTGGCTCGAGCGGTGTTGCGCAAACCCAATTTTTTAATTCTCGACGAACCAGTACAGGGTGTCGATGTCAACGGGCAAAACGCGCTTTACAATACCATCGCAGCCTTGAGCAAAACCCTAAACTGCGGTGTTTTAATGGTCTCTCACGATCTACATCTGGTAATGTCCGCAACCGATCGAGTGATCTGCTTAAACAAACATATCTGCTGTTCCGGCCTACCCGCACAAGTCACTCAAGACCCTGCTTATCTGGATATTTTTGGTCGCACTACGGCGCTCTATACCCATGCGCACGATCATCATCACAACTTGCAAGGCGATGTTATCGACGCTGCACACGGCAGCTGCCAGCATGACTGATTTTATTCTCTATGCGCTGTTGGCGGGCCTGGGGGTAGCTGCAGTGGCGGGGCCATTGGGCTGTTTTGTGGTCTGGCGGCGGATGTCCTACTTTGGCGATACGCTCGCGCACTCGGCACTATTAGGCGTGGCTTTGGGCATCCTTTTGGACTTGAACCTCAACCTGGCCGTGGCCGTGGTACCACTGTTGATTGCCACCGCTATGGGTGCACTCGAAGGCCGTGCCAATCTCTCGGTGGATACGCTATTGGGAATTTTATCCCATTCCGCGCTCGCCACGGGTCTAGTAGTGATGTCGTTTTTAGAGGGTGTCAGGGTGGATCTTATGTCGCTGCTGTTTGGCGATATTTTGGCTGTGACAGACGCCGATGTCTATCTAATTTACGCGGTTTCCAGCTTGGTATTACTCGTACTCATGGTGCTTTGGAAGCCGCTACTCAATATTACCGTCAACGCAGAATTAGCCGCTGTAGAGGGCACCAAGGTAGTTGCGGTGCGCACCGCTCTGATGATAATGACTGCGCTGGTCATCGCCATAGCAATGAAAGTCGTCGGCGTTCTGCTGATTACCGCGCTACTCATCATCCCCGCCGCGACGGCGCGGGCGATCAGTCACACGCCGGAACAAATGGCTTTAGTTGCCAGTTTAATCGCTATGTTAACGGTCATTTTAGGGCTTGCTATGTCGTGGCAATTGGATACCCCAGCGGGGCCCTCGATCGTAGTTTGCGCGGCGCTACTATTTGTCTTTAGCAGCCTCAAAAAAGGGCCAGCTTAAGCGCTGTAAATCCGACTAATCGAATATTGCGTCGATTGAACGCCAAGTTTGGCGCAACATAATCTCGCTATGGGGTGCTTTAAAAAAGGCGTGATAGTCGCCTTTAGGATTGATCAACAGTAATTGAGTACTGTGGTCGATGGTGTAGTTGTCGCCCTCCAAGGGCACGCGATTGTAGGCAATATTGAGTTCACCTGCCATCCGGCGAACAAAGTGTTGATTGCCCGTGACACCGATAAAGTCGGCGTTAAAGTAAGGCATATAATCGGCTAATTTTTCCACGCTATCGCGCTCTGCATCCAGTGAAACCATCACTATCTGTAGCTTCGCCTGTTCGTTGACACTCAATTTACTGTACATATCGTTGAGCGTAGACAAGGTCGTTGGGCAGATATCTGGGCAGTGGCTAAACGCAAAGAAAAGAATACTCCACTGACCGCGCAATTGCTCAGCTGTGAACGGCTGGTCACGATGATCGCGCAACTCGAAGTCGCTAAAAATCCTCGGGGTGTTGAGCAATACCGCGCCATTAACCTGTAATTCTTGCTTCGACATGATCACCGGTTGGCTCATGCGCCAAATGAAGCCGCAGATCACCAGCGCCATAAATACGATGATACAAATAATGGTATTGCGGATAGCGCGCTGTTGATCAGCCATAGATAACAATCTCTAAGTTCAGGTAAATGGGTACGTTTTTACAATAAAATAGTGATCCAACAGCATAATGCAAAACAGTGCCATCAAATAAAGGATCGAATAGTTAAAGGTCTGCATCCCCGAATTGCCCCCGTCGCTGCGCAACATGACAATCGACCAAAATATAAACCCTGCGCCTAAAACCAGTGCGCCAAAGAGGTAAAGCCACCCGAGCATACCGGTTAAGTAGGGCATAACACTGACCAATAGCAAGATCACCGTGTACAACAAAATATTGATCTTGGTGTACCGCTCTCCATGGGTCACAGGAAGCATAGGTATTTTGGCATTGGCGTACTCCTCTTTGCGATGTAACGCCAGAGCCCAAAAATGCGGCGGCGTCCACGCAAAAATAATCAATACCAGTAACAGGGCATTGTGGTGAACTTCACCGGTGACGGCCGTCCAACCCAATAGCGGCGGTGCGGCACCCGCCAAACCACCGATAACGATATTTTGTGGCGTAGCGCGCTTCAGATACATAGTGTAGATAAAGGCATAACCCACCAGCGACCCCAACGTCAACCAGGCGGTAAGCGGGTTGATGAATACCATCAGTATCCACAGCCCAACAAGGCCGGTGACAGTGGCGAATACTATCGCTTGCCGAGACTCGATACGCCCCGTGGCGATGGGTCGGTTGGCAGTTCGCGCCATCTTTTCATCGACATGTTGATCGACGATATGATTGACCGTAGCGGCCGACGCCGCGCTCATAGCAATGCCCAGATTGCCCAGCAGTAATACATCCACCGGCACCATTTGATCGGTGGCCAGAAACATACCAATCAGCGAGGTCAAGATCATCAAAGCGACGACATTGGGCTTACAAAGTTCTAAATAATCTCGCCAAGTCGCCGGCAGAATATCGAAATCAGCTTGGGGGTTCATAAGTGCCTCTCAGCGGACGCGGCGGCGCGTAGTTCATATTCATCGGTCGGGCGAGTACTTTAACAAGTGCTTTAAATCCTCGAGCAAACCACCCGCATCGTCGTCCTCACTATAAAACAAAATCGCCAAATTGTCCGGCGTCAGCACCAGGTAACGGGTATCTTGCATATCCCACGCCGCCGAGCTCTCAGCAAGAAGTACCTGCAGGCGAGCGACGTCAATCGGTATTATTTGCAAAAATGGGTGCGCCGCTTGCAACGAAGTGATTGCTTCGGCATCCACTGTTTCGCTATCCGGCAGGTAAATTCGTTGCATCCGACCAGTGTACTTGCCGAGTAACATATGGACATTTTTGGTGTCGCGCAATACGTCTTGACAGCCAGTATCGCAACCATTGCCGCCGATCACTAATACCGTCCACTTGGGTGCAGAACCGCTGTTTACTGCGGGCAGAACCGGTGTCAGATCTAACGCAGGCTTGACCAACGCGCCCTGATTAGTGGTGCCAAACAAGTCGATCATCCGCTGACGCGATTCTTCGTTAGTCGGCACCAGCAAGAAACCTGCGAGGATAACCCCGAAAACAATCGCCATCATCAACCATATTTGATACTGAAAGGCTCTCTGAGTCTTGGTCACCGGGATATCGTCATTCATTTTACACTCTCCGCATCAACGCTGATAACCAGCTAGTAAGATTTGACATGGCCGAGATTGCCATGATCACCAACACCGCCGCCATAGTAAACCACTGCACCGCATAGGCGGTGTGTTTTTCGGGCTGCACCGCGACCGTGGGCCACCCAGTTTGCAGCGCGCCCGGAGAATCCCGGTCCAATCGCAACTGGTAGGCATAAAAAGGTTGCCCAAACAGCTCGCTCGCCCGCTCCACCGAAACCCACCCCAACCGAGCTGGCCAGGATGGGAAGGCAGAAATACCGTCATCGAGGATAAAGCTGCCAGGTAAATTACGGTATAAGAACCCTCTAAACTGCGAACTGCCGTCCACCGGCGCAACGCTAGGTAGTTTGTTGCGATCCAGCGGCGCTGGCACCCAACCGCGATTTATCAATACCCGCAAGCCACTCGGCTCAACGGTTAAAGCCTCTAACACTTCGTAACCGGGACGACTATGACGCACCCGATTGTCCAAGAAAATCCGCCTCTCTGGGTCTAGCGCGCCGCGCAACCAAGCCGACCTGTACTGCATATCCTCGGTACCAGATAGATCGTTAACAAGCGCTGGGGCGGATTGCTGGTTACGATCAAAGCGAGCGACGATATCGCGCTTTTCGTCGGCTCGAGACAATTGCCAAAAACCCAACGCAATCAAAAGCGGCAATAACAGCGCAACTGTTGCGGCAATTTTCGCATTCGGCTGCCAACAAAACTTCTCGGTGGATGATTGGGGATTCGCACTCATATGTGTTTAAATCCCCAATTCAACGCAGAGGTAAGAGTTAACATGTTAAAGGGCATCATCGTTTTACTTTTTATAGCCGTTGTGGCGAGCCTATTTAGCGGGCTGAACTTTCTCGTCAAAGACCTTGGTGACCCCAAAAAGCGACTACTGCGAGCGCTGGGAATTCGGATTGGCCTCGCCGCTTTACTGATATCAACCATTATATACGGCGCCTATACCGGCCAAATAAAGAGTCAGGCACCTTGGGACCGGGGTATGCATCCAAGCATGGCTTCACCGGCTAACCCCAAACTCGACAACAACATAGAAATCGAAGAGAGCGATAAGTAGGTCTGCCCGAAACCCTCCCCCGCAAGCAGAAAAGCACTCACTGTCCAGAGCTTAACTCGGCTTCACCGCCGCTATGGGCGACGAACCACGTTCGAGTAGACCGGCGCAGCTATCCGAATATGTAGACCACCAAGAACAAGCCCAGCCAAACCACATCGACAAAGTGCCAATACCACGAAGCCGCCTCAAAACCAAAGTGATCATCACTGCTAAACTGCCCCTTTAAGCCGCGAATAAATTGGATCAATAGCATCGCCGTACCCAGAGTCACGTGAGCGCCGTGAAAACCCGTGAGCATAAAGAAGGTGGTTCCGTATATCCCAGACTTGAGCGTCAGTCCATAGTGCGCATAAGCCTCGTAATATTCAGCCACCTGCAAGCACAAGAACAAGAATCCGAGCATTACAGTGATACCGAGATAGCGCAAAAAGACATCGCGCTTACCCTCTTTAAGTCCAGTGTGCGCGAGGTGCACAGTAAAGCTTGAGGTCAGCAGAATTACCGTATTCCATAGCGGCAACCAGGGTAATAAGGTATACAGCTTTGACAACCATTGGCTGACAGGGTATTCCCAAAGCGGCAAACTCATGCTTCGATCTGGGCCTTTAAACATTGCGCTGTCGCCGTTAACTGCCTGATCGGGTGTTTGCATAACGGGCCATTGCCGCTCGTATCCCGGCCACAGTATTTCGTTGTTAGCCGCCGCCGCCGCTGTTGGGGTGCTATCGAATAACGCCACCGCCGCCTCACCACCGATCCATGCATTAACCAACACCCGCACGTAGAACAGCGCACCAAAAAACGCCGCAAAAAACATCACTTCGGAGAAGATAAACCAGAGCATGCCCAACACATAGGAGTGTTTTAATTGTGGACTGACCAAGCCCTGCATGTTTTCGTCGATGACCAGACTCCACCATTTGTACATCACCACGGTCATTAGCGCCAGACCCACTAAAAAGATCTTGGCATCACCCCCCTCGATAACCCAACTCGCAGCACCAAAGGCCATGAGCCCCATCGCTGTGGCACAAAATATCGGCAGTTTGCTCTGCTCCGGGACGTAATAATTTCCTTCTGATGACATGCGATTTCTCCAAAATATACGCGTCGTGTTAAATAAGCTACTGCGCCTGGGCGAGCGTCGGCCGGGACCGATCTGTGATATCAAATAGAGTATATGAAAGCGTCAGGGTATTGATACTGATAGGTAGATCCGGATCGACAATGAAAACCAGCTCCAAATCAGCCTCTTCGCCCGATGCCAACGGTTGGTTATTAAAACAAAAACACTCTGTCTTATGAAAGTAATCGGCGACATTAAAGGGCACTAAATTCGGTATCGCCTGTCCTACCATATCCTTACCAGTGCGATTGTGTGCATAAAAGATCACCGACCGGGACTCGCCTGGGTGAACAGAAACGCTAGTCTCCCTTGGATAAAAATCCCACGGCATGGTCTCATTTTTCATCGCCACAAATTGCACCTCGACGCTGCGACTCGTATCAACTTCAACGTCGACCGCTTGGTAGGCGCTTCCGGTCTTACCGCCGATACCCAATATGTCGCAAAACAAATTGTATAGCGGAGGCATTACAAACACCGCAAAGGCGAACATCGACACCACCAGCACTGACAATTTGCCGAGCAGCGCCCTGTCGCGTACAGAAACAGACATAGACTGCGCTACCCCGCTTCAGGTGCCATTTTGAATGCCATGGCAGGTGCCGGCGCATCGACTCGCCACTCGGGCCCTTCACCGCCCACAGACATTACTGGCGGCTTAATAAAGGTGTGGTAGGGAGCAGGTGTTGCCACTAGCCACTCTAGACCTTCGGCACCTTCCCAGACTTTAGCGTCGCTCACCGGCTGCCCGTGGGTGATAGTTCGCACCACATTGAACAAAAAGAGCAGCTGCGCGCCGCCGTACATAAAGGCACCAATGCTCGACACCATATTCCAATCTGCGAACTGCAAACCGTAATCAGCATAACGTCGCGGCATTCCAGCGAGGCCGAGAAAATGTTGCGGCATAAAAGTAATGTTAAAGGCGATGAACGCGATCCAAAACTGTATTTTACCCATCGTCTCGTTGTACATTTTACCGCACCACTTGGGCAACCAGTAGTAGACTGCCGCGGTGCCGCTAAATACCGCACCAGCGACCATCACATAGTGAAAGTGAGCGACCACAAAGTAGGTGTCATGGTATTGAATATCCGCTGCTGCTACCGACAACATCAAACCAGTAAAGCCGCCAAAAGTGAACAAAATCACAAAGGCAATACTGAACAACATTGGCGTCTCAAAGGTTAGAGCACCGCGGTACATGGTCGTGATCCAGTTGAATACCTTGACCCCAGTCGGCACCGCAATCAACATCGTCGCGTACATAAAGTACAGCTCGCCTGCAATCGGCATGCCGACAGTAAACATATGATGCGCCCAGACTACAAACGATAGAAAAGCAATCGCGGCGGTGGCATAAACCATCGATGAGTAGCCAAACAAGGGTTTGCGGCTGAACGTCGGGATAATCTGAGACACGACGCCAAACGCAGGCAGAATAATAATGTAAACCTCGGGGTGGCCGAAGAACCAAAACACGTGTTGAAAGAGCACTGGATCGCCACCGCCCGCGGCGTTAAAGAAGCTGGTTCCAAAATTGATGTCCATCAACATCATGGTCACCGCGCCCGCGAGTACCGGCATTACCGCGACCAACAAGAACGCCGTGATCAACCAGGTCCAAACAAACAGCGGCATCTTCATGTAAGTCATGCCCGGAGCTCGCATGTTCATGATAGTCGCAATAATGTTAATCGACCCCATGATCGATGACGCGCCCATGATGTGCACTGCAAAGATAAAGTAGTTGACCGAATCCGGCGCAAAGGTAGTGGACAGTGGCGCGTAAAAAGTCCAGCCAAAGTTTGGCCCACCGCCTTCCATAAATAGCGTCGACACCAGAATCGCAAAGGCAAAGGGCAAAATCCAAAAACTCAGGTTATTCATGCGTGGCAGCGCCATGTCGGGTGCGCCAATCATCATTGGAATCATCCAGTTGGCCAA
>DDJS01000139.1:7163-22815 GCA_002339165.1 Cellvibrionales bacterium UBA2618 | reverse complement strand
GGTGCGCCAATCATCATTGGAATCATCCAGTTGGCCAAGCCGACAAAGGCCGGCATGATCGCACCAAATACCATCACCAAGCCATGCATCGTGGTCATTTGGTTAAAGAACTCTGGCTTGATCAGCTGCATACCCGGTTGGAATAATTCCGCGCGGACCACCATGGCGAAGAAACCGCCCAGTAAAAACATTAAAAAACTAAACCACAGGTATAGCGTTCCTATATCCTTGTGATTAGTGGTAAACAACCAGCGACCGATGCCTTTGGCGGGACCATGAGCCATATCTGGAACTCCTCTATTGTGCGTTTTTGAAATTTAAAATATCGATCGGTTGAACCACATCACCTACCGCATTATCCCACGCGTTGCGCTTGTAGTGGATGACCGCAGCAAGATCTACTTCCGATAACTGATCAGCAAATGACTGCATGGCTGAGCCTGCAACGCCATTGATGAGAATGCCAATATGCCCGTCGATTGGGCCATTAACAATTGTGCTGCCGTTGACTGCAGGGAACACTCCGGCAATCCCGTTACCATCTGCCTGATGGCATCCGGCACAGGAGCGCATGTAAACCTGCTGACCTTTTTTCATCAATTCTTGCGGCGACCACTCCTTGCCAATCGTCGAGGCGTATACAGCCGCCTGATCTTTCTTATCGGCGAGCCACACGTTGTAATCGTCTTCGCTTTTAACCTCGACCACAACCGGCATAAACGCATGCCCTATACCGCAAAGCTCGGTACATTCTCCAACGTACATCCCGGGCGTATCAACTCGTGCCCAAGCAGCGGTAAATAAGCCGGGAACCGCATCGCGCTTAACGCCGAAATCGGGCACCCACCAAGAATGGATCACGTCGTTGCCAGTAATCAAAAATCGTACTTTTTTGTTCACAGGGATTACCAGCGGTTCGGTCACCTCGCGCAGGTAATGTTCTCCCTTGGGCTCACGGCCGTAGACTTCGTCCAGCGACGTGCGTAACTCGCTCATATACTTAACGCCTTCGCCTAAGTACTCGTACTGCCACTTCCACTGGTAACCAGTAACCTTGATGTCGATGTCGGCATTATCTGTATCGTAGACTTTCAGAAGTGCCGAGGTCGCCGGAATTGCCATAAAAATCAAGATAAGGGCAGGCACCACGGTCCACGCTATCTCGACGCCAAGATGCTCGTGAAAATTGGCCGCTTCGACACCCCTCGATTTGCGATGCGCATACATCACATAAAACATGAACCCAAACACAACAACACCGATCACGGTACAGATCCACATCATCAGCATGTGCACGTCGTAAGCTACTTGGCTGACCTCGGTCACGCCACGTACCATGTTTAAATTTCCCATCCCGCCATCAGTGCTGGCGCTTACGCCACCGGCTACAGCCGTCAAAGTGGCCATCGTTAGTGGGTTACAGAAAAGTGCTCGCGCTCTTTTCGACATCGTGTCTATCTCCGTGGTAATTAATCTATTGCGCCGGTTGCATTGTATCCGCTCGGCAAGGCACAGCGCCACCTGACTAAAGCGGCGGCAGTGTACCAAAAAAAGAACCGATTCTCTAGACAGATTGATGCACTTACACATAACAAGAATTTAACAAAACCAACCTTGGCATTGCCATAGGTATACGGAGGAAATACCTGAATAGTTGTTTGTAACACACTGAAATATGTTTTTAACTGACTAGCGGTGTTAAAAATCGAACAATTAGCACTGCAGTCGACCCATTCGCCTCTAACAATGATCCATTGCAGCAAAAAACACCGACAGTTACGATCAGTTGTCTATGAGTTTGATCGGGTCGACGCGCTGCACCACTTGCGCCTTGTTGACTCTGGTTTGAATTTCACGTGGCGCCGATGCTATGCGCATTTCGTCTTTAAAACCACAGGCGACGCACTCGCGAAAGTCAACGCCGTCCTCAGAATAACCGCGTAGTTTGTCCATCGCCGCGCACTTTGGGCAGGTCACCCCAGCGATAAAACGTTTTACCGTAGAAAAAGTCATTTTGCGCTCACCAAACTGGCTATCCTCGCTGCAGATGTTACAGTTATCTTATGAATCAATCTATACGTTCCCACCGCGGTATTTCTCCCACTTTAGGCCAACGCGTGTTCATCGACTGCGCCGCCACAGTGATTGGCAATGTGCATCTCGGCGATGATTGCTCAGTATGGCCGGGCGCCGTCATTCGCGGCGACGTCCATCGTATCCGCATTGGAGCACGCTCCAACATTCAGGACAATGCAGTTTTGCACGTCACTCATGCCAGCGACTTTAATCCTGATGGCTGGCCGCTGACAATCGGCCGCGACGTCGTAGTCGGCCATCGAGCCATCCTGCATGGTTGTACCCTCGGCGATCGTATCCTCGTAGGCAATGGCGCTATCGTCAACGATGGCGCAATCTGTCATGACGAAATCATCATTGGTGCCGGCTGCATGGTGCCACCCGGAAAGGTTCTAAATAGCGGCTTTGTCTATGTCGGTAATCCGTGCCGCGTACTGCGACCGGTGAGCAACTCAGAGGTCAAGTTTTTTACTTACTCTCCGGGCAATTATGTGAAGCTCAAAGAGCAGTATTTAGCTGAGCGCAGTGCGCCCGCGTCAACTGGCGATTAAGGCGTCACGCAGCGCTTGCAACACCGGATCAGTGCGTGGTCGGACACCCCGCCAAACAAAAAACGATTCGGCCGCCTGCTCCACCAACATTCCGGCACCGTCACTAACTCGGCCGCCGTGGCCCGCTGACCAAGACATAAAATCGGTTGGCTTGGCGGCGTACATCATGTCGTAGCAACAGGCCTGGGTACTGCCCAGCAGCGTTTCCGGCAATACCAATTGATCGCCCTGTAAACTGGCGCTGGTGCCATTGATAACAACATCAAACTGCTGACCCTCGAGCATCGAATAATCGCACCCCAGCAAGTAACCCTGCTCGGCAAATAATTTAGCCAGCGCTAGAGCTTTGTCGAGCGTGCGGTTGACGATCACTAGGTGCTGAGGCTGCTCTGCTAGCAGGGGTTCGAGCACTCCGCGTACCGCACCGCCAGCGCCCATCATTAAAATTCGTTGACCGCGAATCTTCCAGCGTAAATTATCGCGAATATCCCTAACCAGACCAATGCCATCAGAATTATCGCCGAGGATACTGCCGTCGTCTTGGCGACTGAGGGTATTCACCGCGCCTGCGCTCACCGCGCGATCAGTCAATCGCTCGGCATAGTGATAGGCATCCTCTTTAAACGGCAGGGTGACGTTTAACCCCAACCCGCCATCGGCAAAAAAACTATCAGCGCTAGTGGCAAACTCACCGAGCGGGACGCGTTCACGCCGGTAATCGATTGGCTGGCCGGTTTGACGGGCGAACTCGCGATGAATCATCGGCGAGCGACTGTGCTCTATGGGGTTACCGAAAACGGCATATTGATCGTGCATAGCGCAACTACCTCGAGAGGTTCATCATGTGAAACTCAACCACCCAATACTCGCACGGTAGCTGGACTATAATTACACAACAAAGCGCCGCAGCCATCACAGCCAATCCCGCGGCGGTAGGTAGTGGTCGTAAAGCTCTGCCTCGGCACTACCCGGATCTGGCTGCCAGTTATAAACCCAGTTGGCGGTCGGTGGCAACGACATCAAAATTGATTCGGTACGTCCGCCAGTCTGCAGCCCAAAGAGGGTACCGCGATCCTGCACCAGATTAAATTCTACGTAGCGGCCGCGGCGGTAAAGTTGAAAACTGCGCTCACGCTGGCCGAATGACCGATCGCTACGACGCTGAAAAATCGGCAGGTAGGCTTCGATAAAACTATCGCCGACGCTGCGCATCAATGCAAAACTGGCGCCAAAACCCAGTTCGTTAAAATCGTCGAAAAACAACCCGCCAATGCCGCGCGCCTCGGCCCGATGGGGCAAGTAAAAATAGCTGTCGCAGGCGCTCTTAAAGCGCGGGTAAAGCTCATCTGAAAATGGTTCACACGCCGCTTTAGCGGTTTGATGCCAGTGCCGGCAATCCTCGACATTGCCATAGTAGGGGGTCAGATCATAGCCCCCGCCAAACCACCAAATCGGTTTCGCGTCGGCTTTTTCGGCAATAAAAAACCGCACGTTTGCATGGGCCGTAGGCACGTATGGATTTTGCGGATGAATCACCAGCGAGAGCCCCATCGCCTCAAAACTGCAGCCGGCCAGTTCCGGGCGATGCTGGGTCGCCGACGCGGGCAACGACGATCCTCGAATATGTGAGATATTGATACCGGCCTTTTCGATTAACCGCCCATCGGCCATGACTCGGCTACGCCCCCCGCCACCCTCATCGCGAACCCATTGGTCCTCCCGCCAGGCAGTGTCATCATAGCGACTAAAAGTCTCGCATAGGCTCTCTTGAAGCCCCTCCAAATACGTTTTTATCGCGGCTGTATCGATAGCTGTCAACCCTCTCTGATGATGTCGCCAGTGACTAGATCTCTAATCTCACTGGGACCGGTAGCAGATCCCAACGGACCCGGAACAATTGCGTCGACACCATCGCCGAAATAGGCAATAACTTCTGACTCGCTGGTGGCAACTGGAGCGCCGCTGGGATTTGCCGATGTCGATACCAGCGGCACTGCCAGTAATTCGCAGAGGGCCACTGTCGGAGGGTGCGCTGTCACGCGCACTGCCAAACGACGGTGTTCGCCGGTGATATATTTAGGGGCGGTGCCATTGTGGGGGATTAACCATGTAACCGGATGCCCGATCGAACGAGTCCGCAAGGGTTCCCAGCGCGGCGAACCTACGTCGGTCAAATAGGGCTGCAACCTGTCGATGTGGTCGACGATCAAAATCAGGCCTTTGGCCTGCGGACGGTTCTTCATCGCCAGCAATCGTCGCACCGCTACTTCGCTGCGCGCATCACAACTAAGACCCCAAACCGCTTCTGTGGGGCAGGCTACCACTCCATCAGCTGCGACTAATTGTGCCGCGCGAACCATCTCGGGGTGGTAGCGCCAGTCCATAGATTAGGGGCGATTACTCAGTTTTTCCTGCAGCGCGCTGTCTTTGGCGATGACTGCCCGAGACGCCTCCGCACGCTCATCGACGACTTTTTTTGACAACTCAGAATCGCCGACAGCCATGATCTGTGCGGCCAGGTAGGCAGCGTTTTTTGCACCGGCCTTGCCAATCGCAACCGTCGCTACCGGGATGCCAGCTGGCATTTGCACCGTCGACAAAAGCGAATCCAAGCCATTCAAAGAAGCATCAATTGGAATGCCAATCACCGGCTTTAGCGTCATCGCTGCAACCGCACCGGCGAGATGCGCGGCCATTCCGGCGGCGCAGATAAACACCACACAACCACGGGCATCGGCGTCGCGAACAAATTCGGCCGTAGCTTCGGGCGTCCTGTGTGCGGATGTCACTTTGACCTCGTAGCGAATAGCGAACTTCTCCAGTACCGAAAAGCCAGCCTCGACCATCGGTAGGTCTGAATCAGAACCCATCAAAATTGCCACAAATGGTTTATCCATAAACTTATTACCCCCGTTGAGATTGGCGCGAAGATTAGCCCAACTTTTCAATCGACGCAACCACTGAGATCACTCAATACGCTGGTAAACGCTAGCATTTCTAGCAATCATGCCCTTTAATTCCAGCGCAACCAAAATTGCCAGCAGCTGCTCGACACCCAGTCGACAATGGCGGCCTAAATCGTCTAGCCCAATGGGGTCATACCCCATTGCTAAAAAGACCTCGCGCTCTTCATCAGAGAGCGTCACGCAAGTTTGCGATTGGGATGCATTGACGGGTGTCAGCCGCTCTTTTTCTGTCGCCAACGCGCTATGCAACTGATCGACTATATCCGTGACATCATCAACCAGATGCGCACCCTGTTTGATTAAATGGTGACAACCTCTCGACTGCGGACTGTGGATCGACCCGGGAATGGCAAAAACCTCACGGTTCTGCTCCATACCGCAGCGCGCGGTAATCAACGATCCACTCTTTACCGCCGCCTCGACCACCAATACACCGAGACTCAGCCCACTAATGAGCCGGTTTCGTATCGGAAAGTGGCGTGCGTGGGCCCGACTACCCGGCAAAAATTCTGTTACCAAACAACCACCACTGGCAACGATCCGCTCGGCCAGTGATTGATGGCGAAGCGGGTAAATGCGATCGATACCGGTCGCCATAACGGCGACGGTTCGGCCGCCTTCAACCTCGATTGCCGCCTCGTGCGCAACACCATCGATGCCGAGAGCGAGGCCGCTGGTTATGGTAAAACCGCAGGTGGTGAGGTGGCGGCTCCAGCGATGTGCATTACGAGCGCCGCCAGAGGTCATGCGCCGGCTTCCGACCACTGCCAACTGAGGTAGGTGGAGATTGGTGTAGTCGCCGAGAACAAACAGTATCGGCGGCGGAACCGCAATCTGCTTCAACAGCGGCGGGTAGTCATCCTCAGTCACCACCAGTAATCGCACGCCCAACTGCTGGCACTCAGAGAGTATCGCGTCGCTGCGCGGGCGCCATTCGATGCGCTGTAATTGTCGCTGCACTCGCGCAATTTCATTGCTGATCGGCGCGTCGAAATCGCTGCTACGAGCGTTGAACAAGCGCTGAAATGTGTCGGTAAATACCAACAATTGATGTTGTTTCGACGGCGCAAAGTCCTCTATTAGAGCTGCTGCCAGCGCATAACCGACCTCGCTGGGGGCCGTTATTGTCAAAGACATTAGAGCGGCCCCATCGCGCTGTCGCAGATCGACCCCGCAGCTCGCGAGATAATCCAAAATAGCGAGGATGGGTCAATGGGTAAGGATCGTCGATACGACATTCGTTCCCCCAGCAAGGCACATTTTGTGCCGCGGACAAAAGGTGTATTTTCTATTATTGCAAGCCTGTTATAATAGCGTGGTATTCCAAATAACACAGGGCACAAACGCTGGTTTTAAGAACCGCGTCACATTTACTATGGGCATAATGTCGATTCTCAAATATCCAGATCCACGGCTAAGGCAAAAAGCGTTGCCGGTAGCCGCGGTGAATGCCAAGACTCGCAGCTTGATCGAGGATATGTTTGAAACCATGTGGGATGCCAATGGGATCGGACTGGCTGCGACGCAGGTAGACGTTCACGAACGCGTCATCGTGATGGATTTGGAGGGCGAGCAAGCTGCGCCGAGGGTCTATATCAATCCAGAAATCGAAATTCTCGATGCGACGTGCCTGCCCTATGACGAAGGCTGTCTTTCGATCCCAGACACCTACGAGACCGTCGAGCGACCAGGCCATGTAATGATCACCGCCCTCGATCAAGACGGGGCCGAATTTAAAGAGGAGGCCAAAGGCCTGCTTGCGGTATGTATTCAACATGAGATCGACCACCTCGAAGGCAAATTATTCGTCGATTATCTATCGTCGATTAAGCGACAGCGCATTCGCAAAAAATTAAAAAAGAATCGGGCATAGGCGCGCAGTTTGTTAAATATTGCCTTTGCCGGCACCCCCGAGTTCGCCGCCCAACATCTGGAATTTTTGATCGGTCGAGAGCACGCTGTGATCGCCGCCTACACGCAACCTGACCGGCGCGCTGGGCGCGGCAAAAAAACCACCCCCAGCGCGGTCAAAGTGCTGGCCAGCGCCCACCACATACCGATTTTTCAACCCGAGTCGCTGAAAACTCTGGCCGCCCAAGAACAACTTCGAGAGTTGTCGCCAGACGTTTTAGTGGTGGTTGCCTACGGCTTGATACTGCCGCGCGCGGTGCTCGAAATTCCGCGCCTCGGCTGTATTAATGTGCACGGCTCGCTATTGCCCCGCTGGCGCGGCGCTGCCCCGATCCAGAGAGCCATCGAGGCCGGTGATATCGAGACCGGCGTGACCATCATGCAGATGGATGAGGGCCTCGACACCGGCGAGATGCTTGAGCGCGTCGAATGCGCCATAGCGCCAACCGATACCAGCGCCGAGGTGGCGAGCAAACTCTGTCAAATTGGCGGCCCGGCGTTATTACGCAACTTAAATGCACTCGAGCATGGCTACGCTACGGCAACTACGCAGGATGAAACTCACAGTTGCTACGCGGCTAAAATCGACAAGCGCGAAGCGCTCATCGATTGGTCGCAAAGCGCGATAACACTAGAGCGTAAGATTCGCGCATTCAATCCTGCCCCAGTCGCGTACAGCACCCTGCATGGTGACCGTATTAAGCTCTGGCGAGCCCGCAGCACTGCGCAATCAAGCGATCATCCACCAGGCACCATCGTCAGCATCGAAGAGGGTGTTTTACGCGTCGCCTGCGGCCAGGGCAGCCTCCTGGTCGAGCAAATTCAGCTGCCCGGAAAATCGCGGATGGCAGTCGCCGAGGTATTAAATTCGCGGCGGCAGTTATTTTCTTCCACCACACAACTGGGTACCTAAGCCGATGAATACGCGCGCGGCAGCAGCCCAAGTGGTGGCCAGCGTATTGCGCGGCCAGTCTCTGTCGGCAGCCCTGCCACCGATGGTATTAAGGGTCGAGGAGCGCGATCGCAGCTTGCTAAAAGAACTGTGTTTCGGGACCCTTCGCTGGCAACCCTGTCTGACCTTGTATCTCGAGGTGCTGATAACAAAACCACTCCGCGCCAAGGATCTAGAAATCCAGGCACTATTAATGATCGGCCTGTATCAATTATTACACCTGCGGGTGGCCGAACACGCCGTTGTCAATGAAACTGTAACGGCAACCAAAGCCTTAAAACGCCCCTGGGCTAAGGCGATGGTAAACGCTGTATTACGCAATTTTTTGCGCCAGAAAGAGGCATTGGCCGAGCAACTATCGCCGCAGCGGGCATTTCAAACGGCCCACCCCGATTGGTTAGTTGGAGCATTTAAACACGCTTGGTCGGAGCCCCGTACCAGCGAAATTATCGCCGCTAATAACGCTCGCGCCCCGATGACTCTGAGGGTTAATTGCGCACACGGTTCGCGCTCGGATTACCTCGGGCGCCTGCGCGCTGCCGGATTGGAGGCCAATACCATCGAGCTCACCGATAGCGGCATCCAACTGACATCGCCCGTCGATGTGAGCCAACTGCCTGGCTTTGATCTAGGCGACTGCAGCGTCCAGGACGGTGCAGCGCAATTAGCCGCTCCCCTGCTGATGCTTGAGCCCGGGCAGCGGGTGTTAGATGCGTGTAGCGCCCCGGGCGGAAAAACCGGACACATTGCCGAAGCGCAACCACAATTAGAGGCCCTAGTGGCTCTAGACAGCGATCCCCGACGCTTGCAGCGGGTACGCGACAATCTCACCCGGTTGGGCCTCGACGCCGAATTGCGCGAGGCCGATGCCTCCGACCTAGGGGCTTGGTGGGATCAACAACTTTTCGATCGAATTTTGCTTGATGCCCCGTGTTCCGCGACCGGTGTGATTCGCCGTCACCCGGATATTAAACTGCTGCGCACTGCCGCAGATATCGAAAACCTGGCTGCAATTCAAGAACGACTGTTGCAGAGCCTTTGGCCAACGCTAAAAAACAACGGCGTTTTAGTGTACGCTACCTGTTCGGTGTTGCCGCGCGAAAATGATCGGGTCATCGAAACGTTTTTACACGCGCACAGCGATGCGTACATCTATGCAATCGAGGCCGACTGGGGCCTGCAAACGAATTTCGGCCGGCAGTTATTTCCGCTCATAGGTGGTCAAGATGGCTTTTATTACGCGCGTTTACAGAAACGTCGAAACGACATTGAATCCGAGAAGTAAATGAAAATAATCATCGTGGGGGCAGGTCAGGTCGGCGGGACGCTAGCGGAGAATCTTGCCAGAGAGTACAACGACATTACCGTGGTAGATGTCGACGGCAAAGCGCTCAGAGTACTGCAAGATCGGCTTGATATTCGAACCGTGGCGGGTATTGGCAGCCATCCCGATGTGCTGGTTCGCGCAGGGATCGAGGACGCCGATATGCTGGTCGCAGTAACCAACAGCGACGAAGTCAACATTATCGCATGTCAAGTTGCCTATTCACTGTTCCACACCCCGACCAAAATCGCCCGAATTCGCGCCTACAATTACACCAATCCAAAATATTACGACAAGCTATTTAACGACAAACACATGCCGGTAGATGTGATGATTACGCCAGAACAGGTGGTCACCGACTACATTTCAAAGTTAGTGGCTCAACCCGGAGCTCTTCAAGTACTCGACTTTGCCGGCGGGATTATCCAACTGGTCGGTCTGAGGGCAGTCGAAAATAGCCCACTAGTGGGTCAAGAGTTACGCACTCTTAAAGAGCATATCCCCCATGCTGACGCTCGCGTTGCGGCTATTTATCGTCGCGATCGGGCGCTGTTCCCAACCGGAAAAACCGTCATAGAAGACGGCGACGAAGTATTTTTTATCGCCGCTAAAAATAATATTCGCAAGGTAATGAGTGAATTGCGCAAGCTAGAAAAACCCTACCAGCGATTGATTATCGCCGGCGGTGGCAATATCGGCTATCGGCTGACCAAGGCACTCGAAAATGACTACAATATAAAAATCATCGAATACTCCAAGGAGCGCGCTGAATTTCTATCCGAAAAACTCAACCGTGCGGTGGTTCTGAATGGGTCGGCGACCGACCAAGAATTGCTGCTCGACGAAAATATCGACAGGGCCGATGTGTTTTTGGCGCTCACTAATGACGATGAAGTCAATATTATGGCCTCCCTATTGGCCAAGCGACTGGGTACCAAAAAGGTTATGACGCTCATCAGTAACCCGGTGTATGCAGACCTTATGCAAGGTGGCGACATCGATGTGGCGATCTCACCACAGCAGGCAACCACCAGCTCACTCTTGGCCCATGTGCGCAGAGCGGATACTGTAAGCGTGCACTCACTTAGGCGTGGTGCGGCAGAAGCTTTGGAGATAATTGTCCATGGTGACGAGAAAAGCTCGAAAGTTGTAGGCCGTAAAATTGAGGACATTCAATCGCCACCCGGGGCTACACTGGCGGCACTGGTGCGCGACGGCGAAGTGCACATAGCCCATGGCGATACCGTGATCAATAGCGGCGATCACGTCATCGTTTTTGTGGTCGATAAAGCCAATACCCGCGCGGTGGAAAAACTATTTACCGTCGGTTTCAGTTTTTTTTAAGGCGCCATTATGCACACAGCTATTACTGCGCGAGTACTGGGACTGCTGCTAATTATTTTTAGCCTGACAATGCTACCACCCGTGTTGGTCGCATTGTGGTTTGAAGAATCGACCTCGCTAATGTTCTTGTTGGCGTTTTCAATCACGCTGCTGGTAGGCTTGTTATTTTGGCTACCCATGCGCTCGAGTACCGGCGAGCTTCGAACCCGCGATGGTTTTGTAGTTACTGTGTTTTTTTGGCTGGTGCTGAGTACTTTTGGTACCCTGCCGTTTATGCTCTCCGACGCCCTACAACTGTCATTTATCGATGCGCTATTTGAATCCATATCCGGACTGACTACCACCGGAGCGACGGTGATATCCGGCTTGGACACCTTGCCAAAATCGATTCTCTACTATCGTCAACAACTGCAATGGCTCGGCGGTATTGGTATCGTTGTAATCGCGGTGGCCATCCTGCCGATGCTGGGCGTTGGCGGCATGCAAATATATCGCGCAGAAACCCCTGGCCCCATGAAAGACTCTAAAATTACACCGCGTATTACTGAAACCGCAAACGTTTTGTTCAAGATATACGTCGCACTCACCGCGGTCTGCGCGCTGGCTTATTGGATCGCCGGCATGTCGTTGTTCGACGCGATAAGCCATAGCTTTTCGACCGTGGCAATCGGCGGGTTTTCGACTCACGATGCCAGCATTGGTTTTTTTGATAGCGGCGCAATCATGGCTATTTGTACATTTTTTATGGTCGTTTCAGGGATAAATTTTGCCCTCCACTATGCGGTGTGGCACGATCGGGAGCTATCTTTTTACTGGACCGATCCCGAGGCGAGGATGTATCTAGCCCTGCTAGCGGTGGGCGCGGCTATTACTTGCCTGTACCTATATTTTAGCGGCACCTATGGCTGGAGCGACAGCATCAGGCAGGGCATTTTTCAATTGGTGTCTATCATGACCACTACCGGATTTGCCACCGCGGACTTTAATGCTTGGCCGACTTTTCTTCCGTTTTTTCTTATATTCTTGTCGTTCTTCGGCGCCTGTGCGGGGTCCACTGGCGGTGGCATAAAAATTGGCCGGATGTTAATTTTATGGCAGCAAGGCGTTCGCGAGATCTATCAATTGGTGCACCCGAATGCGGTGTTACCGATCAAAATTAACAATCGTAAGGTTCCCGATCGCATCGCCGATGCAATATGGGCCTTTTTTGGTGTCTATTTAGCGGTTTTTTACCTGATGGTATTACTTCTGCTCGCAAGTGGACTGGATTACGTCACAGCCTGGTCGGCGACCGCCGCATCGCTCAACAATCTAGGTCCCGGCCTAGGTGCTGTGGCGAGCAATTATGCGGAACTCGGCAGCTTTGCAAAGTGGGTTCTGTGCTGGGGAATGTTGCTCGGCCGACTGGAAATTTTTACCCTATTGGTACTGTTTACGCCAACGTTTTGGCGTCGCTAGACATTACTCATCATCCGCTCGACGGGCGTCATTATAGGCCTGTTCCGATATCACGTGGTAAGCCATTGCTTGGGCCTTAAACGCCTTGAGCGAGTCCCCAATGCGCCCGGTCAGTTCAGTTTCAGCCGCTAACTCATCGACCACTTGCGCCGACAGGCGGCGTAATTGTGCCAACACTGGCTTGGGCAAGCGGCGCAAATCGACGCCGTGATTATCGACTAGATCGACCAGAGCACGATTGTTTTTAGCGGTGTACTCGTCCAACATGTCTTGATTTATCGCCCGTGCTGCAACTTCGATAATCGCCTGAAGGTCGTCGGGCAAGCCCGCATAGGCGTTGGCATTGACAGTCAGTTCGGCCATCACACCGGGTTCGTGCCAGCCGGGGTAATAATAGTATTTTGCCACCTGGTGCAACCCGAAAGCGAGGTCATTATACGGGCCGACCCACTCGGTGGCGTCGATGACACCAGTTTGCATAGCGGTATAAATATCGCCTCCAGCTATATTCCACGAGGTGCCGCCAGCGAGGCTTATTACATCGCCACCAAGGCCTGGAATACGCATTTTCAGACCCGCCAGATCGTCAATCGAATCGATCTCGCGATTGAACCATCCCGCCATCTGCACGCCGGTATTACCACCGGCAAAGGGGATTAAATTGAACGGCGCGTAAAGCTCCCGCCAGAGCTCTAGCCCACCGCCATGGTGCAACCAGGCATTCATCTCCTGGGCATTTAAACCAAAGGGTACAGCGGCAAAAAAAGCTGCGCCCTTGGCCTTACCGGCCCAATAATAAGCCGCGCCATGGCCCATTTGGGCGGTGCCCTGCGAGACCGCATCAAACACTTCCATGGCTGGCACTAGTTGCCCTGCGCCAAACACCTCGATCTGCAGCCGCCCGGCGCTCATACGCTCGACAAGGTCGGCGAAAGTCTCGGGTGCGGTACCCAAACCGGGGTAATTTTTTGGCCAGGTGGTGACCAATTTCCAGTTGTAGGTGCGCTCGGCGTCGATGGTGCCAACGGCGGTCGGTGTCGATTGATCGCTACCACAGGCGGTTAATAATAGGCCGATGATCACAATGCCCAGTATTCGCATAAGTTACTCCCAGGGTTGTAGATGATGACCGCCCACTCAAGGGTGACGTCAGACGGCCGATAGACGAGCTGAGTCGAGAATTAATATTTTGGTGCCAACTTCTTCGAATTGCACATGCACGCGAGCGCGCGGTCCGTGACCTTCAAAATTCAGGATCACACCTTCGCCGTACATCGGATGACAAACCAGTTGGCCCAACGCGAAGCCGGTATCGTCGCCGAGGTCGCTGCTGAGTGCGCCAGCGGCATAACTAGTCGGTCGCGTAATGGTATTTTGCAGACGAACCTCTTCGAGGACGTCGCTGGGTATATCGCGAACGAATCGCGAAACTGAATTGTACGATTCGCTACCGTAAATCGAACGACATTCGGCGAACGTCAAATAAAGCTTTTGCATCGCCCGCGTAATGCCGACATAAGCCAGACGACGCTCTTCTTCAAGACGTCCGGGTTCGTCCAATGACATCTTGTGAGGAAACAAGTTTTCCTCCATACCGGCCAAAAAGACCAACGGAAATTCGAGGCCCTTTGCGCTGTGTAAGGTCATCAGCTGAACCGCGTCCTGATCCTCATCGGCCTGCCGATCGCCGGCATCTAGTGCCACCTGGTCAAGAAATTGCGGCAATGTCGGTTGCTCTGCATGCTCTGGCTGAAAATTGCCACAAGCGGCGACTAATTCCTCTAGGTTTTCCACCCGCGCTAGACCACGCTCGCCTTTTTCACGTCGATACAAATCGATTAGACCGCTGCGTTCGATCGCAGTTTCCGCCTGCTCTATGAGTTTTAGGGTGTCGCTACCGAGCGACATATCCTCTATCAAAGATAAAAATCCCGCGACCGCATTTTTTGCTCGCCCGGGAAGACCGTTGGTAGCAATTAACTCGACACAAGCCCCCCACAGCGTCGCATTCGATCCGCGCGCGGTCTGACGAATGGTGTCTTGGGTACGCTCGCCAATGCCCCGCGCGGGTATATTGATCACCCGTTCAAACGCCGTGTCGTCGTCAACGTTTAACATCAAGCGCAAGTAGGCTAACGCATTTTTTATTTCCAAACGCTCGTAGAAACGCTGCCCACCATAAATCCGATAGGGAATTTCGGCCTGCAACAAGGCGGCTTCAAGCACTCGCGACTGGGCATTCGAACGATACAAAATGGCGGCTTCGTCGCGCCGCTGGCCGTCGTGAACCCACTGGTGGAGACGGTCAGCGATGTAACGCGCCTCGTCGTGTTCGTTAAACGCCGCATACAGCGCCACCATCTCGCCATCGCCGGAGTCGGTCCACAGCTTTTTCCCCAATCGATCGGGGTTTTTTTCAATGACGGCATTGGCAGCCTTCAGAATATTGGAGGTTGAGCGATAGTTCTGCTCGAGGCGAACGGTGTGGGTGGCTTCAAAATCACGTCCATAGCTGAGTATATTTTCGACCTTGGCGCCACGCCAACCGTAGATCGACTGATCGTCATCACCGACCGCAGTCACCCGACACACAGACCCCGCCAACAGCCTTAACCAAGCGTATTGAACCGCGTTAGTATCCTGAAATTCGTCCACTAGCACATGCTGGAAGCGTTCCTGATAATGCGCCAAAACCTGCGGGTGATGTCGCCATAACTCCAGCGCACGCAACAGTAATTCGGCAAAGTCGATCACCCCGAGTCGATCGCAGCTGGCCTCGTATTCGCGGTAGACGCGCAGCATAGTGGCAAGCTGCCCGTCGCCGCTCTCCTGTATATGCGCCGACCGCAATCCTTCGTCTTTTTGGGCGTTGATCCACCATTGAGCCTGACGCGGGGGCCAGCGCTGCTCGTCGAGTTCGAGGGCTCGCATTACGCGCTTGACCAGCCGCAGTTGGTCGTCGGAGTCGAGTATCTGAAAATTCTCTGGCAAACCGACATCCCGCCAGTGCGCCTTTAGCAAGCGGTGTGCAAGACCGTGAAATGTGCCTACCCACATACCGCGCAATGAC
>DDJS01000139.1:0-6865 GCA_002339165.1 Cellvibrionales bacterium UBA2618 | reverse complement strand
CCTACCCACATACCGCGCAATGACATGCCGAGTAATTGATCAATGCGCTCACGCATTTCCCGAGCCGCTTTATTGGTAAAGGTCACCGCTAGAATCGCGTGAGGAGAAATATTTTCGACCTGCACCTGCCACACAATTCGATGAACCAGCACCCGAGTTTTACCGCTACCCGCGCCAGCCAATACCAGCACATGGCGCCGATCACTCGTGACCGCTTCCTCCTGCGCAGGGTTTAATTTATCTAGAATTGCGGTGACATCCATAGCCGCATAGTCTAACAACATAAACGCAAAAATACGGCCTTCATCGACGATCTTTTTAGCGCATTTCAACACGCCAATTGTGGCCAGCGATGGGAGATGTAAAGAAGCAGAGTTTTTACTACAAAAAGCGCTTTTTTGAGCTTTAATTGTAATTTTTTTACAAGAACGCTAGTCTTGTGCACATGAAACCTGCACGTTTAACTCAAACCATCAGCGACTCACTGACCACCTTGCGTAAATCTGAACGTAAAGTGGCCGAGTTTGTCCTCAAAGACCCCCTAACGGTCATCAGAATGCGGATTGTCGACCTCGCGCAACACGCCGAAGTCAGCGAGCCGACCGTGGTTCGCTTTTGCCGTGCGGTAGGATGCAGTGGATTTCAAGATTTTAAGCTGGCTCTCGCGCAACAACTTGCCTCCAGCCCCAGCTATGGTCAGATTGCTGTCACCGATCAGGATTCGACCCGAGAGTATACGCACAAGGTATTTGACACCACCGTAGACACGCTGCTAAAAGTCCGCGACAGTCTGGACCTAGAAACGTTGGATGCTGCAATCGCAGCAATTTATAACGCCCAGCGCGTCGAGTTTTATGGCTTTGGCGCGTCCGCTGCAGTTGCGTTTGATGGTCAGCATAAATTTTTCCGCTTACAAATCACCTCCGCGGCTTATGCAGACCCGCACCTGCAAAATATGTCGGCAACCTCTCTGCATCCGGGTGACGTAGTGATCGCCATTTCGCAATCGGGTCGAAGTCAGGCCCTGCTCGACTCGATGGAGCTTGTCAAGCAGGCCGGTGGTATTGTTATCGGACTGTCTCCCACAGATTCGCCGGTAGCACGATCCGCCTCAATTTCAATTCACGTGGACGCCAAAGAAGACAACCAAATATACATTCCTCTGTCGTCGCGCATTGCACATTTGGCGGTTATCGACGTGCTGGCCATCGGAGTCGCGCAGAAAAAGGGCCCCAAACTCGACGAACACCTGATGCGTTTAAAAGCCGGTCTAGCCTCTCTGCGAAGCCCCGTGTAACAGTCCAAAAATAGCCGTTAGCGACACCGCGGGCAGCATAAAACACGATCCTTTGGGCGTCCGAAATAACGACAAAATCATCTCAATCAATATTGATAATCATTATCGTTTACATTCAGCGTAGAACCCATATAATAGTTGGCATGAAAAAACTAATGGGGCTAATTGCCTTTTTTTCGCTGTCGTTAGAGTGCATTGCACAGACCTGTATGGCCGCCAAAGATCCGTCTAGACTATCGATCGCCGGTGGATCCCTCACCGAAATCGTCTATCTCCTCGACGCCGAAAAGCAGATTGTTGCAGTTGATGTGACCTCTAATTACCCACCCAAGGCACGTACATTACCGTCGATAGGCTATGTAAGAAACCTATCGGCCGAGGGCATTCTTTCGCTCGATCCGACGCTTATTCTCGGCGAAGATGACATGGGGCCGCCCGCGGTGTTAACGCAATTAGACGCCATGGGCGTGCCGATTGTCATCGTGCCCGAGCGACATACGGCTCAAGGTATCATCGATAAAATTCGCTGTGTTGGCAAAATTATCGACCAGTCCGAGAGCGCCAACCGACTCATCGAGCAGACGATCTTGCCACGGGTTTCAGAACTTCAAAGGCTAGCAAGCGACCGCCGACTGGCCGCCAAAAAAATTCTCTTTATTCTCAGTTTGCAATCGGGATCGCCCTTGGTCGGTGGTCTCAAAACCTCCGCTGACGGATTGATACATATGACCGGGGGTCGCAACGCAATGACCGATATCACCGGTTGGAAGCCAGCCAGTAGCGAGTCCATCATCGCCGCAGCGCCCGATTTTATTATTATTTCCCGCCGCGGACTTGGCGCCTTTGGCGAACTCGAAGATCTTCGCCAGCATCCCGCCCTGCGCCTGACGCCAGCCGCGCTATCTGGAAATATTGTGGTCATGGACGGTATGCAAATGCTCGGTTTTGGGCCGCGTACCCTGGACGCCGCCGTGTCACTCAGTCGGACATTTATATCGCCCGCGCCATGACTACATCCAACCCACAGGCTGCCCATTTGAACGCATTGACAACCCGTCAAACACGGGCACTCTTTGGTCTGATTGTCACAACCCTCGTCGCCGCCGCCGTCGCCTGTGCATCGGGGAGTTTTGAGATTTCGCTGTGGGCGCTACTCGAAGGTAACGCATCGGTACTAGAGCAAAGCGTTTTTAACCAAATTAGGGTGCCTCGAGTGTTATTGTCGGGGCTGGTCGGTGCCAGTTTGGGATTGTCGGGAGCCGCGTTGCAAGGATTGTTTAGAAACCCACTCGCTGATCCTGGTTTAATTGGCGTTTCTGCTGGCGCTGCGCTCGGCGCGGCGTTGATTATTGTGCTCGGCTCAAAGTTCGCGGTCGGCGCCACTCTGGGAGCCTTTTTGCTGCCGGTGGCCGCCATATGCGGTGCCGCATTGGTGATCCTATTGCTATACATCATGACCCGCGGATTTGGTTATCAGGGTGTCACCTATATGTTACTGGTGGGTATTGCAGTCAACGCTCTCGCCTCTGTCGGCATAGGCGTTCTTACCTATATTAGCAACGACGCCGAGCTACGCAGCTTAACGTTTTGGAGCATGGGGAGTTTTGGTGGCGTCACCTGGTCCTTATTGCTACCCGCGCTATTGGCAATTACCGTTGCGCTAGTGACGATGGCACCGGCAGCACGTGCACTGGATCTGCTGCAATTGGGCGAAGTCGAAGCCTCGCGACTCGGTGTCAATATTGTTGGATTACGTTACCGGGTTATTTTTTCCGCGGCCGCCGCTGTCGGCGCCAGCGTGTCGCTGTCTGGAATGATCGGCTTTGTCGGCTTAATTGTGCCCCATTTGGTGCGCATTATAGGCGGCGTAAATCACCGCTATCTTCTGCCCGGATCGGCATTGGCCGGCGCTAGCCTGTTGATCAGTGCGGACCTACTAGCGCGCACACTCATTCAACCCGCCGAACTACCCGTCGGTTTAATTACCAGCGCGGTGGGCTCTCCGTTCTTTCTTTGGTTGATTTTTCGGATGCAAAAACCGTGACGATTAGCGCCGCATCCGTCGCGGTCGAAATCGACGGAAGATGTCTGCTAAACGATGTATCTCTGTGCATAGAGCCTGGCCAAATCATCGCGGTTGTCGGCCCCAATGGGGCGGGAAAATCCACCTTAATCGCCGCGATTGCTGGCGACATCACACCGGCCGAGGGGATCATCCGCTATGACGGTATTGATCTGCAAGCGCTCAGCTCTTTGGATCGCGCAGCAATTCGCAGCGTCATGGCGCAGTCGCAATCCGTGGTATACGATTTTAGCGTCCTCGACATCATCGCAATGGGCTGGGTACGCGGCCGCTATGCCGAATCAGCGCGCCAATTTGGTGCCGCGGTATCGGCCATCGTCGAAGAGTGCGCGATTGCAGAGCTACTGGAGCGCACCTTTAACTCACTCTCTGGCGGCGAGCAACGGCGCGTACACTTTGCCCGCGCTCTACTTCAACTATGGCGACCAAGGGGTTCACGCAATAGCGCCTATCTGTTGCTCGATGAACCGACCGCCAACCTCGATCTAGCCCATGAAGTGCGACTATTAAAAAAACTCACGGCGCTGGCAGCCGAGGGCATTGGGATTTTGCTAGTTGTCCACGATCTCAATATAGCCGCCAAATTCGCCGATAAAATAGCCATTTTACATGGCGGACGCATGGCCTGTATCGGCCCCCCAAAAGACGTGCTAACCGCCGAACGTTTGACCAAGGTGTTTGAAATCCCAATCTCAATCGACCCAAACCCACTGACGATTAAATACTACTAAATTATGAATAAACGCCATCGAGCCTACCAACTCAACGCCGTCGCGTTGTTTAGACGTCATCAAGCGGCGATACTATCGACCATGTCACCAGGTCCTCAGGGATGCCCGTTTGGGAGCCTAATTACCTACGCTTCAGGTCAGGATAGAACACTCTACCTGTATGCAAGTGACATCGCTGAGCACACCAAAAATCTAAGCAACAATCATCGCGCTTGCGTCACAGTCTGCCAATTAATTGTCGACGGAGACCCGCAAAATAGCGCTCGATTGAGTTTAATGGGCGAATTTACACGGGTGTCAGACAAGCACATTGAAACGTGTCGGCAACGCTTTACCCGATTTTTGCCGGCAAGCCGCAAATACGCCGACATGCACGATTTCAATTTCTACCGCTTTGCGATCGACAAAGTCCGCTGGATCGGCGGCTTTGGAGAGGTAGCTTGGCTCGACACCGAGCACTGGCGCGCTCCCGCCATAGAGTGGGCAGAGTCTGAAGCCGCCATAGTGGAGCACGTCAACCAAGATCACCGCAACGTGATTTATTCGTCGCTTCGCGGTCAATACAGCATCACCGACCCAGAGGCCAACATGCTGGCCCTATGCACCGACGGCTACTATATACAGTCTCACGAAAAGTTGTATTTTATCCCTTTTGAGGAGCCGCAATACGATGCTAACGGCTGCCGCCAAGCGCTGATCCACCTGGCAAACCACTACCGACAATTCGAATGAGCGATCACCACGCGACCCATAGCACGCATTTTAGTAGCAACAGGCTCACGCCAAGGATGCCGCTGCACCCGGCGAGTTGCCGGTGCTGTCATCCTTCGTATTAAAACCCATCCCCTAACTGCCAGCGTGATTCAATCCGGCCATCCCATCGGGCTATCGCCGATTAGGCGCCGTCAGCCGGCAATGGTCGCCGAGGTATCAACTTTGACGTTCGCGCTAAATAAGCACGATAGTTGGGGTCGTCGCCCCAGCGGAGCAGACCCTGCGCTTCTAACATATCGATACCACTGACCTTAGTGAGCAAAAAAATCACGAAAACCGGTGAAATCAACGCAACCCACTGCCATCCGGACAACACCGGTAATGCCATCACTGCAACACCAATCCAAAGAATCATTTCACCGAAATAATTTGGATGTCGAGACCAGGACCAGAGGCCCGAAGTGATGAATCGGCCGGCATTTCTCTGATCGCGCCGAAACACCGTTTTTTGGCGATCTGCCGCAACCTCAAGGGCAAAGCCAAACACCCAGATCGCCAGCCCCAGCCAAACCAACGCGTCGAGTGGCGGCTTGACCTCGGAAGTGATCGCCGCCAATGCCATTGCCAGAGTTAAAAACACCCACAGACCCTGAAGCGTCCAGGTCAGTAGAAAGCGCCAGAAATTTTGCTTGATGCGGTCAAAACGAACGTCTTTACCCTGCTTTTTGATACGCATAAATAAAAATGACCCAAGGCGAAGAGCCCAGACAAAAATAACCCCCGCAATCAATAGGTCACGATAGGTTAACCCCTCGGCCAAATAAAGCGCGACGGCGGTCACAAACAGGTACGTTAACGAACCCGTAAGGTCAAAATAGTGCTCGGTCTTGTAATAAAACGAAGGAATAAAAACCAACCATTGAATGGCAAAGGCAATCGCCCAAGAGAGCATCACCACGGGGATCCCCCAGGCTTGTATACTGCCTTGCCCGAGCGCCAAGGCGACGCCAAGTGACACGCAAAAACTCAGTAAAATAGCCAAGATAGCTTTACGGTTAGTCATAGTATGCAACGTTTATCCAATGAGACAACGGCCGTTTAGAATCGTTCTACGCGGCGGCGCTGTGGTTAAATTATTGGCGTAACCTGCGGTGTATTTTATCCCTGCATACACTCTTAATCCGTCCCGCCGAACCCCTTCCCAGAACGCTTAGCGGTGAGAGATATTCGCTCTCCAACCACATATCGTCCCTAAACATGCTGCTGATACGTCGAATACTGGTGGTGGGTTCACTTGCTGATGATCTGGCCCGACGCGCTCTCGGATCGCGGTGGCAGCGCCCGAGTGACTCTGATCAGTCGGGCGTCGGCTCCATCGGTCACCAGCAACAAACTACCATCGGGTGCACCGATGATATTTCTGATGCGCCCCAGACTCTGAAACAAGATTTCTTCAGCCACAACCGCTCGACCAACCAGCGACAACCGCCGAACGTCGCCAGGTACCAAAGCCGCGATAAACAAACTGCCGGTCCACTGAGGGAAAAGTTGGCCGCGGTAAAGCGCCATGGCCGATGGCGCAATCGATGGTACCCAGTATTTTAGCGGTTGCTGCATACCCTTGCGCTCGGTAAAGGGCGAGATGACCGCACCGCTGTAGTCGATCCCATAGGTGATCGCAGGCCAACCGTAATTGTTGCCGGGCGCCAATATATTGAGTTCATCGCCGCCTTTGGGGCCGTGTTCGTGCTGATAGATGATCGTACCATCAGCACTGGTGGCAAGACCTTGTAAATTCCTGTGACCATAGCTGTATATCTCTGGCAGCGCGCCGCGAGTGTCGACGAAGGGATTGTCGCTGGGAACCGAGCCATCGTCGTTGATGCGAAGCACCTTGCCGTAGTGATTATCCAAGGTTTGCGCGCGTTCCCGATGATTGAAACCATCGCCAGAGGTCACCAGTAGCGTACCATCGGCGAGAAACATCAGCTTGGCGCCGAAGTGCGCTGGCGCCTTGCGGGAGGGCGTCGCGCGGAAAAT
>DDJS01000063.1:27685-34600 GCA_002339165.1 Cellvibrionales bacterium UBA2618 | reverse complement strand
CTGATACCTTTTTTTGCCAATTAATGACCTGCCCCTGGCAACCCAAAGCTCCACCTAAAAATCCCACAGTACTCGTAACCCCGACTGCTGCGATTAGCTAAAATTTATACCCAGCCAAACAGGCAAAATCAAAGCGTCAGACACTAACCTCAGCGCTGCTGTAAAATGGCGGGCATCGCGTTATACCGCAACGCTGGCTAGATTCGCCGCGAGTATGCCTAGGGTGAGCATAACGCTGGCTAGATGGAGTCGCTTAAAAGTCTTTTCACGGCCCTCATCGCGACTATTATTGGTCGCCGGAATCAGCCCGTAGGCAATAGCTGCCAAGGCCACGGTGGCACCTGAAATCGCAATCAAGGCGGACTGTCCGGCAATAATTGCCGCGGCATTAGCGGCACCACCAAGTACCGCCAGCAGGACAAAAAAGCGAGGGAATACCTTGCGTAAGAACGTTGAAGCATCGGGGCCAGACAGCGATGTAAAAACGCTCGGCGCGACAATCGCAGTTTGAAAAATAATCGTACCGACAATCATGCCGCTGATTAGTACCGGAATATTATCCATAGTTTAATAACCCATCGAAGTAAATTTGCGTGGACGCTGAGTGTAGATCAAAACGATTAGATTAACCGCGTCAAAAGCACTAGGCCAAGCACGGCACCGAGACTGTACAACGCAATTTTCCACAACGAAAACTGCCGCGTACTCCAATCGATACGATCATCCCGCTCGGTCTGGCTTTTAGAAGCTTTAAAGCGTCCCAAAAAAAGGAAGGCAGCCAGTGATATGATGGCCAGACCGCCAAATGCCAGCGTGTTCAGATCCACTAACGACTTCTCAATTTAGCCAGCAGACGAAGCATTTCTAGGTATAACCAAATCAGCGTAACCATGAGTGAAAACGCGCCAAACCATTCCATATACTGAGGCGCGCCCTGTTCTGCACCCTGCTCAATAAAATCGAAGTCGAGTACTAGGTTGAGCGCCGCAATGGCCACCACAAAGAGACTAAAGCCGATGCCGAAAAGTCCATTTGAATGGATAAAGCCAATGCTTGATCCAAACATATTCATCACCATACTGACTAAATAAAGTAATCCAATCCCCATGGTCGCCGACACGATCATCAACCGAAAGTTCTCAGTCGGTTTGATGATACCGGTCTTATAAAGAAACAGTAGCGACGACAGCGTACCCAAGGTGAGCCCGATAGCCTGAATCACAATACCTTGAAATTGGGCCTCATAAATGGCCGATATACCGCCCAAAAACAGCCCTTGCAACAGCGCATAGATCGGCGCTGTAATCCCCGACCAGTGCTTTTTAAAAATTGTCACCAATGCAAAAATAAAGCCGCCGATTCCACCGGCTACCATCAGCGGCATTACCGCCGCAGGATCATTGTTTTGAAAAAACAAGTTCCACGTCCAGGACGCCGCTAGCACCACCAAGAATAACAAGATGCCAGTTTTGTTGACCGTACCCTCCAAAGACATAGTCGGCATATCTCTGGCGTTTGGGCCGGCATTCAGCGCAGCATCACTAAAGGTTGCATCGCTCAACGCCGGATTACCCGACCGACCAAATTTTTCCAACGCTTTGTGATTCGACATACTGGTGTTGATCCTCTTAAAAGTGATGTTATCGTAGATGCGCCCGGTGTGCCTCAGTATACGGTCTTGCCGAGCAATTGGGTATCGGCACAGGTACAAACCGCCACAATAAACAATACGCTCAAAGGCACTAATATGGATGCCATGGGAGCGTCAAAAGATCACCGACAGTAGCGGCTAAACGCCTACACGCTTAAAACGAAATCAGCTCTATTTAACGCCGAGTTAATCGATTGATTAAAAAAACCTGATGCCTGCTAATAATGTGTTATCAATCTTTCATCTCCCCTACGTTATACTAATATACGATCTAATCAGCCATTGAGATAGCCATAATGAAAACCAGAATTACCGAACTATTCGCGATACAGCACCCCATCATTCAAGGCGGCATGCACTTCGTTGGCTACGCCGAACTGGCCGCAGCAGTGTCCAACGCCGGTGGCCTTGGGATCATTACAGGTCTCACTCAGGGAACCCCCGAAAAACTTGCCGATGAGATCAGACGCTGTAAGCAGATGACTGATAAACCCTTTGGCGTCAACATGACCTTTCTGCCGACCCTAACCCCGCCGGATTATCCGGCCATGTTTCAAGCGGTGATCGATGGCGGCGTAAAAGTTGTTGAGACCGCCGGCAACAATCCCCAGCAGTGGCTGCCGAAGCTTAAAGATGCTGGGATCAAGGTCATTCATAAGTGCACGGCTGTGCGTCACGCGTTAAAAGCACAAAAAATTGGTTGCGACGCGGTGTCGGTCGACGGTTTTGAGTGCGGAGGCCATCCCGGCGAAGACGATATCCCGAACTTTATCCTGCTGCCTAGAGCTGCCGATGAATTAACCATTCCCTTTGTCGCGTCGGGCGGTATGGCCGATGCTCGAAGTCTGGTCGCAGCCTTGGCACTCGGTGCTGAAGGTATCAACATGGGTACCCGCTTTATCGCCACCGAAGAAGCCCCGGTGCATGAAAAAGTTAAACAAGCGATTATTGCAGCGTCCGAGTTGGATACCCGCTTGGTCATGCGTCCGCTGCGTAATACCGAGCGCGTGCTAAATAATGCCGCGGTAACGCGACTTCTAGAAAAGGAAAAGGCGCTCGGCGACGAGCTCGAGTTTAAGGATATCATCGATGAAGTCGCAGGCGTTTACCCGAAAATTATGCTCGACGGTGACATGGACGCTGGTGCTTGGTCGTGCGGCATGGTCGCAGGCCTGATCGACGACGCTCCGAGCGTCAAGGTTCTAATCGACCGAATCATGAGCGAAGCGGATGACATCATCGCTCAGCGACTGTCTGGCCTCAGAGGCGCCTAATCCGGCGCGCCTCGCGGTAAGCTAGGGTACTGAGCGCAGAAACGGCCAATCTCGTCCAGCGCACGGGTGGCGCTCGGAAGCGTTGGATGAAAGATTTGCCAGACATGCGGCATGCCCTCCCAGCACTGCAGCGATGCCGGAAAACCTGCCGCAGTCGCCTTGTTGACGTAACGTCGCGCATCGTCCAATAGCATCTCGGAATCGCTGACCTGTACAAGGGTCGGCGGCAACCCATCAAGGCGACCCAGAAGAGGCGATAGTAGCGGGTTACTGGTCGACATTCGCGTCGCTAACAAGGTTATAAACCAGTAAAACGGCCAGGGTATCGGTTTGAGCAAGCTAAATAACGGACGCAGCACAGGGTCCGATTTGTAATTGTAATGGATGCTGGCACTGAGTAAAGCAGCGTCGGTAATCGGCGAAAGGGCAACAGCGGCGTCGGGAAGCCGACGACCGGAATCGCGTAACCACTGCAATAAAGACAAGGTTAAATTGCCGCCGGCCGAATCGCCGGCAATATACAGTCGCTGCGCAGGTGCCGAACGACCCTCACAAGAATGTGCTAGCAACCAATCATACGCAGTGCGGCAGTCCAGTATTGCAGCCATTAATCGGTGTTCTGGAAACAGTCTATAGTCGATGGCCAACACCGTACATCCAGTTACTTCAGATAAACGATTGGTCAACGTACGATGGCTGAGCGGACTGCCAGAGCAAAATGCGCCACCATGGATGTACAGCATACGCCAGTCGGGATTAGTCCCTTTCGCAACCACCCATTCGGCTGATACCCCAGCCGCGTCCACAGTCGCACAACTGCTGGCGATCGGTATATCCGAGAACAGCGTGTCTAGGAATGATCTCATCGCTTGAAGGCGCTGACGCAACGGTACCCTGTCTAGTGTCTTTACGGAGCTGCGCGTTCGAGCCAAAATTGAACGCAGAGCCACTGCGCAGGCCGGATCTA
Organism: Cellvibrionales bacterium UBA2618; assembly: GCA_002339165.1. Taxonomy (GTDB): domain Bacteria; phylum Pseudomonadota; class Gammaproteobacteria; order Pseudomonadales; family Porticoccaceae; genus TMED48. The sequence continues at coordinate 30,708 of DDJS01000063.1, read as the reverse complement.
GGTGATATATCTGGCCATTGGGGCGGTCGTGCTCGACCTGCGTACTGCGTCTGTGAACGGCCATTGGCCGAGCTAACAAAAACCCTGCAGCTATAGCAAAAGCAACACCGATCAACCATCCGTTCAACATCGGATCGAGCTAGCTAGCCGATTGATAACTCAATCGATTGAACGCTTTTTGGTGGTAATCGCCATCGCCAAACATGGTGTTGATGGTCATCAGTCGCTTGACGAAATGTCCGACGTCCAATTCATCGGTCATGCCCATACCGCCATGTATCTGAATCGCCTCTTCACCTATCAATTTAGAGGATTTAGCCACTATCGCCTTGAGCGCATGCAACGATCGACTTCGCTCGCACTCGGTTTCTACGCTACCGCTGCCGTAGGCACACAGACCTCGATACAGCATTGAACGCGCCTGCTCTGCCGCCATGAAGTTATCCACCATACGGTGCTGCAACACCTGAAATGAACTAATCGGCACACCGAACTGATTGCGCGTCTTGGTATAATTGACGGTCGTTTCGTTGAGGGTCTCCATAATCCCCTGTGCCTGAGCGCAAAACGCCAAAAGCGCCTCGGGAACCATCTTGTCGACAATATCCATCCCTTCGTCGAGGGCTCCAAGTAGACAGTCCTTAGCAACGGCAACATCCACAAACTTAATGTTCGCCGCCCTCTGACCATCCATCATGGCATATCCTGTTACCTCTACCCCCGGCGTATCGGCATCGACCAGAACCAGACTGATGCCGCGTCGGTCAAACTGTTCGCCACTGGTACGCACGGCAACCACCAGGGCATCGGCGCTGGTCCCATTGAGCACAACGGTCTTCTCGCCGTTAATGATTAACATATCTTTATCATCCCGCGCCGTGGTCGCAATATCGGTCATTTCAAAACGCGATTGGCGCTCCAAATAAGCGAACGCACCGAGGCACTCCCCAGCGATAATTCGTGGAATGTACGCGCTCATTAACGCTTCATTACCGCTGTGCGCGAGCAGTCCACCAAACATCAAAACGGTCGGCACAAAGGGTTCGACAACATTGCCCTTACCGAACGCCTCCATGATCGCCGCGACATCGTCGACGCTACCACCATAGCCGCCATACTGCTCGGAAAAAGGAATGGATAACCAGCCCAGTTCGGCAAACTTGGCCCAGTATTCGCGACTGTATCCGTCATCCGACTCTATGATCTGGCGCCTGACATCAAAACCATATTCTTCGCGAACAAAGCGCTCGACGCTGTCCTTGATCATGGTTTGCTCTTCTGAATATTCAAAGTTCATGGGGTTCTCTCCGCCATTAAGGGCTCTATACGCCCAGCACCATCTTGGCGATTACGTTGCGTTGGACTTCGTTTGAACCGCCGTAAATAGTCGCGGCACGTCCATACATATAACTACTGCGAGCCTCTGCAGCATACTCGTGCCCAAGCACATCATGCTCCGAGGCAACGGGCAGCGCACTGCCGTAATAAGCCGCCAATTGCAGTTGTAATTCCTGAATCGCCTGGACGATTTCGGTCCCCTTAATCTTCAGTAACGAGGACTCGGGGCCCGGCATTCCACCCGCAGCCATAGAGGCGTAAACCCTGAGTTCAGTGTACTCTAGAGCCATGAGTTCCATCTCAATGTCCGACAGGCGCATTTGGAACACAGGGTCCTCAATCATGGCGACACCGCCATTGACTTCGTCACTAGCGCGCGCCTTGAGCGCGGCAAATGATCGCTTAGAATCGGCGACATCGGCCATACCGGTTCGCTCGTGAGCTAGCAATGCCTTGGCGTAGGTCCAACCCTTGTCCTGCTCGCCAATGAGATTTTCTACCGGCACTTCCACATCCTCAAACAACACCTCGTTGAGGCTGTGCTTTCCATCGATCGTCACTATCGGTTTAACCGTAATTCCCTGCGTTTTCATGTCGATTAACAAAAAGCTGATACCCTGTTGCCTGCGCACCTCTTTACTAGTGCGAACTAGACAAAAGATCCAATCGGCATACTGCGCAAGGGTCGTCCAAATCTTGCGGCCATTGACAATATAATTCTCCCCGGCGTAATCCGCAGTGGTATTGAGCGCCGCCAGATCGGAGCCAGCGCCCGGTTCAGAATAGCCCTGACACCACCAGTCTTCACTGGACAGTATGCGCGGTAGGAATTTAGCTTTTTGCTGTTCGTTGCCAAAGGTATAGATAACCGGAGCCACCATTTTTAGCCCAAAAGGCACCACGTCGGGTATGCCCGCTGCGCCGCGCTCGGTCTCGAAAATAAATTTTTGCGTTACACTCCAACCCGTTCCGCCGTATTGTGTGGGCCAGCCAGGCGCTATCCAACCCTTGGCATGCAGCTTTTTTTGCCATTTGACTATCGCACTTTTGTAGTCGACACCCCGACCACCTTGCCACTCTTGGGCCATTGAGGCATCAAATTCGGCAGAGAAAAACGCGCGCACTTCATCACGGAAAGCCAGGTCTTCTTGACTAAATATTACGTCCATAGGATATCTTCCTCTCTTAATCTGACAAGCTCAAAAAAACAATTAGCACTTTTTATGCCATAATTCCTGTTGGTTGACATTTTAATCGGATAATCAACAGGTATCCAGCAGTTAATCGCCCAATGCACGTCCATTAACAACCTGTCCAACTCACCATTCCCGCGCACGATCAATGCAGGTACCTCAAGCAAACAGACATTTAGGGACTTTTAAACAGAACAGCCCATGACGGTCCAACGCGGCTAATGATAACCCTGCGACGCGGGCGCGGACCCCATTATCGCACCCGCCACCACTCCGACAATCGGCAGTCAAAACTCCATCTTAGCTGCCAACTGCGGTAGTCGATACGCACGCGCTCACCATCTGGTTTAAAGCGTTAATAACCGCGTAAAGAACACAGTCAAGGGTTCGATCGGCACCTTTTAATTAGCATAAATACAGGGGATTGCACTTGACTAGAAACACATCGACAGCATTCAGAAACAGCTATAATTTATAACCGATGAATCTTGT
>DDJS01000063.1:7062-27336 GCA_002339165.1 Cellvibrionales bacterium UBA2618 | reverse complement strand
TCTTACAGATATGCTCCGATCCTCGCCGTCGCTAGCCCGCGTCATAGATCGCTCTCGGCGAGTGTTTTATAAAGTCCGTGCTAAGCGCTACAGCGAGGTCGCCTTAATGAAGGCTGGACGCACCTTAATCCGCTCATAATAAGCATTGGTCTGCGCCTTGAAACCGTCTCTTAGCCCCAGCGATTCGGCCAAATACAGTGCATAGCCAACGCTGACATCGGCGATGGTGAAACGATCGGCGCAGAGATACTCTCGCTCGTCCAAAGCGATTTCGAGCGACCGCAAACGTGAAAAAAACCACTTCGAATAATCCTCAACGACCTGCGGAAGCCGACGCTCCTCGGGTTCAAGCTGGCTGTAGCGAAGCACCAGCGTTTGCGGAAACGTCAGCGTCGCATCACTGCGATGCAACCAGTTGAGATACAAACCATAGTCGGGTTCGTCAACGGTCAGTGCCAATTCCGTTGGGCCGTAGCGATCGACCAAATATTGACTAATCCCGGCAGATTCGGTCATTGCGACATGTTCGTCTGTAAAAAATGGCACCGTGCCAATAGGGTTGATCTCGGTATAACCGGTATGCATAAAGCGCGGAGGGAATTGCATCACCTCCAGTTGATAGTCCAGGCCCATCTCTTCCATGGTCCACAATGGACGGACTGAACGAGCCCCCGTGCAATGCCACAATTTCAACACCATTCCAAAACTCCTCTAATTTATCGCCAGCGCATATAATTCATGTAAAAAAATTCTAACTGCATACTAGGGTTATTGGTGTACTGTTTTAATTTCGATCAATACCGCGTCCACGGCGACTTGATCACCGGCAACTGCGCTCACTTCGACCACCTCACCATCGACCTCGGCAACGATTTCATAGTGCATTTTCATCGCCTCCAATACTGCCAACAACTGCCCCTTGAAAACGCTATCACCGACGGCTACAGCGACTTCGAGGAGCGACCCGTGCATTGGAGCTACCACTCGCCCATCGCCAACGCCGTCTTTGCTGACACCCTCGAGCAATATCATATCGCGATAAAATGCACCGTATCCATCCACCGAACAATGTAATTGTCCGCGCCCTATCGACATAAAGGATACCTGCGCTAAGCTGCCATCGAGCGACACCGTGGCGCTTGGCGCCTCCATACTGAGCACCTCCACCCGCACTGACTGCTCACCGTCATAGACCCGATAGCCGCCACCATCTGTGTGTGGCGATACCGACAAGTCGTAAACCTGCGAATCAAAGAGGTATTGCTTTCGCGATACCAGCGAACCTGCGTTGGTCCAATCCTTTAAGCTTGACGACACGGTTGTACTGCTGTGGTAATGCTCTTGGTAGGTCAGAGACAAGTCGATGACGGCTGCTATAGCGCATTGAGCAAAGCTCGGCGGCGTCGATTTGAGATCACTGCTGGTAAATTCTTCAGTGATAAAGCCTGTGGTTGCACGACCCTCTATAAAGCACTCTCTACGCAGGCAATCGAGTAAAAACTGCCGGTTATTGGGCGGGCCAAAAAGTACCGTTTGTTGCAACCCTTTGATGGCTCTTAGACGCGCCGCCTCGCGGGTTGTGCCATAACCAATGATTTTAGCTACCATCGGATCGTAAAACGGTGAAATCTGTTGGCCAGTGGTAATACCCGCGTCGATGCGGATACCGGGGCCTGAAGCCGGCAACCAAAGATCCACGGGGCCCGCTGCCGGCAAAAAGTCTGCCGCCGGATCCTCAGTGTAAAGACGCACCTCAATCGCGTGTCCGCGGAGTTCAACCTCCGACTGCTGAATACCCAGCGGTTCCCCTTGGGCCACGCTGATCTGCAGCGCCACCAAATCCAGCCCGGTGATTAATTCCGTCACCGGGTGCTCGACTTGAAGCCGGGTGTTCATTTCTAAAAAATAAAAGGTGCCCACGTCATCGAGTAAAAACTCGACCGTGCCTGCACCCCGATAGCCGACACTTAACGCTGCATCTATGGCCGACTGGCCCATCCGCTCACGTAATTCTGGCGTCATAATTGGACAAGGAGCTTCTTCGACGACCTTTTGATGCCGCCGCTGCACCGAGCAATCACGTTCGCCCAAGTGCACTGTATGACCCTGGCCATCGGCAAATATTTGTATTTCTACATGTCGTGCCTGAATAATCGCCTGCTCTAAAATCAACTCGCCAGAGCCGAAAGCACTCTCGGCCTCGGCGCGCGCCAACTTAATCGCGTTGGGCAGTTCGTCACTCTTATGCACCAACCGCATACCCCGTCCACCGCCGCCAGCGGCTGCTTTAACCATCAAGGGTAAATCAATTTTGTCGCCCTCCGACAGCAGCGTCGCGTCACACTGATCGTGCCCCTGATAACCTGGTACGCAGGGAACACCGGCGGCAATCATGCGACGCTTAGACTCTCCTTTGTTGCCCATCACCTCTATCGCGTCTGCCGTCGGCCCGATGAAAACCACTCCCGAGGCTTCGCAAGCCCTCGCAAATTCCGCATTTTCGCTAAGAAAACCATACCCCGGATGAATTGCTCCAGCACCACTATCGGCCGCGGCCTGAAGAATCAATTTTGGGACAAGATAAGATTCAGACACTGGCCCCGGCCCAATACGCAATGCATCGGTCGCCATTTTTACATGGGGGGCCTCCTCATCGGCGTCGGAATAGACTGCAATGGTTCGGTAGCCCAATTCATTAGCTGTGCGTATTACCCGGCAGGCTATTTCCCCGCGATTGGCGATTAATATACTGTTAAAGCGATTCATTGTTAGATTCCTGGCTTGCTTCCACCGCCCAATTGGGTTGGCGTTTTTCGACGAATGCGGCGACACCCTCTAACCCTTCAGCACCAAGCATGCACTCGGCAAAGCCCGCCGCTGCAAAATCTAACGCCTCGGCGCGCGGTTGACGCAATGACTCGAACAGGATTGCCTTGGTGGTGGCATTGGCGCCGGGAGCGCAAGCCCTGATCTGCCCGAGAATGGCCGCGCACTGAGCCTCCAGATCGGCGGTGTCTTTCGCCACCGCGTGGGCAACGCCGAGGGTAACCGCTTCTTTGCCTTTAAATCGTGCGCCGGTCAACATCAAGCGTCGCGCTTGGGTAAGACCCACGCGCTCGGTGACAAAAGGAGCAATCTGCGCCGGCGGAATACCAAGACTGGTCTCGCTCAAGCGGAATCGTGCGTCGGCTGTCACCAAGGTTACATCGGCGACGCAGGCTAACCCCAAACCGCCCCCAATTGCTGCACCTTCGATCAAGGCAATCACCACCTGAGGTTGTTCATTGAGTTGCGTCATCAAATAGCCAAACGATCGATTGCTCTTGGCCACCACGGCGCTATTCACCTGTTGCATATCGGATTTAAAGCCTTTGATATCACCGCCGGCGCAAAATACCCCACCCTTACCGCGCAATACAATGGTCCTAATGCTTCGATCACCGTGCACCGCGCCAAAGGTCGCCGAGAGTTCTTCTGTCATTTCGGCCGACAGCGCATTCTTGGTCTGCGGCCGATTTAACCAGACGTATAAAACGCTTCCACGGCGTTGCAAAATTAGCGTCGTAGTCTGCGGCAATACACTTTCTTTAAGATCGGTCATGGTTGTCTCCTGAATGATGACGCCGTGGATTAAAGTCTCGCCACGCCAAAGCTATTTGGTCGTAAGGAGCGATAGCGAGCCTCGCGAACCGTCTCCAGCAACATACCCAGAGTATTGCGCATTTGCCGTGGGTCGATCATACCGTCGTCCATCATATGACCGGACGTATAGAAAGCATCCGACTGACCATCAAAGTGCGCTGCAAGCATCGCTTCGGTCTGCGCTAAAGCCGCTTCGTCCGGGGTTTCTCCGAGCGCCTCAGCCTTGCCCCGGGCGACCATGGACATGGTCTTTGCCGCCTGCTCACCGCCCATTACACCCATTTTTGCGTTCGGTAACGTGTACAAAAAATCTGGATCAAAACCGCGCCCGCACATGCCATAATTACCGGCCCCAAAACTCGCGCCGGTCATCATGGTGATCCGCGGCACATCAATATTTTGTACCGCTTGGATCATCTTCGAACCATGCTTAATCATACCCGCCTGTTCCGACTTGGTGCCGACAATATAACCAGTGGTATTTTGCAGGAACAACACCGGAATATTTGCCTGATCCAACAGCTGTAAAAATTGTGTGACTTTGTTGGCACCCTGAGGGTCAATCGGGCCATTGTTGCCGATAACGCCGCACGCCTGACCAAAAATTTCCGCTTGCAGGCATACTGTGGATACACCAAAGCGGGGTTTGAAATCGAGAAAATCAGAGCCGTCAACCAACCTCGCCACTAACTCGCGCATATCGTAGGGCGTGCGATAATCCAATGGAATAATCCCAGCCAACTGATCCGGTTCGTACAAGGGTTCGACAAAGCTACGCGGCTGGGGGAGCGTACAATTATCGTTCCACTGCAGGCGCTTCACCACTTCACGGGTTATTTGAATACCGTGGCCATCGTTTTCCGCTAGGTACTCCACCAGACCCGAGGTTGTGGCATGCATCTGTGCACCTCCCAATTCTTCCTCGGTGGCTATCTCGCCTGTGGCCGCTTTTAACAGCGGCGGACCGGCCAAAAAAGCTCGGCCGTTTTCTTTGATACCGATAACGTAGTCGCTCAACCCCGGCATATACGCTCCGCCGGCTGTCGATGACCCATGGAGAATGGAGATTACCGGAATACCCGCCTTGCTGAGTTTGGCCAAACTGCCAAACAGCGCGCCACCCACGCTAAAACCCTCCACTGTATAATTGGTCAAATCGCCACCGGCACTTTCAACCAGGTGGACAAAAGGCAATTTTTGCTCGAGTGCGATCTGTTCGGCGCGGCGTATTTTGTAGCCGCCCGCAGTCGTTAACGAGCCCGCCATAATGCCACTATCGTCGACCACAATGATGCACCGCGTGCCAGCGATAAAACCGATCCCTGCGATCACCGTCGATCCAGGGATCGACTTATCGGGTTTTTTAGTATCCAGCAGATATCCGGCAAGATTACCGATTTGCAAAAACGGCATACTCGGATCTAATAATCGCGCCAATCGCTCGCGCGGCGTCAACTGTCCACGAGCGTCAAATCTGGGCTTGCGTTTCTCAGAAATAATTCCGCCCCGCGCGTTGAGCATTTCAAGTTTATCAATCAACTTGAGCATCTCTGCGCGATTGCGCGCAAAAGCCTCCGAACCGACGTTGATTTTTGAATTAAATACCGCCATTGCACTCTCCTGCACGATCTCTGACGTTGCAAATGATTTTTTACGAGCTAGATAACTTAAATACAATCACCAACTCGGTATTTTTTATCCTAATCGATAACATCGATTAACCACTTAGGCTGGCTGCCAGTTCACGACTAATGGGTATCTTGGCATCCAACAACAACTGCCCAAAACCTTTACCTTGAGCATCATTGCGAATGCTAGCCATACCGCCACCGCCAAGCACTTGATGTAACAAAAAGTTGATGGCATGGGTTCCGGGCATCAAGTAGCGTTCCACGTAGGCTCCGCTATGCGCCTGCGGTGGTAAAAAATGGGCAAATCGCTCGCCCACCACCGACTCGCTCAACGCCGCATAAATATAGGGGAGATACTCGGGTTGGCGAGCAATAATGCCGACATTGGCGATGTCGCCTTTATCACCACTGCGACCCCAAGCGAGTGCAATCAAAGGCACAGCAATCAGGTCACCATCGCTGGGAACCGCTGGAGGCACTGGTCGATCAATATTATCGCGGTCAAATACAATACCCTCGCTGTCGGGACAATTAATTCGGTGACCATCAATCTCCAATGTGGCGGTGACACGATGTTTAGGCAGTAAAAAAGAAAACAAACGAACCACCGGCGACGGTTTAGGTCGGCCTCCCTGAAAACCGGACAACCCAGGTGGCGTAGCCAGTCCCAAGCCCACCGTCTCTTTTAACAGGATCCCGATACCCGCTGAATGGGCATGTTTTGCCGCGATTTTCATCGACACCTCGCGGACCTCAGTCAGCGCTGCGTTGCTTCCATACTGACTCTCGGCGCCGATTAGTTCGACGCTGGTGTCGCTGTAATCTGGCAGACCGAGCGACTGACAGGTTCGGCGTGCCGCCTTAAAAACAGCCTCGGCCAATTTTTCGGCTTTTTTGTCCGCGTCGATGCCATAAAACGTCAGCTGTGTACCACCCCGATACTCATCCGCATAGGTAGCGCATATTTTATAGCTGTCGGGTGCAGGTCGACCAATGGCGCCGCTAACCGCTACGCGATCGCGACCCACTTGGCGAAGCTCTACCGCGGAGAAATCACACACTACGTCGGGCAGGATATAGGCTTGGGGGTCACCGATTTCATAGACCATCTGCTCAGCCACCGTACCTACGCTGACAAGACCTCCAGACCCTTCGGGTTTGCAACACACAAAGCTGCCCTGATCGCTAATATCGGCAATCGGATAGCCTATGCAATCGAGGTTTTCAACTTCTTGCCAATCGGTAAAGTTGCCGCCCGTCGCCTGTGGCCCGCACTCCAAAATGTGCCCAGCGAGCGAACCCATGGCCAGTTGGTCAAAGTCTTGCCGGCCCCAACCAAAACTGTGGATACAGGCGCCCAGTGTCACCGCGCTGTCAACGCAGCGCCCGGTCACGACAATATCGGCTCCTGCGTCGAGCGCACTGGCGATCGGAAATGCGCCGAGATACGCATTGATACTGGCGATTTTTTCGACCGCGGGATACTCGGCTCGACTGAACATTTCGACAATCTCACCGCCGGAAAACTCCCCTCGCCGATCGAATAAGTCATCCCCTAAAATGCAGGCAACTTTTAAATCGAGCCCGAGATCGGCAATCACTGCACGCAGCGCAACAGCGCAGGCCTGCGGATTAACGCCACCGGCATTCGAAACAACGCGCACGCCCTGGCGCGCAATTTCAACTAGATTTGGCTTCATCGCCGCACTGACAAAATCCACCGCATAACCTACTTCAGGGTTTTTCCCCCGCGCTCGGGCCATAATCGACATGGTGATTTCGGCAAGGTAGTCGTAAACGATAAAATCGACCTTACCGCCGGCGAGTAACTGTGGCGTGGCTCGTGCAGCGTCACCCCAAAATCCGCTAGCACCGGCAATTCGAATCGATTTCTGTGTCATCATAGGCTCCTTTTAACATTTCAATATCGCCAATCAACCCGACTCTAAATAGTAGATCATCGAGGCATCAATTTCTTCGGATTATCTGCCAGCAATAGCAGCGATCGCGCCATTCAATCATCGATTTATGCCTCGATCTAATCGATTTTTGGAATTTGCATTCTGTACAAATAAACCGATGCCAGCATAAAACTTAGCGGCGCACCGATACCGATCAGATCGATCACCAACAACGCTTTAGTTAGTGGCTCGAAAACTTCCATATCGGCCAAAATATCGCTGATATAACCGGTTATTACGGCCCCAAGTCCGAGCCCGAGAAGATTGCATGCGACCAATAACAATCCGGTCATCACCCCACGCAAACGCACCGGAGTGAGGTCCTGAACGGTAGAAAATGCCGGCCCATAAAATGCACTGACCGTAAACATAGCAGAGGCCATGCCGATAAAAAATAATGGAGAATCGGGTGATACAAAGCGAAATGACACTATCAGCGGCATCATAAATACCATCAACAACGCCAAAAACCGTACCCTCCCACCACGGTATCGCTTTTGATATAGGTCGCTCAGGATTCCGCCCAAAAAGGTACCTGCGGTGCCAAATACAATATATAAAAGCCCATAAATTACGGTAATCTCGCCTACAGCAAAGCCACGCTCGCGCTCCAGCCAGACGATTACGAACTGCCCCGCGCCCAACGGCAGGTGTAAAAATACCGCCCCGATCATTGTCCAGGCGAGTGCCGGAACCGATTTGATCACGGCCATCACTTCCCCGATCATGTGCCGCCAGTTATTTGTTAATTCCACTTCGTCAGGTCGCTCATCTCGGTCGGTAGCGCTGAATGTTAACTCCATCGCGCCGCGATCTGGATCACGCATTGCAAGCAGTAATAGAGCCAGCACTAGGCCCAAGCCACCGAGCAGATAAAAACAGTTTCGCCAACCGATGGCCGGACCTAATAAACCGGCGACAACAAAGCTGCCACCCGCGCCAAGAGGCACCCCAAGGTAATAAAATCCAGTCGCTGTGCCACGCATAGTGCGCGGATACAAATCCGACAACATCGACATAGCCGAGGGCGTCATCGCCGATTCACCGACGCCGATAAATAGCCGCGCGAGGCCAATTTCCAAGAAGTTTTTTGCCGTTCCCGACACCGCGGTCAGCGCGCTCCAGAGGACCAGACCGGCAGCGATCAGGCGCGGCCGATTCACCCGATCGGCTAAGGCGCCCATAAATAGACCCATAACAGAATAAAAAAACGCAAAGATAAGCCCGGTCAACAAGCCAAATTGTGAGTCGCTCAGCTCGAGGTCGGCGATAATGACCGATCCAAAACTGGTGATCAGATTACGATCGACCATATTCAATATATTTAGTACCAGTAAAAAGACCATGATCGCGGTAGCCCTGGGCGCTGGTTTCAATTGTTCCATACAACGGGTTCCTAGCTTGTTATTTTTATTAAGTGGCTACGATCGAATGACCAGCGCCCGCATCCAACGCCACTCGGCCTATGGCCACTAAAACGTCGACCCGCACGCTCGCGCCGACGGATCACTGGCCCTGCGTTTCGAGTCGATCTTTACTGAGTGAATAGAACCGAGGGCATGAGGCATTAGCCGCCGCAGTGCAAAAACTATACTTTAATCGCAGCCATTGTTGATCGCGAGTCACGCGCTTGATACACCCGACTGTGGAGCCAATCTCCCCGATTCGGTTCATCACAAAAAACGAGCTTAGATTGTGCGTACTAACGGCGTTTAGCATGCGCAGTGTCCAAGATTGCGAGTCTTTAGCGTCGCTAACTCTCGAGCTTCATTGCATCCTGGTGTTACACCCGCACCGGTTTGCGGGCTGAATCAACAACCGGATCCGAATGCGGCACCAGGGCAAAACAGAAACGCTATATAGGCTACTTTTTCGCCACAGAAATTAACCTCTGGATTCACACCAGTCTTGGTAGAGCGCGCCAACTATTGATACAGCGGTGCCATTTAAAGCCCTTTATCGAGACCGCCTTAGCGATCCCATAAAGCCTGAAAATATTGACGTTTAGTGTCGCCGAAAGGACACCGTGAGTCTATATAAACAGGCTAGTATTTTTCGCTTAAATAACGCTTGATTTTGAGTAATGAGATTTTTACAGTAGGCCTTCTCAAATGCTCTACAATGCTTTTTGAGGCGTATATGTCAAACATAAAAACACCAAATAATGAGGATTTTTAATATGTCACTAGAGACAGTAACCGCAGGATTACAGGAAAAAATTGGCGAGGACTGCGGTCTGGGCGCCACCTTAAAGTTTGATTTTGGCGACGATGGATTTTTATTTCTAGACGCCACACAAACCCCCAATTTGATCAACAACGACAATGCCGATGCTCAGTGCACCATGAGTATCAGCATGGAAAACTTTATGGCGATGGCTAGCGGAGAACTGGATGGTACCGCAGCATTTATGTCTGGAAAGCTAAAAATCCAAGGCGATATGGGCATTGCCATGAAGCTCGGCCCAATGTTAAGTTAAATCGGCTACCTGCTCGAAAAGGCCTTGACCGCTAATATCGCATAAAGGCCTTCAATTCTCGTTAGCCGCTTACTAATGCAGCGCCCTATGCGTCGCGCTCGAGTAACGATCGCCGCCGTGGTCAGTCACGTACCAAAGCTACGACCGGCGTACATTGCACGTTGCATTCGTGCATATCAATGAATAGCCACAAATAAAAATAAACCGTCAATCTCTGTAACGGGCACTGCCCAACGCTGCGTCCAACCTATCAGTACCTTGGGCTCTAATAGTAGGCATATCACGGTTGGCTGACTGCGCTCCTCGCAACCAGTCGGGGCTATAACCGGCGCGAGTTTATCGCCTCCCTGCGCTGATCGGCGACGTGGTCGGTTCCCGTACAGACGCTAGATCGAGGGTATAAAAGAGCGTGGTTGTTGGTCTCATAAGGATTTTCGGCTCGGCATGATCCCCATGCGTTTAGCAATAATGCCCAACATTACCTCGTCGGCACCGCCACCAATAGACGACAGCCGACCATCACGATAAGCGCGCGCCACCGGATTGTCCCACATATAGCCCATACCACCCCAATACTGCAGACAGCTGTCGGTAACCTCGCGGCTTAACCGTCCGGCTTTTAACTTGGCCATCGACGCTTTTAGCGTCACGTCTTGCCCGTTAATGTAGCCCTCTACCGCGTCGTAGACCAGTGCTCGAAGTAATTCGACCTCGGTTTGTAACTCTGCAAGACGAAAATGTACCACCTGATTATCGAGTATCGACTGACCAAAAGCTTGGCGCTGGCGCGTGTACTCGATGGTGTCTTGGATCACGTACTCAAACATTTTTAAATTGCCGGCCGCCGCGTAGATGCGCTCTTCTTGAAATTGCTCCATCTGATAGCGAAAGCCCTGCCCCTCCTCGCCGATACGGTATCGCTGGGGTACGCGAACATTATCAAAAAACACCTGAGCGGTGTCCGAAGAACGCATACCCAGTTTATTGAGTTTGTCGGAGAACGTAATACCAGGGCAATCGGTGGGCACCACCACTAGGGATTTATTTGCGTGCGAGTTGCCCTCGCTAGTATTGACCAAAAGACAGATAAAATCAGCCTGGGTAGAGCTGGTGATCCACATTTTACTGCCGTTGATCACATAGTCGTCGCCATCTTTTTTTGCCGACGTTTTGATCGACGCCACATCCGACCCAGCGCCTGGTTCACTGACCCCAATCGAGCAGACCATGTCGCCGGTAATCGTCGGCGTCAAAAAATCGCGGCGCAATTCATCGCTGCCGTGATTGGCCAGCGCCGGTGTCGCCATATCAGTTTGCACCCCGATCGCCATGCCGACACCGCCACTGCGAATGCGCCCCAACTCTTCGGCAAAAGCTACCTGATAACTATAATCCAAACCCATACCACCAAAAGCCTCTGGCTTGGCAATACCCAGAAGGCCCAAATCGCCCATTTTTTTAAACAGTTGGTGAGCGGGAAAACTTCCCTGCGCTTCCCATTCATCCGCGTACGGATTGATTTCCCTCTCGATAAACTGCGACGTGGTGTCTGCAATGGCGCGGTGTTGTTCGGTAAATAACATAAACTCTCTCCGGTTGAATAACTGAATACATGCCGGCAACTTTACTAACGGCTACTCACTATGACGTCCACCAAACGGGCGGTAAATACTGGCCCAGCACGAGGCTAAATAGGTTGCGTTTACAACGCAAATTGGCGCGCCGCTAGATCGCGCATAATTTCCTCTGACCCGCCGCCAATTGCGTTGACCCGCACTTCGCGATAAATCCGTTCGACGCGGTTACCGCGCATGTAACCAATGCCGCCTAATATTTGCATCGCCTCGCGCGCGCAATACTCCATGGTCTGGCTGCATTGAACTTTTAGCAGCGCTATATCACCGGCGCTCTCTCGCCCCTGATCGACCTCGGCACAAATTACTTGTAAATAGGCGTTAGCCGCATTGATTCGCTGCTTCATTTCAGCTATTTTATGGCGGATAACTTGGTGGTCCGCGAGTCGCTTACCAAAGGTTTTACGCTCGCTCGCCCACGCCACAGCGTCTTCCAAACAGACCCGAGAATAGGCCTCCATCGCCGCAGACATCGCCAATCGCTCAGCATTAAAGTTAGTCATAATTACCCGGAATCCACGATTTTCATCGCCCACCAAGTTCTCTTTTGGCACCCGCACGTCGTCAAAATAGATCGTCGCAGTATCCGAACACCACCAACCCTGTTTGCGGTTCAGCGCGGTTCTCGACACACCGGGTAGATCGGCTGGAATTAATAGCGCCGAAACACCTCCAGAGCCCTCGCCTCCGGTGCGCACCGCGGTGGTGTACCAATTGGCATTCATACCCCCAGTGATGTAGGTTTTTGAACCATTGACCACATAGTGATCACCATCCAGGCGCGCCGTAGTCTGCAATTGAGCAACGTCCGATCCAGCCGCAGGTTCGGTGATCGCCAGAGAGATCCGTTTCGAACCTGCCAACACCGGTGGCACAATTTCTTGCTTGATCGCCTCGCTGGCATAGTTGATCAATGGTGGCAGTGCGATACCGTGAACCATCAAGGTGGCGCTGACGCCACCCACGGCGATTCGAGCCATTTCTTCATTGAGGATATTTTTGTACCAAATATCAATTCCCTCCTCAACGCCACCATACTGTTCGGGATAACCTAAGCCGAGAATACCTATGGCCGCTGACTTTGGCCACAATTCGTCGGGAATTCTGCCGGCCTCATCCCAATCGCCCGCAAAGGGGATCACTTCGCGATCGAAGAAACGTCTTATCTGCGCTCGCCATTCCTCGTGCTCTGCAGTCAAATGTGGGTTGGGTAAGCGCGCGCTATCAAAATCCAACGACATCGGTATTCTCCTCGAGGCAAAAAAACAAAGTGACAAAAAATCAAAGATTTTATCTATAGCCATCGAATAATAAATTTGAGTCCCAATGGGGTAAAGGGAATAGGTGCCAATTTTTAGGAATAAACGCCAAACAAAACACCTCAACCGCGGCGATAGTCTCGCGGTGACACGCCATGCCAACTTTTAAATGCGCTGGAAAACGAGCCTTGATCCGCATAGCCAAGTAAAAAGGCGATCTCGGTAATACCCAAGCGATCGTCGGAGAGATAACGCAACGCAACGCGCGAGCGCACCTCCTGTAAAATATGTAAAAAACTCGTCCCTCGATCCGATAGCCGGCGCTGTAGCGTGCGTCGCGAGACGTGTAATTTACTCGCCAATTTATCGATAGTTACCTCGCCCTCGGGCAAATATTGCAGTATCGATTGCTTTAAATTGAGTAGTAACTGATCGCTTGGATCGTCATTGCCAAAAAAGTCGCGAAATGGCTGTTTCAGGTCGGACCCCTGGTGATAGTAGTCTTGTTGCAATAGGGGATAATTGAGCGCCTCAGCATTAAAAGTCAAACTACTACAGGGCTGGTCGAACGCCAAATCAGACCCAAAGATCGCCTCCAATTGCCTCGTATCCAGCGGCTCTGGGTAGGTGAATTGCGCATTGACAGTCGGCACCGGCAAGACACATAGAGAATTGATGATCGCTGCCGAGGCGGCCAATATTTCATCGCTGTAGAAGCGTTTTCTAGCGGTATCTAAAAGTAGAGGTTCCCAGCGTAGTTCAATCAAGTCAGCGTTCCTATAGGCGCCGACTTGGCCAATATCGCCGCGTAGTTTGATAACACTTGGAATTAAGTTTAAATAATCCCTAAATTGCCTCGATACCGTTGCCATATAGAGCTGTAAATTCATGCCTTTTAGGAAACTAATCCGACCCACGGCCAAACCAATATCGGCATCGCCACTGATGTCATAAACGGCTTGGTAGAGTTTAAAATAATCCGTTACTGGAAATCGTCGGTCGGGAACATTAAGGTCTTCTGCCCTGAACGAGAGATTGTCGAGAAGTGCCGCCTGCTGAATACCCATTTGTTCTGCCGTCTGTAAAATGGCGATCAAGGGCGCCGCGTAGATGGTCCAAGTGGGATTGATACGTTGCTCCGCAACGAGTGTTTTTGCCATACCGATCTTCGCAGCGCTAAACGGGTCAAACTCAGTTTAGCATCTGCGTAACGTTTGATCCATGTAGCCTATTTTTTGTCACCTCAATGTCGCTCATGCCAATTAAAAAGAACCGTAAATAGATATGACTTTTTATTAAATACTGTATATATTAACAGTATATGAAACCGGTTATTCAATCTCCTACAGCGCTCACAAACTTGCTATCGCGTCGCGACATATGGCGTGGTTATGATCGCGCGGTATCGCGTAGAGTTCGCCCAACCGGCCATACTGAGCTAGACGCACTGTTGCTCGGTGGCTGGCCAAAAACAGCGTTGATTGAATTAGCCTGTCATCACCAAGGGATTGGTGAATTGAGCTTATTGCTACCCACGCTAGAAAAGCATACTCAGGCTGGTGAGCTCTGCATTCTCCTAGACCCCCCTTATCAACCCCATGCACCCTCCTGGGTCAGTGCTAATATCGCGCTTGAAAATTTAGTTGTCGTACGTAGTCAATGGCAGCGTGACTGGCTATGGGCTGCAGAATTGAGTATTCGTAACGGCGCTCTACTGTTGGCCTGGCCGAATCACTACAAACTCAGCTATAGCAATTTACGAAAATTACAATTGGCCGCCGTCGACAGCCAGCAGAGCGCCTTTTTATTCAATCGCCCCGAAAGTCTATCCTCGGCCTCGCCCTCACCTTTGCGCCTAGAAATACACAGCCATGCACTACACCAACTAGATATTAGGGTGCATAAATTCAGTGGCGCCATAGCGGACTCACGCGTGCAAATAAAATCCTCGCTACTCGAGAGCGAACGCACGCCTCTGAATCAACTGAACGTACCTATCTGCTACCCAGAGGATCAAAGCACTAGCATTTACGGACGGTATGAAAATATCGACCAGACGCTAAACACCTGATATGTCCAGTATATCTAAACCGAGATATAGAACTCATCGGCAACAGCAACCGGCCAAAACCGCCCAAATTTGGCTCTATTTGAGTTTCCCTCAACTCGCTCTGGATGCCCAGTTTAACCAGTCCACCGAGCAAATAACGCAAGAGCCCTACGCGATTGTCATTCAATCTCGGCAACTACAACGCATTTATTGTTGCAACAAGGCAGCACAGCATTATGGGGTCGACGTACACATGTCGCTCTCCACGGCATTGGCGCTGTGCCCGCAACTGCATGTTGAGCCTCGGAAACTATCTCAAGAAACGTACTATTTACAACAATTGGCGCTGATTAGTTACAGCTTTAGCCCCACCATTGTGATTTATAAGCAACAGGGTATTGGTCTAGAATTGTCGCGCTGCGAACAGCTCTATGGCGATTATGTCACCCTACTGCAACGACTCCAGACACGGATACAAAGACGTTGTAACCGGGTGATCAGTGGCATCGGCCCCAGCCTACAAGCCGCGCGCTTGACCTATGATGATGATTTTCACAGCGACATTCCAGATAGTCAGCAGATGACCAGACAACTGCACGCTATTCCCGCAGTAAAACTGGCCATTAAGGAGTCGCAAAAACGTAGTTTTGAAGAATTAAATCTCCCTACTTTGGGGGATTTATTGGCGCTGCCACGCAGCTCCCTAAGTCGCCGTTTTGGCGCTCAATTAATTACCCAAATCGATCAATTAACCGGCGCTGTGACCACGCCTCACACCCTTTACACCCCCGCCGAGTACTTTAGCGACACCTTACAGCGTGCAGATGGCCTCTATTCTAAAGAGGCCCTGTATGCGCCGATGAAAGATTTACTGCAACGTTTTTGCGACTATCTTGGCGCGCATCATTCTCACTGCCGGCAAATAGATTGGCTATTTTCGCCATTGATGGGTGAGCCACAGTCGATGCGCGTGCAACTTTCCTCGGGCAACAATAACTACATGAGTTTTTTTACCCTCAGTCGCCTGCAACTGGAACGTCTGCAACTGGCGCCCAGCATAGAATCAATCGGCTTGTACAGCGATCAGTTTATCGCCGCTCCTGAGGGCAACTTAGATTTTTTCAGTGACAAACAGCAGGTCGATAAAAACCAACTACTCGATCAATTGACCGCCAAATTGGGTAGCGATGCGTTGACCCGACCTTACATGCTCGCAGAACACTTACCCGAGCACGCCAATTCAACCGCAGGGTTGGCTCCCGCAAAGCCACCAATTGTCGCGCAATCACTGTCACATCAACCACTGTCACACCAACCGCTATGGTTGATGAAACACCCCATTGCGCTGTCGGCAAACCGCCGACAGCCCTTTTGGCGCCAACCCCTAACCCTTCTCAGTGGTCCCGAGCGACTGTGCGATAATTGGTGGCACAGCGAACAACAGCGCGACTATTACCTAGCACACGACCCACAGGGGGTACGCTATTGGTTATTTTGGGAACAAAATAGCCAACGCTGGTTTGTCCAAGGATTATTTTCATAAGCGCGCCAAAAAACCGCTCTAGGCTTGCATAAGCTGTTCTTTAATAATGAATTTTTGCACCTTACCCGCCGGATTTCGCGGTAGCATTTTAACTTCGTGCAATTGGGTCGGCAATTTATAGCGAGCCAATTTTTGTTCTGCAAAATCGCGCAATTGTTGCAGATCTAAATGGCTCTCGGGAGCTAATACCACAACGGCGGCTAGCGCCTCACCCCACTTTTCATCGGGCACGCCAATCACCGCCACCTCGATGATCGCGCTGTGCGCATAGAGCACGCTTTCAATCTCGGCGGGATAGACATTCTCACCACCGGTGATGATCATATCCTTGAGTCGATCGCATAAAAACAAGAAACCGTCGTCGTCAAAATAACCAATGTCGCCACTGTGGAACCATCCCATCGGATCGATCGCTTCGGCGGTTGCTTCTGCTCGATTCCAATAACCCTTCATCACGTTGGGCCCCTTGATACAGACTTCTCCGCGTTCGCCGTGTGGCAACGGTTGATTGTTGGCATCGACGATTCTCACATCGGTAAACAGCGGCGGACAACCCGCAGAGCCAATCTTACTGATTGCCAAATCTGCCGATAATATACTGGCGAAAGGTGCGGTTTCGGTCAGGCCATAACCCTGGCAAAAGGTCACGCCGCGCTCACCATAGATTTCGATCAAAGGCACAGGGACCGGCGCTCCACCGACGATAACAGTATCAATACTACTCAAATCTGTGGTGTTAAATCTCTCGTGTTGCGCCATCATCAAATACATCGTCGGCGCACCGAACATAGTGCATACGTTATATCGTTGTATGTCCGCCAGGACCAAACCAGGATCAAAGCTACGGTGCAATATGACTTCAATACCCCTCGCTAGCGACAGCAGCGTGGTCACGTTTAAACCACCTATATGAAATAATGGCGCACAGGTCAGGGTCGTCCCCGACATGCTATCCTCGCCAAACGCCGTATTGACACTGTTCCAAAAAATATTGCCATGGGTCAACATGGCTCCCTTGGGAAGCCCTGTAGTGCCAGACGTATACATAATTAACGCAACATCATCGGCTGCCACTCGTTCACTGCCCACCACCGGAATAGCCACCTGCAACAATGGCTCCAACGACTGCCACTGTTCGCCGGCGCTCTCGATTGAAAGGTAACGTCGGCAGCACAGGTCACTCCTCGTTTGATCGACAAGCGGTCTCAGAGCATCGTCGGCCAGCAGGGTATGAATGCCCGCGTCATTGGCGATAAAACACGCTTCGGGCCCGGTCAAACGGAAGTTTAAAGGGACAAAAATTGCCCCAAGACAACCACAGGCGTATAAGAGTTCGAGGAAAACTGGATGATTGAGCCCTATATAACCGACCCTATCGCCGCGACAGACGCCTCCTTGCTTGAGCACAGAGGCAATCCTGCGAACCCGCTCAGCCATTTCAAAGAACGTCCGAGTATGCCCTTCAAACGTAACCGCTCGGTGACCCGGGGTCAGCTCGGCTCGCTTTAAAATCAATTGCCCCAACCCGATGTCTACCGCTAACGAAGTGCTCATTTGTAATTATCTCCCGGTCACTTTTTTTTAGTCTGGTGACTTTGTCACAATTTGTTTGCGGTTAAAACCACCCAAGTCATATTTCACCAAACCGACACATTGCAGTTTCTATTATTAATGCGTATGAGCGTGCGAGCACCTATTTAGAATGCCGGTATACAACAACATGCAGAGTTGGCATAAATAGAGTTGGCATGAATAATGCCCAAGTGTAAACAAATATTTAACAGGTTGGTCAGCACTTCAATGCCAGTCCCAAATCAATCAGCTCTTAGAATGTAAGAACATGACTGTGTACCCGATTTGGAGTACCCGATTGAGGCCGGCCGCACCAAAAAGGTGCGCAAAGGCTGTGGCACAGAGTTAACACAACGTATCAGGCATTGGCGGAGAGACCTATTAATATAAAAATCCAGCTCACCGGTTCGACGCACCGCAGACTCATTTTTTTTCCGATCTCGATGGAAGTTTATTCGATCACCATACCTACTCCGAAAATCGGTAAGTAATCTCTTTAGCGCACGGGATAACCGTCGACGCCGATTACAAAAACTTCGGCGGCTGACGCCGTGATCGCACCCGCAGCAAAAACTCTGAGCGATTATCTCGTAGACTACTTGACGTCAATCTACATGCAATTGGACCGACCCGAGCTACTCGAACTTAGCGAGCAATTAGTATCGACCCTGTATGTCCCCTCGCTGAAATACCACAAACCGAGCCACAATTATTGGAATCAGGTAGACAGCGTGCTAATTATGTATGGCGACAGTCTTTTAAAAAGCCACGAAAAACCGCTGCAAACACTGAAAAAATTTCTCAGCAACTAGTCGTGGCATGATTTGATCACCCGGATGATAATGGTGGCAACCTACCAAACGGTTTGGATCAGCAACACCGGTATCCGATAGCATTACAGCCACATCACGACAGTGAGGCACGAGTGCATCGACAAC
The DNA here is from genome assembly GCA_002339165.1 of Cellvibrionales bacterium UBA2618. Lineage (GTDB taxonomy): Bacteria > Pseudomonadota > Gammaproteobacteria > Pseudomonadales > Porticoccaceae > TMED48. Next base: position 8,627 of record DDJS01000063.1, on the reverse strand, counting down.
CGACAACTAATCTGCGATCGACGATCTGTTGCAAATATAGGCATGGTCGCTAGAGGGTAGCCATTATGTGCCTATGGAATAACATAGATCATCTGCAACGTTGTAATGTGAATTCTTATCAGACAAAATCTGACACTGTCAGTTGTCGCAGGTGCGACACAATTTAGCGCGAGGTGGCTGCGCATCTCGCACAACAACACAGCCAAACATTTACCCCAAGACAACTAGGATTGAATCACCATGAAATTTGAAACACAGGCCATCCATGCAGGTTTTAATGACGACCCCACCACCAATGCCGTTGCTGTGCCTATTTATCAAACCACGTCCTACAGCTTTCGCGATACTCAGCATGGTGCTGACCTGTTTAATCTCGCCGAACCAGGCAATATTTATTCGCGCATAATGAATCCGACTTGCGATGTTTTAGAGCAGCGCATCGCAGCGGCCGAGGGCGGCGTAGCGGCGCTGTGCATGGCATCTGGAATGGCCGCTATTACCGCTTCGATTCAGACTCTGTGCCGCGCTGGCGAGAACATTGTCAGCGTCAGCCAGCTCTACGGTGGCACTTATAACTTGTTTGCCCATACCCTGCCGCAACAAGATATACAGGTGCGGATGGCCTCGGGTGACGATGTTGATGCCCTCGAGGCGCTCATCGACGAAAAAACAAAAGCGGTTTTTTGCGAGTCTATCGGTAATCCCGCGGGCAATATAGTAGATATCGCTGCATTGGCGACCATGGCGCACCGACATGGCGTTCCACTGGTGGTAGACAACACCGTTGCAACCCCCTATTTGTGTCGCCCATTTGAACAGGGCGCGGATATCATTATTCACTCCTTGACCAAATATATCGGCGGTCACGGCACCACCATCGGCGGTATCTTGGTAGATTCTGGCACTTTTGTCTGGAAAGACAATCCGCGCTTTCCTCAATTTAATACCCCAGACCCGTCTTATCATGGCGTGATCTATGCCGACGCGTTTGATGCGCCCTTTATCGGTCGCGCTCGGGTGGTTCCGCTGCGTAACATGGGGGCTGCGTTGTCGCCGTTTAACGCCTTCATGATTCTACAGGGGCTAGAAACGTTGGCGCTTCGCATGGATCGTCACGTCGAAAACGCCCTCGCTGTAGCCACCTATCTTCAAAACCATCCTCAGGTCGCATGGGTCAATTATGCCGGTCTTGCCAGCGACAAGTACTACCAACTAGCGCAGAAAGTGACATCAGGAAAACCTTCGTCAATCGTTAGCTTTGGTATCGTCGGCGGTGAGAGCGCCGGTGCTAAATTTATTGATGCGCTGCAATTAATCAAACGACTGGTCAATATTGGCGACGCCAAAAGCCTCGCCTGCCACCCCGCCAGCACCACCCATCGCCAACTCAACGAAGAGGAGATGCAACGCGCCGGTGTCAGTGCAGACCTTGTTAGATTATCAGTGGGAATTGAGCACGTTGAAGATATCATCGCCGATGTTGATCAGGCGCTGTCCACCGCGGGCTGAGCGCGCCATGCGTCATTTGATAAGCCAAGCTGAAATCAGCCAAACTAACCAAACGA